>DAOTJI010000143.1:0-1666 GCA_035448625.1 Smithellaceae bacterium | reverse complement strand
TTTCCGACGACCAGGGAAACAATCTGCTCAACCCCGGCAAAACCCCCCAGGACAACATTCACTTTCTCGTCTTTTTGATCGCAACGGTCCGCGCCGTTTACCGGCACGGGGATTTCCTGCGCGCCACGGTCGCATCCTGCGGCAACGACCACCGGCTGGGCGCCAATGAAGCGCCGCCGGCGATTCTCTCCGTTTTCCTGGGCGAACAGCTGACGCAAATCCTGGACAACATCGAAAAAGGCACCGTCCACAAAGCGACCAACGCGGAAATCATCGATCTGGGCATTTCCTCTCTGTCTCAGGTCAGCAAGGATTACGCGGACCGCAACCGGACCTCGCCGTTTGCCTTTACCGGCAACAAGTTCGAATTCCGGGCGGTGGGATCTTCGCAGTCCATTTCGTTCCCGGCGGCGGTCATCAATACCATCGTGGCCGAAAGCCTGGACGATCTGGCCGAAAAAATCAAAGCCAGGAGCGCAAAGAACATCAATCAGGCGGTCTTTGACGTTCTGAAAACCGAGATTGCTCAGCTCAGGCCGATTCTGTTCAACGGGGACAACTATTCCAAGGAATGGGCGGCCCAGGCGAAGAAGCGGGGCCTGCCGAATGAAAAAACAACGCCCGGTGCGCTCAAAGCCCTGGTCACCGACCGGGCCCTTCGTCTTTTTGAAAAATATCAGGTTCTTTCCAACGAGGAACTGAGGGCCCGCTATCTGATTCACACGGAGCGCTACCTGAAAGATCTGGAAATCGAAGTCAACTGCCTCATCAACATCTGTCTGACGCAGGTGATCCCGGCGGCCACGGCCTATCAGCAAAAACTGGCACGGGCGATTCTCGACGCCAAGGAGGTCCTCGGATCCGCGGCGGTGACCTCCTCTCAGGCGGAGCTGCTGAAGAAGATTCTGGATTTGATCAACGACGTATACGCGGCCTGCAGGGAAATCACGACCGGAATGCAGGCCGCCAAGTCCATGGACGGCGAACAGAAAAAGGCGGAGGCGCTTTGCGCCAGAGTCAAACCGAAAATGGACGAGCTTCGCGAATACGTGGACGCTCTCGAAAATCTGGTAGATGATGAAATCTGGCCCCTCCCGAAGTTCTGGGAAATGTTGTTTATCTCTTGAAAAGACAGGAAGCCCCATGATTCTGATTATTGATTTCGGCTCTCAGTACAACCAGTTGATCGCGCGGCGGGTTCGCGAACACCAGGTGTACTGCCGGATCGAGCCGCCCGATCTTCCTCTTTCCGCCATTCGGGCGATGGCGCCGGAAGGCATCATTCTGTCCGGCGGTCCGGCCAGCATCTACGCCGCCGGCGCGCCGCGCGCGGATCGCGGCATCTTTGAGCTGGGGATTCCGGTGCTGGGGATCTGCTACGGACTGCAATTCATGGCGGATGCTCTGGGCGGGCGGGTGGTCGGCTCGGCCAAACGCGAATACGGTTTTGCCGAACTCAGCATCAGAAAGCAAGAAGGCCTTTTTGCCGGCGTACAGAGGAAAACGCCCTGCTGGATGAGCCACGGCGACGCCATCGGCGAACTGCCGCCGGGATTTTCCGTGACGGCTTCCACGGCCAACACAAAGGTCGCGGCGGCCGAGGACGCCAAAAGGCGCTTTTACGGACTGCAATTCCATCCCGAGGTGGTTCACACCCGCGAAGGCG
>DAOTJI010000142.1:0-1701 GCA_035448625.1 Smithellaceae bacterium | reverse complement strand
ATAATTTTATTTGAAAGTAGCCATGATCGGACTGGTCGGATTAAATCATAAAACGTCGCCGCTGGCCGTGCGCGAGAGGCTTTTTGCCGGATGCCAGGAGCAGATGAATCTGCTGGGCGAGCTCAAGGCGATCGACGGCGTGATGGAGATTCTTCATCTTTCCACCTGCAACCGCGTGGAACTGGTGGCTTCCCTGGAGGACGCGCCGCAAGCGCTGATCGCGCTCGAATCTTTTCTGGCGCGCTACGGCGGGCTCACGGACGAAGAAGCCAAAGCCTGTCTGTATTTCTATCGCGACCGGGAAGCGATCCGGCATTTGTTTCGCGTGACATCCAGCCTGGATTCGCTGGTGATGGGCGAGGCGCAGATTCTGGGGCAGGTGAAGGACGCCTACCGGCAGGCGCTTGCGCAAAACGCCACCGGTGTCGTGCTCAACCGCCTGATGCACCGAGCGTTTCGGGCGGCCAAACGCGTCCGGACGGAAACGGGCATTGCCGCCAACCCCGTGTCGGTGAGCTTTGCCGCGGTGGAGCTGGCCAAGAAAATTTTTGGAACGCTCGCCGGCAGGAAGATTCTGATCATCGGCGCCGGTGAAATGGCGGAATTGACCTGCACACACCTGGTGGGAAACGGCGCGGAGGATATAACCGTTGTCAACCGGTCGCCCGCGCAGGCCCGGCTGCTTGCCGAAAAGTTTCACGGCGCGGCCGTAGGCCTTGAAGCCCTCGACGAAGCGTTGTGCGATGTGGATATTGTTATCAGCTCCACCGGCGCGCCGACGTATGTCGTGACCGGGGAGATGATCCGCCGCTGTCTGCGCAAGCGAAAGAACCGGCTGCTGTTTCTGGTGGACATTGCCGTGCCGAGGGACATTGATCCGGCGGCGGACGAAATTGAAAACGTCTATCTGTACAACATCGACCACCTGCAGGACATTGTCGACGAAAACATCAAAAACCGGCGTCGCGAGGCGCTGAAGGCCGAGGCGATTATCGAAGAAGAAGTGGCCAATTACACGAACTGGATCAAGGAGCTGGAGGCCGTGCCCACCATTGTGTCGCTCCGGAGCAAGGCCGAAGGCATTGTGCGGACGGAGATGGAGAAAGCGTCGGGCTGGATGGAAAATCTGGAAACCGCAGACCGCGAAAAAGTCGAAGCCCTGGTGCACGGCATCGTCAACAAGGTGCTGCATGCGCCGGTTGCGGTCATGAAGGAAGAAAGCGCCGAATTTGCCTCCCAGGATATCGTAGCGGCGGCGCGCCAGCTCTTCCGGCTGGATGATTGAAGAAGATACGGCAATTGAAGGGGCATACCTTCGCTCAGCGGATGCCCCGATTCAACTGCTGCGAGCAGGATGGAAAGGTAAAAGATGAAGATTAAAGTTGGCACGAGAGGAAGCAAACTGGCGCTGGCGCAGACGAATTCCGCGGTGGCCGGTCTGAAGAAAGCGGCGCCGGAGATCGAGGCGGAAATCTGCGTCATCCGGACCAGCGGCGATATTATGCAGGATGTGTCTCTGACGCAGATCGGCGGGCAGGGGGTTTTTGTCAAAGAAATTGAAGAGGCGCTGCTTTCCGGTCAGATTGACCTGGCCGTCCATTCCATGAAAGACGTTCCCGGAGAGACTCCGGAGGGGCTCGTCTTTGCGGCGATTCTGCCGCGCGAGGACGTCCGCGATGTTCTGGTGACCCGCGGCAGGAT
>DAOTJI010000141.1:0-1817 GCA_035448625.1 Smithellaceae bacterium | reverse complement strand
CGTTATCCACGGCCATCTCGGAGCAGCCCTTCCGCGGAGCATGGCAAAGAGATGGCTGTGGGCAACGCCGCTCCTTAACCGGACATTGCCGTATTGTTCCTAAAATCTTCTTGACGCACAATTGTCCGCCTCATATACCTAATAATAATTGGTCATCCGGCAAGTTGAGAATGTCTCCTGCCTCAAATGTTAGAGATGAGATCAATATGCAAAATATCAAGCAAAACCAAAATCAATACTCCAACAATCGACCGCCTCATTCATCGTTCCCCGGTTTTTCGACTCCGGGTTATGACCGGGAATATCGCGATCTGTTCAGCTTCATCGCCTGGCTGGTCGGCACGTCCGTACCGGTAACGACCATGATTGTCCTGATCGGTGTTTTTTCCGGATCACTGACGATCATCGCCATCACAATGGACTATGGCTTGTCCCTGTGCCTGAACATTATGTCGCTTTTTACGCTGGGCGCCATTTTGCGCAAAAACACTTTTAAATATCCTTATGGAACCGGCAAATATGACCATCTTGGATTTTCAGCCATGCACGGGTGCGGGATGCGGCCTGCTTTTTTAAATTTTTTTAACCAGTTTGTTTGCCGGCCCCAGTGCTTTGACTTTCTCCGTAACGCCTTTGATGACTTGTGCAAAACGATCGCCTTCGGAGGCGGAAACCCAGGTAAAAATGGTTCGGTCGCCTTCCACACCGATGTAATTGAGAAAGCTCTTTAACGTTGCGAACTTGCGTCGCGCCACCAGATTTCCCGATATATAGTGGCACTCGCCCGGATGACAACCGGAAACCAGAACGCCGTCGGCCCCTTCCTGAAGGGCCTTGACGATATAAAAAGGATTGATTCTTCCCGTGCAGGGAACTCGGATGATCCGGACATTGGGCGGATACTGAATCCTGCTGATACCCGCCAGATCGGCTCCCGCGTAGGTACACCAGTTGCAGACGATGGCGGCGATTTTCGGCTCCCACTCTTTGTTTGCTGAATGTTCAGTCATATATGTTCTCCTTTTACTTTTTCGGCAGCATTTCAAACAGGGCTTCCACGCGGGTGCGAATCTGCCCAGCATCGCTTTGCGAATAATCCGTTTCAATTTTCAGAAACGGCAAAGGATGGTTTGCTTTCAAACGTTCTTTAATTTTGTGCGATTCGATATTGTAGGAATGGCAGGCATGCAGAACCACATCGACCACGACATCCGGCTTAAATCGGGCGATGATTTTGTCCAGCTCCGTCAGACGCCGCGTATTGGGCGTCATGCAGGAGCAGGGAAGATCCAGATAATGACGCGCAACGGCCCGGTAACGGTCGGCTGTGTTTTCATCGATGAAGCCGGCATAGGGTTTCATGCCGGAGCAGGAATCCAGCGCCACAATCACGCCGCCCGCCGCACGGATCACTTCCATGGGCGCGTAACCGCAATAAGTGCCGACTATATTTTTCCCCTTTTCCCGCTGGGACTGAAGATAGTGTAAAGTGCGTTTGCTTGCCTCTCCGGCAAATTCGTCGTTCACTAAAGGTTCCACTTCCGGGTTCATTCTTTCTGCCGCTCTTTATTCGTTTGGCGCCCGGATTTGATATATTATTTAAAGGCATATATCCAATAGATAATAGTTATAATCAGGGCGAACTTATTCCTTTTATTCATCGGTATTTGGGGACGAAAAGAAAATGAACGGTGCAAATCGAGACCCTATAACCATAACGGCAGGGAATGGTTTCCGTCCCGGATGCTTTTATCAGAAGGTCATCCGGAAGCCGCCGCCGATATTATAGTTGGCATAGTTGCTTTGCCCGATCTGAC
>DAOTJI010000140.1:0-1853 GCA_035448625.1 Smithellaceae bacterium | reverse complement strand
AGGATATGCTTGGCACTGATTTAGCGCAATTAGCTTATGATAAGAACCCGAAAACCATTTATTTCGGGTTCCATAAAGTTGAAAGCCCGACCTTTGGTCAGCCATTGCCGGGCATGTTGCCTACTTTCCTGCTGGGCGGCAGCGTCCTTGGCGCGGTCGGTCTGAAGCGGAGAAGGAACAGGGCATAAGCAGCGCTGATTTTGCTGTCGGCTTTTTGCAGCGTCCAGGAATACTCGGAACGATAATGATCATCGCAGAAATCGTCGAGCAAATCAACCTGCAAGAAAAAATCGAAAAAAACTTAACAGAAAAGAAACAAAAACTTTACAAGAAAATAATCGAAAAAATATAAATATCGACTTGCAAGCCCTGTTTGACACATTATCTTATATGAAAAGTGTTTTTGAGCTTCTATTTTCCCTTAGGAGTTGTTAAGAAATAACTGAGCCTATCGCTGAGTCTATTTCGGGCGTATGAGGTAGTTCCAATCTGGGCGGAACGAATACCGCTTGATATTCAGCTTGTCAATCTCGTCGTCCTCGACCTTGATCCCCCGTTGGTATTCGTTTTCATCCAGCACGCACTTGACGGAAAGCCCGCTGGCATTTGTTGTCGCCGCGATCAGGGAGACTATGGTTTCAAAGCTGTCAAGCGGCCTCCCTCTCCAGTTCATCGTTATTGCGGAGAAAAGGCGGTGCTCGATTTTATTCCACTTGCTTGTGGCTGGCGGGAAATGGGACACATACACATTAAGTCCCGTCTCGTTGGCAAAATTCTGCAGGCCGACCTTCCACAGCCGATTCCGGCTCCCATTGCTGCCGCCGCCGTCGGCAGTGATGTACAGAGAATGTGCATCCTCGTACATCTTGCATCCCATTTCCCGCCACCAGCTGCGTATTGAATTCACGGCGAATTCAGCCGTGTCCGCACTGATTCCGACGTTTACAAAGCCGGCGTTCGCACCGATGTCGTAGATTCCATAGGGGGCGGCCCGCCCCTCGGCATCGTCGATGAAATCATACGCGTTCACCAGCAGCGGATCATGGCTTTTCCGGTATTCACGCCCGCCGTTTTTGAAGTTTCCGACAAGCTCCTTCTTTTTCGCGTCCACGGAAATAACAGGCTGGGATTCATCGAAGAAGGCAAGGCAGCACCGATTGATATGCCTGAACTGCTTGTCCCGGTCCGGATCGCCCGCCCCCTCGTGGGACTTCTTGCAGGACTGGAGCGTGTACCCGGCGTCTTCAAGCATCTCGCCCACGGTGACATGGGAAATTTTAAACCCCTTCCCCTCAAGCTCGCCGCTCAGCTTCCGCAAACTCTTTGTCGTCCACCGCAACGGCTGCATGGGGTCGCCGCGTGTGTATGGGGATACCAGCGCCTCAAGCGCCTCCATTGCGCCGGGATGCCTCTCCGCCGCCTTCTTGCGCCCCCCACCCTGCATCCTCTGCCGTCCGGCCGGCATCTCATGCTTCCCCCTGCCTGCCTCCCTGATGATGGTGGAACGGGAAACTCCTGACAATTCTGCGACTCGCTTGATGCCTCCATGGCCGAGGGATTTGGCCATGGCCGTTGCAACCTCTCGCCTATAGCGCTCCGGCAGAGATTTGCCCAGGGACTTGAAAAAAGAACTGAGTACGGCGTCTTCCAATTTTTGCCACTCCTTCCTGCTAAATGCCTGGAAAATGGGAATGGCTATAATATAGCACACTTGACGCCGCCGAAAAGTGTCAGTTAATTCTTAACAACTCCTAATTCTGGAAAACACATCCAAGGAAAAAATATTTAAGGAAAAAAATCACAGCCATCCCATAGGATGAAAATTTTCGATGGTAAAAAGTAAAAATGCGAAC
>DAOTJI010000139.1:0-1865 GCA_035448625.1 Smithellaceae bacterium | reverse complement strand
CCTACGCCTCAGATAAAATCTGCATTCTTTATTGATTAGGATCGCCTTCAGCCGTTTTTGTCTTATTTTCACTATCCTTTTTCTCAATATATCGCAACAAATCTTCGAGATAAGATAGTCGATCATCTCGGATATTCTTATCGTTTTTGATCTTCATTATATATTCTCGGAGAGCTGCATTAGTCGAACATGTCCCGATTGTCGTTGAAAGTGAGTTGAAAAATCTTGCGGTCAAGGTAACGTAATAGCATCAACTAAAAATAAGTTACCTTTATTAGGAGACCGCAAGATGCGTAAATCGTACACGAAAAAGAGCACTCGTTCCAGAAGAAAAATGAACCGTTTCAACCCGGACCAGATGCAGGTCCAGGTGGCCGCGGGTAAAGCCAGCTTTCAGATGGTCTTGCCGATGGGTGATTTGATGCTGGATGTGGCCTCGGCCATTGAGCAGACCGCCTCCCAGGCAGGGATTCTGATGATGAAAACCATGATTGATGATGAAGTGGAACAACTGGTGGGTCAGCGCTATGCCCATCAGGCCGACCGCCCCGGCTATCGCTGGGGCAAAGAGGAGGGGCATGTGGTCTTTGGCGGCAAGAAAGTGGCTATTGAAAAGCCCCGCGTCCGAAGTCGCGACGGACAGGAGATGTCCTTGTCCCGCTATCAGGCCTTTTCCAATCCCCGCCGGTTAGAGCACGCCGTCAGTAACAAGATATTGCGACGGGTATCGTGTCGGGATTACGCCGGGGCCTTAGACAATCTGTGTGAAGGGTATGGCATCCAGAAGAGTTCCGTCTCCCGGAAGTATAAGGCCGCCAGTGCCCTGCGTCTGGAGCAACTGCTGCAGCGTCGTCTGGACGGCCTGGAATTGACAGCGATCTATCTGGACGGCAAGGAATTCGCGGATTTTACGCTGATTACGGCCATTGGCGTGGATATCGAAGGCCGCAAGCATGTCCTGGGATTCTGGCCGGGGGCGACGGAAACGGCCGAGGTTTGCGGCCGCCTGCTGGATGATCTGATCGAACGGGGATTACGCATCGACTGGCGGTATTTATTTGTTCTGGATGGCAGCAAGGCATTAAAAAAGGCGGTCCTCCATCGGTTCGGCAGCCAGACATTCATTCAGCGGTGCCAGGTTCATAAGCAGCGGAATGTGGAAGGTCATTTGCCGGATTCCCAGAAGAGGGTGTTTCGGATGAAGTATCACGCCGCTCTGAACATGGAGGATTATGCTCAGGCCCGACAGGAATTAGAGAAAGTCCATCGGTGGCTGATGGGCGTCAGTGAGGCGGCGGCGCGGAGTCTGGAAGAGGGGATGGAAGAACTGCTGACGGTGCATCGGCTGAAACTGCCGTATGAGTTGCGAAAGACTCTGGATAATACCAATGTGATTGAAAGCTGTTTTTCGGTGACGTCCGGGATGTGCCGCAATGTCAAACGCTGGCGAAATGAGACGATGGCTTGCCGGTGGATGGGGTCGGCCTTATTGGAAGCAGAAAAGCGATTCCATCGGGTACGCGGCTATCGCCAAATACCCTTGCTTCAAAAAGCATTAAATCAGGAGATTGACAAGAAAACAGATGTGGCGTAAAGTAAGGCTTACCTTGACTGCAAAAAAGGAATTTCAACGGAAATAGGGACAATATCTTCTAAAACCGAGGCACGAAATAATCGCAAATTGAAATGCAAGAAACAAAAGACGCCAGCAGGTCGCGCCCTACGCAATTTGGGCAGGCACGGGGGGGATTGTAGATTGATGATTTTCGATTGTCGATTGGGAGTTAGATTTTTCATTTTTCAATGTCAATTTTCCATTGAGGCCAAAGCCGGTCGATATGGATGGTTAAACAGAGGATTTGAAA
>DAOTJI010000138.1:0-1898 GCA_035448625.1 Smithellaceae bacterium | reverse complement strand
AAGGGGCGGGAATGGCGGAAATGATGTAATCGACCTCGCCGGGAATCTCCCGAAGGCTTTTGTAGAGGGTGACGCCGTTGACTGCACCTCCGGCGGGATTGATCGGATAGATTTTCCCCGGAAAACCGAACTCCCTGAGACCCAGCAGGTATCGCATGCCGAAGTTGAACTTGTTGGCGTTTTCCGACACACCGGCGATCGCAATGGACTGCGGATGAAAAAGAAAATCGAGACTGGCGGATGGATTCATGGAGCCCCTCCTGAAATATCGGTGTTGACGCCATAACACTTTTGATATAATTTGTACACAAATAATTAGCCTACGAGGTAACGGGGTGACGCCCATGACGATCAAAGTCGAAGACTGCATTTTTTTTCTGCTGGCCCGTGCCCAGCAGTCGGGCGTGCGTTTCTGGACACAGGCACTGGCCGACACGAATCTGACGGCCGTACAGGCGATGGTCCTCAATTTCCTGAATCGCCGGGATCCGGTCACGGCAAAGGAATTAAGCGAGCGGACGGGGTTGGACACGGCCACCTTGACCGGTGTGCTCGATCGGCTGGAGACGTCCGGATGGATCGAAAGGCGCCGCCATCCCAGCGACCGGCGGGCCATTCATATTTTGCTGACCGATCAGGGCCGGAAGATTGTTCCCCTTCTCCAGAAAAAGATGGAGAAGGCCAATCGGGATTTCTTGGCCGCGCTGGACGAAGGCGAACAAAAGGAATTCCGGCGCCTTTTGCGCGCCGTGCGCAACACGGAAGCCGTCATGCCTCAGGCGTGACGCAATAAAAACCGCAGCCTTCAAGATCAGGAGGGAAAGGAAAACGACATGACAAACGACCTGAAAGAAACCGTCGTCAAACGTCTGGGAAACACGGTATCGGCCGTTGGATTCGCGCCGGTGGACCGTTTCACCGAAGCGCCCGAACGGCACCATCCGTCAAAGATCTGCAAGAACGCACGGACGGTGATCGTGCTGGGTCTTCAGATTCCCCGTGGAATTCTGACATCGCCCGGTTATAATTTGTACGGCATTCACCGCTCGTATCACACGGCCTACCGGCGGCTTGACGACATCGCGCTGGATTTGTGCAATTTCATCGAAGCACAGGGAAAGTATGCCGCCGTGATGATTCCCAGCTATGCGCCGATGGTTTTTCACGACTTCGAACCCTGGGGCATGCTGTCGCTCAAACATGCCGCCGTCCGGGCCGGCCTGGGCGCCTTCGGCCGCAGCGGTCAGGTCTATCATCCGGTCTACGGCTCCCGCCTGCGTCTCGCGGCCGTGGTCACCGACGCCGAGCTGCCCGGCGATCCGGTAAACGACACGCTCCCCTGTCCCGAAAAATGCCGCGCCTGCCTCAACATCTGTCCGGCCGGCGCTTTCACCGCCGAGGGCGATTTCCGCAAGATGATCTGCCTGGGGCATGCCATCAAGCATGCGATTTATCCGCTGGCCCTCAAGGACGCCGCGGGCCTCAAGCATATCGAGCGCGTCATCAACACCGCCGGCCACGATTACTGGATCGACTGTGACGAATGCCTGAAAGTCTGTCCTTTGAACCGTGCGTGATGAGACCGTTGCGCGTGACCTTTGAATGATCCTGTCGTTTTCGGATCAACCGATTCCTTTTCCCAATATTCAGTGGGGGAAGACGGCTGTCTGGAATGGATTGAACCGCCGCCTTTTTTGTTGTAGATCAAACGCGGAGGGCGAAGATAGGGCGCAGGGGTCCTTTGCGCTGAACAAAGGTTACGCGCTTCCGAGGCGGCGATGGATCGGCCCATCCTTGCCGTTTCAGGGCGCTTCTATCTCACGATCACCAACGGGAAATCCATTCCGCGGGAATCCACCACCGGGAACTGCGCTTCCTGCTTGTATCTCTTGGTAATT
>DAOTJI010000137.1:0-2050 GCA_035448625.1 Smithellaceae bacterium | reverse complement strand
CGGCATCGTATTCCCCGGCCCAGCTCCAAAGGGGCATCAGGAGCAGCAAAACAAACCCGATCCACGCGCGATTTCTCTGATGGGTCATCGATCATCCTTTCTGCTGATCCGCCGAAACGCGTTCACGCGCGCCGACCGGCTGGCCGCTTCCGAATAAGGCGCTGTGGCTCAAGGAAATTGCAGGACGATCCAAGAGCACCAGGCCGGCCTTTTGTGCCTCGGCGATTTCCCCGTCAAACTGCGCCCGGGACACATGCCATTTGGGCTCCGCCAGGAGGAAGCGAGCCGCGGGCTTGAGGGCGTTGTACAGTTGCCGGAAGAACCGGTCCAGCCGGGGAACTTCATGAGCCATCCAGAAGGACACAATGAAATCCACCGGCTCTCCCGAATAGATTTCGTCGGACCGGGAAAGATAAAGCTCGATTTGGCCGCGCACCCTCGCCCGTTCGGCGCGCTTTGCAATGCCCCGCAGCATCGATTCCTGAATATCGGCGGCGATCACCATCCCTGCCGAACCTACGCGCCGGGCAATCGGAATCGTGAAGTACCCGATGCCGGGCCCCACATCCAGCACCTTGTCCCCTTCCCCAATGTAAGGACGGATGATCCGGTCCGGATTTTGAACCAGTCGGCGCAGACCGTTATCAAACGTGAAGCAGAACCATCGGGGACAGATGCCGTGTTTTCGAAAAAAAAGGATATCGGCCAGTTTGCTCACTGTGCCTCCTGCCGTTTTCATTGGCCGGCCCGGATCTCAGGCAACGGCAATTCCCTTGCTTTTCAGATAGTCTTTGACGTCCTGAATTTTGAGAAGCCGGAAATGAAAAACGGACGCCGCCAGCAGAACGGAAGCGCCTCCGTCCACAACCGCTTCGTAAAAATCCTCCAGTTTTCCCGCTCCACCGGACGCCACCACCGGCAGTGTAACAGCAGAAGAAATGGCTTTTGTGAAGGGGATGTCGTATCCCGCCTTCGTGCCGTCTCCGTCCATGCTGGTGGGCAGGATCACACCCGCGCCCAGTTTCTGGCATTGCCTGGCCCACGCCACCGCGTCTTTCGCGATGGGCAGCGTGCCGCCGGAAACCACCAGTTCAAAGCCCGACGGCATGGCCGGATTTCTCTTGGCGTCGATGGCCACCGTGATTTTTTCCTCGCCGAATTTACCGGCCGCGAGTGTAATCAGTTCCGGATTTTTCACCGCTGCGCTGTTCATGGACACTTTGCTCGCGCCCGCGCCCAGCACCATTTCGATGTCCTCCAGCGAGGAAATGCCGCCGCCGACGGTCAGCGGAATACTGATCTGGGCGGCAACCTTCTTCACCCATTCCAGCCTCGTTTTGCGGTTTTCGAGTGTTGCAGCGATATCCAGCATCGCCAGTTCATCCGCGCCTTGGGCTTGGTAGAACGCGGCATTCTCGACCGGATCGCCCGCCTCCTTGATGTCGACAAAATGAACCCCTTTTACCACTCTTCCGTTTTTCATATCCAGGCAGGGCATGATTTTGATCGGTTCCATTCAACTCTCCTTTCCGGGCGAAGCCTTTGCGCCGGCATTGCCCATCAAACGGGATATTTTCTAAACCGAACTTTCCAAATTTACAATCGAAATGTTTTTGTTTTTTTGATCATAATGCTTGAAACGCTGGGGTTTTTCATTTAAACATTCCTGCAACCTATTTCACCGCAAAGGAGCCGCTAAAATGAAAATGAAGGAAATCAAAGCCAGCACCATGAATGTGGAAAAATTTATCGACAAAAAGGTCCGGGACATCCGCAACGCTGTGGGCGACGGGCTCGCCGTCAATGCGCTCTCGGGCGGAGTGGACTCCTGCGTCGTCACCGCCCTGGGACACAAGGCGCTGGGCGACCGCCTGAAAACCTACATGATCGACAACGGCATCATGCGGGAAAATGAGCCCGCCCGGGTGCAGGCCGCCTTCAAAAAGCTGGGCATTCAGGTGGAAGTCGTCGATGCCTCCAAAGCCTTCTTTGCCGCCCTCAGGGGCCTCACCGATCCCGAGGAAAAACGGGAAGCCATCACCCAGACTTT
>DAOTJI010000136.1:0-2103 GCA_035448625.1 Smithellaceae bacterium | reverse complement strand
AATAATCTCAAATCTTGTTTATTTTGCTTTATCCGTTTCATAACCCAAAGGTCGATGGTTCAAATCCATCCCCCGCTACCAAAAAAATCAAAGGTTTGGCGATTCTTCGTTAAACCTTTTTTTACGCCGTCATTTGAAACCCTCCAGACTTTATCCGGCAGCAACGGAAGGCCTGCCCCGTATGGGGCTGGTTCACAGGACCGACCTGACGATTGCCGAGATCCGTTCACGCTCCATGGCCATGCTCGAACGGGTCGGACTGGCGGGGCATGAGCATAAACATCCCCCGCAGCTTTCCGGCGGTCAGCGGCAGCGTGTAGCCGTCGCCCGCGCCCTGGTCCGGGAGCCGTCCATTATCATGGCCGATGAACCGACGGCCGCCCTGGACAAAACGTCCGGCCGTGAAATCGTGGAGCTCCTGCAGCGTTTGGCCCGGGAAATGCGCAGCACCGTCCTCATGGTAACGCACGACAACCGGATTCTCGATCTGGCGGACCGGATGCTGACCCTGGAAGACGGCAGCGTTGAAGAAAATCACCGCGGGCTGGAAAGGTTTGCCGGTCTGCTGAAGGAGGGCATCGACCGCATTGCGCGCTATCCGGCTTTTTTTGCCGGCAAGCCGCGGCAGGCGCCGTCTTCAGACTACAAGGCTTTCGCGGACCAAACCCAGCAGATGCTGTCCCGGGCACACGCGGACATTCACATTCTGGTGGCCCGCCGACTCTGCGTCAACCTGGTATTCGAGGCAAAAGGACTGGCGGAACTGTCCGACGTCATGAGTTTGCTGGAAGAAGGCGTGCGCCAGTTCGGGGACCTGTTTTGCGCGAGGCCTGCCTCTGTTTCGATGGACCTCATCAACTCCTTTTTTGAGAGCCTCGAATTTCTTCTGGTGACGGCCGCAGAAGCGGTTTCGTCCGGGAAGATGGAGGATGCCGACATGTTGAACCGGCTCACCCTGGATCGCGGCCCGATGATGGAATCCCTTCGTGCGCGGCATTTTGAACGCAAGGATGCGGCCTCGCGCCAGGTACAGGATTATTGCTTCGACATTTCCAATCTTTTCGCGCGCCTGATCTATTTTCTTCATGTCCTGGCCGGTCATTTGGCCGACCTTGAGCGAAAACAAAAACTCCCTTAACCGGCGCGAAAAAACTGATGTGATCGGCTTCGACCTGTGATAAGAGCGGGCATCGGCTGGGCAAAAAGAAGGATGCCGCGAGATTTAGCGGGGAAAGAAAGGACATGCAAGTATTAAAATTTAAATTCGGGCACGGCGGCGATAGAGTGGATGCATTCGGATTGCGCTTTTTCGGAAATTTTGACAGCCGAACGGCGAACGGCGGAACCTTCAGCGAAATCCTTTCCGATCCGGATGTTGCTCCCATGACGACGCATCCAAGGGTTACCCTCTGGTTCATGTTTGAAAAAATCCGGCCCTACGACAACGTCTCCCGCATGCTGGATCAACTATCTGCAATCCTGAAAAAAAAGGGATATGCGATCAAAAATTCGTCAATCGACGGGCTGGTGGATACGACCTCGGCGGAGTACGACAACAAACCCGAGCGACGTTTTCCCGCCTCCAGAAGGATGCATGGCTGCAACGCGGCCGCCGGCTTTTCCGTGACCGCCGAAAAACCCGATGCGAAGCTGAAATTTTCCTCGAAGGAAATCGCGATGGTCAAAGATTTGGCGGTCAAGCTCGGCCAGGCCATTTATGGCCGGTCCCTCAAAATGGTTTCGCTGTAGCCAAAAGACTTGCCTTTTTTCCGGAGGTTTCTTTCCGGCCCCGGCGGCCGATGCCTTCACATTCCGAAATGAAATCCTTTGTCCAGAAACAGCGCCAGACAAGTGTCGACAACGGATGCATCGTATAGGATGCCTCGGTTTTTCCGAATTTCGTCCAGCGCTTTTTCGATCCCGAGCGCCGGCCGGTAGGGCCGGGGGGAAGCCATGGCCTCGACGACATCGGCCACCGAGATGATCCTGGCCTCGATCAGGATTCGATCTCCGGAAAGGCTTCGGGGGTACCCCGATCCGTTCATCCTTTCATGGTGCTGATAAACGATTTCGGCAATCGGGTACTTGTACTCGATGTTTTTC
>DAOTJI010000135.1:0-2383 GCA_035448625.1 Smithellaceae bacterium | reverse complement strand
AGTTGACGTCCTTTTCCGCGTCCCGGTGATCGTAGTAGTCGTGGCTGATCGCCAGATCGCCCACATCCGTGTCCGCAGGAATCTCGCGGAAAGACAGATCGTTCTTGTCGGGTTTGAACGGGGTCTGATCCTTGCGGTACACGCCGCCGGAGCTGATCATCGCGACGGCGGACTCCGCCAGGGGTCTGACGATGGGGGTCCAGGGGACGGAGGTGTTGACCGTCCACTGGTAAGGGGGTTGATCCGGAAACATGGACTGCACGACGTCAACGTACTTTAGGTACTTCATCGATCTCTCCTTCCGGTCGGTATGGGCATGTGTGCAGAATCTAGCCGATATCCCCGGAAAATGTCAACCAGCAGAAAAAGGGGGCGGTTCTATTTATTGACGGCGATTTGAGGCTCTGATATGGAAGCGCCATGCCAAGAACAGCAAGAATAGCCCCGGAAGAATTCGTTGATCATATTCTGGCTCGTGGAAGTAATAAGCAGGATATTTTCAAAGACGAAGAAGACTTTAAGCAATACATCGACATTCTCCGGGAGTACGAATCAAAATATCACTACAAGCGATACAAGGTTGATGCCGTGATCAAGAAACGAGGACGGCCAAAGAAAGAATCAGCCGGCAAACCAATTCAATAGAACCGTCCCCTTGTTCGTCGAAAGGACAACCGCGTGAGGCAGAAAGAACCCTTGTGCATTACCTGGCTGGGCACGGCCGGCGTTCTGATCGAAGCGGGTCGTGACGGCATATTGATTGACCCCTACGTCAGCCGCGTTGGAATGCTGCGAGTGTTTCTGGGACTTTCGCTGAAGCCTGATCAGAAAGCCATCGATAAATGGCTGGCTCGCCTGGGAACCAAAATTCATGCCGTCATTGTAAGTCATTCCCACTTTGACCACTGCCTTGACGCCCCTTATTTTGCCCTCAAAACGAAGGCTTTGCTCATGGGTTCAGAAAGCACGCTGAACGTGGGACGAGGCGTCCCGCTGGATGAAAAGTACCTGCGGGAAGCGGAAATCGGCCGCGACATCAAAATCGGACCCTTCACGCTCAAATTTATTAAGAGCGCTCACGGACCGGCTTTTCTGGGAAAAGTCCCCTACCCCGGAAAAATCGACCGGCCGCTCACCGGCCCCCATCCCGCAAGAGATTACAAACTGGGAGAAACTTATTCCGTTTTGGTCACACACGCCTCCGGCTCCATCCTGCATCACGGCAGCGCCGGTTTTATCAACGGAATGTATGAAGGCATCAAATCGGATGTGGTTTTGCTGGGCATCGGCGGGAGGGGGCATACGCAGACCTATCTTGAAAACGTTGCGCTGAAACTAAACGCAAAAATCGTTGTCCCGATCCACTACGATAATTTTTTTGTGTCCCTGGATAAAAAAATGAAAACTCTCCCCGGGGTGAACTTGCGGGAGTTTCTGACCACGGCCGACAAATACCGAAATATATTCGAGTTGAAGATCCTATCCATCGGTGAAAAATCGGCATGCGGTTCCTGGATGCAAAGCCCTCCCATTAAATAGAACCGCCCCTTTTTTGGGCGGCTTTTTCTTTGCTCATTGCGGCAAATGTATCAAAAACGGTCTCCGGAGGCTGATACAGACTGCCCTCCGGCTTCTTATCCAGATTCAGCGCGCCGGTGGTGCAGGCCGTAACGCAAAGCCCGCAGCCGATGCAGCGGCCGGCATCAAAAACGATTTTTTCATCTTTCATTCCAAGAGCATCCACGGTGCAGCGGCCGGCGCACAGGCCGCACTGCGTGCAGAGCGCTTCGTCAAAACGGCACACGTAGTTGCTTTTCACGGCCAGGGCCGGAGCCGGAAAAAGCTTGAGCGAAATCAGCATGCCGCAACAGCAGGAACAGCAGCAACACATCGCTTCCACTTTTTGGGAATTCAGGACGTGGACCACCAACCCTTCCTCCTCGCTCTGTCTGAGGATCGCCAGGGCCTCGCCGGTGTCGATGTAGCGCGCCATGCCGTTTTCCACGTAGTAGTCGGCAAAAGCGTCAAACTGAAGGCAGGTCTCCGCCGGATGAACGCAGGTCTTCCCGTACATACGGACGGCCTTTCGGCAGAAGCATTCGGCCACGGCAATCCGCGATTTGCTCTTGAGGATGGACGCCGCATCGTCGTAAGGAAAAACCGGCCGGTCGGCGACGATTTCGGTATTGATCGGTATGGAACGCAGATGGGGCGTTGTGAGACCGTGAAACGTGGCCCCCAATCCGGTAAGGTAATACTTCGAAATGTCTTTCAACAGCGGCAGATTCAAATGATTCAGCTGGTATTCGTAGATGCCGACGATGAACGGCACCGGACGATAGCGGACCTCCTCGCCGGTTTTGATCCGAAAAATCAGTCCCCG
>DAOTJI010000134.1:0-2511 GCA_035448625.1 Smithellaceae bacterium | reverse complement strand
CGAAAAACACCAGGAGGGTGTTGTAGATGATCCAGTATTCGCGGGGAAGCTTGCCGCGCAGGGCCATTTCCGTTTCGTCTGGTGTCTTTGTTTTCACGTAGCCCAGACGGTTGGAAATCCGGTGAACGTGCGTGTCCACGCAAATGCCGTCCTTCCCGTACGCCAGCGTAATCACCAGATTGGCCGTTTTCCTTCCGACGCCCTTGATGCTCAGCAGGTCGTCCAGGTTGTCCGGCACTTTTGAACCGAACCGTTCGATCAGCTCCCGGCAGACGTGATGAATCGTTTTGGCCTTGCTGCGATAAAATCCCACCGGATAAATGGCTTTGGCAATTTTGGACTGCGGAACTTTCAGCATGGCCTCGGGCGTCACGGCAAGCGCCAGAAGACGGTCGGTGGCCTCGGCCGTGACCTCGTCTTTGGTGCGCAGGCTCAAGAGCGTGGACATCAGGATGACAAACGGATCGCGCTCGCTTTCGGCCAGGTGGGAAACGATGGGCATCTCCCCCAGATCCAGTTCCTTCTTCAGAATTCTGACGATCGGACGGATGTTTTCGTCTTTCATGTTTTGCGCCTGCTTTCCTTTTGAAATTTCCTGTTGGGGCCCCCTTTCCGGCGCCGGTTCATGACCGGTTCGAGGCCTCCCGGTATTATGACGAGACTTGTTGAAAAGCAAGTTTTTATCCGTAAATACTCCGGGCATAGCGCTCGGAGTATGGAGAATTATTAATAAAGGTCCGTTTTGACCGGCGTGTTTTTTCTTGACAGCGCTTTCTTATTCCTATAATGCCCAGTTTGCGCCTTCGCTCACGCAAGATGGAGTTTGGCACTTCAGGGACCTGGGGTTTTAGAGATCATCCCCGATCATCAAGCAAATTCAATCCATCCGGCGGAATGCTCCGCACAGCGCCGAATTCGCGAGGAAAATAAGAATATTCATGCAGAAAACAAAAAAATATCCAATCAGTCAGACGGATGAGATCGGCCGCCGAAAAAGGAAAATGGGGCAGGTGATCGTGATTGAAGACCGCTGCAAGGGATGCGGTTTTTGCATCGCCAACTGTCCCCGGCAGGTGATGCGCCTCTCCTCTGCTTTCAACAAGAAAGGGTATCATCCACCGGAAGTGGTGGACACCACCCGCTGTGTAAGCTGCCATTTTTGTGAAATTATTTGTCCGGAATTTGCGATTTACAGCGTAGAATATGAAGATTTCGAAGAGTGAGCCGTAGAAGGAGAGAGGCTTTGACTGCTAAAGAAGTAAGAACAGGAACGCATTTCATGAACGGCGACGAGGCCTGCTGCGAAGCCGCGCTGGCCGCGGGTTGCCGCTTTTTTGCCGGATATCCGATCACGCCCGCCACGGAAGTGGCCGAATCCATGTCGCGCCGGCTGCCGGAAATCGGCGGCATTTATATCCAGATGGAAGACGAAATCGCTTCGATGGCGGCCATTCTGGGGGCAAGCTGGGGCGGCGTCAAATCGATGACCAGCACGTCGGGGCCCGGTTTTTCGCTGATGATGGAAAACATCGGCCTCGGGCTGTGCACGGAAACGCCCTGCGTGGTCTGCAATGTGCAGCGCGCCGGTCCCAGCACGGGACTGCCCACGCTGGTGGCCCAGGGGGATATGATGCAGGCGCGCTGGGGATCGCACGGGCACTACGAAATCATCGCCCTTTCCCCGTCGAGCCCGCAGGAAATGTTCGATTTTACCATCCGGGCCTTCAACTTAAGCGAATACTACCGCCTGCCCGTCATTATTCTGGCCGATGAGACCGTCGGGCACATGAATGAACGCGTCGTCATCCCGCAGGAGGAAGAAATCGAAATCATCAATCGCCGCAAGCCGACCGTTTCCCGGGAAGATTACCTCCCCTACGAGGCGGATCCCGACGGCATCGCGCCGATGGCCAATTGCGGCGACGGCTACCGGATTCACGTCACCGGGCTGACGCACGACGACCGGGGCTACCCCGCTATGGACGCCAAAGCACAGGAAAAAATGGTCACGCGGCTCGTTGATAAAATTCGGAAAAACCGGGATAAAATCATCCGGACGCAAAACCTGTACCTCGACGACGCCGAAGTCGCGGTCGTTTCCTACGGAATCAGCGCCCGCTCCGCCATGCAGGCCGTCCGCGACGCCCGCGCTGAAGGCATCAAGGCGGGGCTGATCAAGCTCGATACCGTATGGCCTTTCCCCGAAGAACTCATCCGCAGCGTCGCTCCCCGTTTAAAAGCGATGATCATGGCGGAAATCAACGGCGGCCAAATGTTGCTGGAACTGGAGCGCTCGGCTTGCGGCGCCTGCCCGGTGTCCCTGGTCTCCAATTTCGGCGGCGCGATTCTTCACCCGGGCCTGATTTTGAACGCGGTTGCCAAAGCGGCAAAAGAAAAACCCTAACGAAGCCGGAGGAACAGGAGGCCAAGCCCCTTGTTCCCTGAGGCAGGAAAGAACCTATGACCACAGCAAAAGCCGTAAAGAATGTTCCGCCCCATCCCATGGATGCC
>DAOTJI010000133.1:0-2638 GCA_035448625.1 Smithellaceae bacterium | reverse complement strand
CGGAAGGGACATTTTCGGTGAGCGCCCGTAACCCCCAGGGTTGCACCCGGCCCCTGGACTGCGGGCTTCGAAATGGAGAATCAGGGTAAATGTGCGCCCGGGCTTAAGTCGGCGTGGACACGCCTGAAACGTCAAGACCCCGAGGGGATCAACCCACGGGGTCTTGCGTTAAACAAGAACCGCTGAAATCAGCGGATTGAATTTGGCTCCCCAGCGCGGACTCGAACCACGGACATGCTGGTTAACAGCCAGCCGCTCTACCGACTGAGCTACTGGGGAACATGTTTCACTTTCAAATATTTCCCGAACGCAAGTGCAATGGGTGTCCGGAAAAAATTCAGCGGGCTACATATTACAAGTCACAGCAGTTGTCAACCACTTCCATAAAATAATTCACCCTTTCCTCATGCGCCTTTTTGCTGCCAATCCAGCAGCATTCCCGCAACGGCTTCGCCGATCAGCGAGTAAGGGAGCAAAACCTCATTCGCACCGCTGGTCTTCAGATCCTCTGCCTGTTCGGCGGAGTCGGCCGTGACCACAATCAGGGCGTTGGGCGCCAGCATCCGGCACGTTTTGACCAGCGACAAATTGCTCGTGTTTTTGAGCAACATGTCGGGAATGGTGGACAAAATGACTTCGGCGCCGGCCACATGAGCGTGGTCCAGTGTGTCCATGCTGCTGATGTCGCCGAAAACCCCTTTGACATGGCGGTCTTCCAGCTCTTTGAGGACTTCCAGGTTGAAATCGATGACGAGGATTTTTTCCAGCAGATCGGGGGCATCCTCTTCGATTTTTTCAACGATGGCCCGCGCCCCGCGATGATAGCCCAGAAGCACGATGGGGTAATGGTCCTGCCCTTCTTCCGCGGTTTCCCGGGCGGTTTTGGAAGGAAATCCCATCCGGGTCAGCACCTTTTCAAAAGCGAGATACATCGTGTGGTTGCCCTTGATGAAATAGGAGGACAGCACGGAGGTGATGGCCATCGCGTAAATGATGAGAGACATCAAGGACTGCTGGATATGTCCGTAGTGGACGCCCAGGGCCGCCACGACCAGGGAAAATTCGCTGATCTGGGCCAGGTTGAGGCTGGTGATGAAACTGGTGCGGCGTCCGCTGCCGGACAGCTGCAGAATCGGGTAGATGGTCAGAAAACGGGAAAGGATCACAAACAAAACGATGAGAAAGGCCATCGTCAACGTGGCGGCGTCGGGAAACGGAATCTTCATGCCGATGGACAGGAAAAAAAGCGTCAGGAAAAAATCACGCAGCGGCAGGACCTTGGCGGTGACATGCACGCCGTAGGGAAAAGAGGCAATCGCCGCGCCGGCAATCAGGGCGCCCATTTCCATGGACATGCCGATCCAGGAGCCCAGTCCGGCCATAAAGGCGCACCAGGCGATGGACGTGGCGACCACCATTTCCGGTGTTTTGGCGATTTTCGAAAAAATCCAGCGAAGCGCGAACCGGCTGAGCAAAAAGCCGACGGCCAAAAGCAGGACGCCTTTGCCCAGCGCCAGCGCGACCAGGTGGAGCTTCGGATCCATGAAATTGGGCTGCAGCGCCAGAATCAGAATAGCCCACAAATCCTGAAAGATGAGAATGCCCAGGCTGATGCGGCCGGGCAAAGTGTCCAGCTCGAACTTGTCATAGAGCAGCTTCACGACGATGGCCGTGCTGGAGAGCGCGCAGAAGAGCGACAGGTAAAGCGCTTCGATGCGTCCGCCGCCCAGGGGATACCCCAGCAGCACGAAAAATCCCAGGCCGATCAGAACACAGAAAATGAACTGGCCCACGCCGGCATAGATCAGTTTTTTCCCCGAGGAAAGCAGTTTGGCGGGATTGAGTTCCAGGCCGATGATAAACAGCAGAAGAATCAGGCCGATCTCGGAGATGACTTCGATGTTGGCCGGATCGGAAACGAGTTTAAAGCCGATTTGCGGCCCGATCAGCGCTCCGGCAACCAGGTAACCCAGGATGACCGGCTGACGGCAGAGCTGAAAGAGAAAGCCCATTGCCGTCGCCGCCAGAACGGCGATGCCGATTTCAGGCAAAATACTGTGCATGACAGAAATCCTTTCCAGTTGGGCGGCGTCAATCCATCTTCCGCTGTAAGCGGGGCGGCAGACCGATCCGCTCAAAAATCAGCACAGCGCCAGAATCTCCCGAATGATGTCGGGAGTCACGTCGCCGCTTTCGCCCATCTTGGTCAGGCCATGTTCCGTGAGGAGTTCAACCACTCTGTCCACATCGACTTTTTGCACGCCGCAGTCTGCAAGGCGGGTGGGAAGGCCCATCGTCTCGAAAAAAGCCCGCGTCCGGTCAATCGCGGCGTCGATTCGCGACGCCTCTGTGCCGGAGGATATTCCCCATACGCGCTCGCCGTACTGAAGCAGCTTTTGCTTTTTGCCGCCGGCCCGAACCTTCAGCATGGCCGGCACCAGCACAGCCAGCGTCTGCGCATGGTCCAGTCCGTAGAGTACCGTCAATTCATAGCCCGCCCGGTGCGCGGCCCAGTCCTGGGGAACGCCGGCGCCGATCAGACCGTTCAGCCCCAGCGTCGAGGCCCACATCAAATTGGCGCGCACATCGTAATTTTCCGGCTCGACCAGCGCTTTCGGCCCTTCTTCGATCAACAACA
>DAOTJI010000132.1:0-2802 GCA_035448625.1 Smithellaceae bacterium | reverse complement strand
GCGAAGTGACGCACATCAAGGAAGGCGACATCGTCAAGCGGACCGGCAAAATCGCCCAGGTTCCGGTTGGTGAAGCGCTTCTCGGCCGCGTCATCGACGCCACCGGCGCTCCGCTGGACGGCAAGGGCCCCATCGAGACGAAAGAGTTCCGCCGCATTGAAATGATCGCCCCCGGCGTGATTCAGCGCCAGCCGGTCAACCAGCCGATGTACACCGGCCTCAAGGCCATCGACGCCATGACGCCGATCGGGCGCGGGCAGCGCGAACTGGTCATCGGCGATCGCCAGATCGGCAAGACGGCCATCTGCGTGGACGCCATCATCCGCCAGAAAGACACCGGCATCAAATGCATCTATGTCGCCATCGGTCAGAAAAAATCCACCGTGGCCCAGGTCGTGGAAAGGCTCAAACAGCATGACGCCCTGTCCTACACCTGCGTGGTCGCCGGCTGCGCCTCCGACCCGGCAACCCTTCAGTACATCGCGGCGTACGCCGGCTGCAGCATCGGAGAATACTTCCGTGACCGCGGTCAGGACGCCCTGATTATTTACGATGACTTGTCCAAACAGGCCGTGGCCTATCGCCAGATTTCGCTGCTGTTACGCCGTCCGCCCGGACGCGAAGCGTTCCCCGGCGACATTTTCTACAACCATTCCCGCCTGCTCGAACGTGCGGCCCGCGTGAGCAAGGAGCTCGGCGGCGGATCGCTTACGGCGCTTCCCATTATTGAAACGCAGGCCGGCGACGTTTCGGCCTACATTCCGACCAACGTGATTTCGATTACCGACGGCCAGGTGTATCTGGAGCCGAGTTTGTTCTTCTCGGGCATCCGTCCGGCCATCAACGTCGGTCTGTCCGTGTCCCGCGTCGGCGGCGCGGCCCAGGTGAAGGCGATGAAGCAGGTCGCCGGCACCCTGAAGCTCGATCTGGCCCAGTACCGCGAACTGGCGGCTTTTGCCCAGTTCGGATCCGATCTGGATAAATCGACGCAGGCTCAGCTCGACCGCGGCGTTCGTCTGGTGGAATTGCTCAAACAGCCCCAGTTCCAGCCGATGTCGCTGGGCGAGGAAGTGGTGGTTCTGTTTGCCGGAAGCCGCGGCTTCATCGATAAGGTGGACGTGGAAAAGGTTCTGGTGTACGAGCAGCAGCTGCTGAGCTACGTGAAGAGTAAACATCCGGACATCCTGAAGGAAATTGACGAAAAACAGATCATCTCCCCCGACCTGGAAAAGAAGATGAAGGAGATGCTGACGGCTTTCGAATCGGTTTTTGTGGCGGAATAGACTTTGATCCGCCGCGTCCCTGACGCGGGGCGGCGGCGGAGGGGAAAACCATTACGTTTGAGAGGAGTTTTCAGTGCCCTCGCTCAAAGATATTAAAAGAAAAGTAACGGCCGTTCAGAAGACGAAGCAGATCACGCGCGCCATGAACATGGTCGCGGCTTCCAAATTCAAATCGGCACAGATGAAGATGGAAAATTTCCGTCCCTACGCCGGAAAATTCATGGATGTCCTCAACAGTCTGGCCCTTCGGGTGGACGCTTCCACGCATCCGCTCCTGGCCGTGCGCGACCCCAGACGGATTCGCGTGATCTGCATGACATCCGACAGGGGGCTTTGCGGCGGATTCAATACCAACCTGATCAAGGCAACGGAAAGATTTTTGCGCGAAAAGGCGGGTGACGGCAGGGAAGTGGCCCTGATCAATGTCGGCCGGAAGGGCAGGGACTTTTTCCGCAAAAAAGCGAACGTCTTGGCCCAGAAAGTGGACTGTCTGAGCAAGTTTGACATGACGCTGGCCGTATCGATCGCGGATGAAGTGATTGAACCTTTCATCAAGGCCGAATACGATGAGCTGTATCTGATTTACAATCAGTTTGTGAATGTTTCCGTGCAGCGGCCGACCGTTGTCCGCCTGTTTCCCCTGCCCTCCATCGGCAGCCCGGACGCAGACCTGGAAGCGGATAAAAGGCTCGATTATGTTTACGAACCGTCGGACGAGGTGCTGCTGCACAAACTGCTGCCCATGTATGTGCACGTTCTGGTCTACCGGGCCCTCCTGGAAACGTCCGCCGGTGAAAACGGCGCACGGATGGCCGCGATGGACAACGCCACCAGCAACTGCGAAGAGCTGATCCGCACGCTGACCCTGAAAATGAACAAGGCGAGGCAGGCGGCGATCACGGCGGAACTGATGGATATCGTGGGCGGTACAGAGGCGCTGGCCAAGGGTTGATTTTGCGGCGGCATTTCGCGCGTAAAAAATATACATTACGACTATTTGCAAGGAGATCGTTATGAATACCGGAAAGATTGTTCAGGTTATTGGTCCCGTTGTTGACGTGGCTTTTGAAGAAGGGAAGCTTCCCAGCATTCTCGATGCGCTTTTTGTTACCAACCCCGCGATCAACGACCAGGAGGATAACCTGGTTATTGAAGTCGCGCAGCATCTGGGCGACAACGTGGTCCGCTGCATCGCCATGGATGTCACCGACGGTCTGGTTCGCGGAATGATCGCCAAAGACTCCGGCGCTCCGATTACCGTTCCCGTCGGCAAAGAAGGCCTCGGCAGAATTCTGAACGTGGTCGGCCGTCCCGTGGATGGCCTCGGACCGGTGAACGCTAAAAATCATGCTCCCATTCATCGCAAATCTCCCGAATTCACGGAACAGGACACGTCCGTTCACGTTCTGGAAACCGGCGTCAAGGTGATCGACCTGCTCGTCCCCTTCCCCCGCGGCGGTAAGATGGGCATGTTCGGCGGCGCCGGCGTCGGCAAAACCGTCGTCATGATGGAAATGAT
>DAOTJI010000131.1:0-2890 GCA_035448625.1 Smithellaceae bacterium | reverse complement strand
AAAGAGAACGCCGATGTTTTTACGGTAATCGTTGAGGGCCTCATCCGACGCCCGGGTAATGTCGGTTCCTTGATACAGGACCTGGCCGGCGCGGGGCTTTTGCAGACCGATCATGATTTTCAGCAGCGTTGATTTGCCGCAGCCGCTGCCGCCCACGATCACCAGCACTTCTCCCGGGTACACGTTGAAGCTCACATCTTCGAAGACTATATGGTCGCCGAAGCGCTGCGTCAGATTTTTTACCTCAAGAACGGGCGTTTTTTGCAATGGTTCCGGCATGAGCCTCCCGGTTCCTCCCTTACGCGAAAATACCGTATCGTTTGACGTAGTAGAGCATGATGGCAAAAATAGAGTCCGCCACCACGATCAGAAAGATGGCCGCCACCACGGCGGAGGTCGTAAACTTGCCGACATCCTGCGCGCCGGCTCGCACCTGAAAGCCGCGCTGGCAGCCGATGGCGGAAATGAGTCCGGCAAAGACCGCGGCTTTGATCAGGCTGGTGACCACGTCGAACACCTGGATGGTGTTGATCGACTGGGTCATATAGGTCTTGAACGTCAGGTTGAGGGTTGTGACGCCGATGATCATGCCGCCGAGAATGCCGGAGAGATCCGCGTAAACGGTCAGGATCGGGACGACGATCAAGGCGGCCAGTACTTTCGGAACGGCCAGAAAGCGGACCGGATCGAATCCCATCGTCTGCAGGGCATCCACCTCTTCATTAACCTGCATGGTGCCGATTTCCGCGGCAAATGCCGAGCCGGACCGTCCCGCAACCAGGATCGCCGTCATGATCGGCCCCAGTTCCTTGATCATGGCGAAACTGACCAGCGTCGGAACGTAAATATTCGCGCCGAACTGCTTGAACTGGAGATAGGACATGAAGGCCATGATCAGACCCATCAGAGCGCCGATCATGGCGACAATCGGCAGGCCGTCCACACCCGCACGCTGCACGTAAAATAAAACGTCCTTTCCCCGGAGGCTCGAGGGATGCGTCACCGTATAGGCCAGGGCGGACAGCAAATCGCCGATAAAGGTTATGAAATTCACAAAATCCCGGCCGATCGTCAAAGAAGCCTGTCCGATCTTCTGAACGATTCCCTCGTGGGTCGGTTCCGGTTTGAAAGGAAGCCGTGTCAGAGCGTCGGGGTGAATCACGCTGAAGATGCCTTTGGATTGCGCGCTCAGGTTGACCAGGCGGCAAGTCATTTTCCGGCTTGCCGCCTCCTCTTCCATCTGAAGGAAAGCCAACGCCGCCGCGCTGTCCAGGTATTCGACCTGTGAAAAATCGATGGTCAGGTTTTGAATCGCATGACCGGAAACGCCCTTGCGGATTTCGCGGGTGAAGGCTTCGTAATTTTTCAAGCCGAACTCGCCTTTCAGGCGGATGAAAAGGTTATCGTTCTCCTTTTGAAAAGAAACCTGATAACCGGCCCGGCCTTCTTTGTTCCGCGGAGTCGTCATGTGCTTGTCCCGCCCCGGATTCGATGTTGGAGATGGCGTGTTTGCAGGCGTATTTAAGCCGTTTGACCGGCATTGTCAATGAAAATCAGTGCCGTATGAAAGGGATCGGCAGACGCGCACAGGCACGTCTGCGGTTAACTTCCGCCGCCGGCTCAGATTCGCTTCCGGGCGATCAGATCCGCGAAATGCTCAAAGGAGCGGTCATACGTTCTTTCGGCGTCCTTCGGGAAAAAGCAGCCCGGCAATTGCCTTTTTTGCAGGTGATAGGAAACGCAGTCGCAGCAGATTCCCTTACGGCTGCAGGGTTCGTAAGTACAGCTGCACCTTTTCAGGTTGTTTTCCTTTTTGCAGTTCATAGGATTGATCCTTGCACGAAGGCCACAAAAAACTCAGCCCAACAATCTTCCACTTTCAGCCTTCAGTCTTCAGCCTAACACCCTATTTCAGCACCATCAGTGCATCCACGACCACCGGCTTTGCGCCGGAGAGAATCACCGGGTTGAGGTCGATTTCCATGATGCTGTCAAAGTCCAGGCCGATGCGGCCGACGTTGAGGAGCATATCGACAAGCATTTTTTGGTCCGCCGCCTCCATGCCGCGTACGGCATCCAGGATCTTGCGTCCTTTGATTTCCTGCATCATTTCTTTCGCGTCCCGGACTTCCAGCGGTGCGCGTCGGAACGCAACGTCGCGGAGGATTTCCGTGAAGATGCCGCCCAGGCCGAACATCACGCAGGGTCCGAACTGCGGGTCGCGGGTCATGCCCATGACCAGTTCGCGCCGCCCTTTGATCATTTCCTGCATCAGCACGCCGCCTTCATAGCCTGCCATGCCGGCCAGAATGTCACGAAATGCCTTTTTCGCCTCTGCGGCCGTGCGGATGTCCACATGAATCAGGCCCTTTTCCGTTTTGTGGGCGATGTCCGCCGAGCACCCTTTCATGACCAGCGGAAAACCGATTTTTTTCAAACCTTTTTCCAGCGCGGTCTTGTCTTTGGCCAGAACTTCTTTCGTGATCGGAATGCCGTAAGCGGCAAGGACCTGCTTGGCTTCGTATTCCGAAAGCGTTTTGCGCCCCTGCTTCAGGGCCTTGTCGATGATCTTCGCGGCTTTTTCGTTTTTCATTTTATTTTTCCTCCATAGTAGTTGTTGATGTGGGAAATCGCCCGGATGGCGTCGTGCAGTTCGTCGAAAACCGGAATGCCGCGGGAAAGGTATTCCTGCCGCGTCAGGGCGATCAACTCCGTGATATCCATGCTTTCCGTGCCTCGGGTCATGTTGGGCAGTACGGCGATGACCGGTTTGCCGGTCCGGTCTATGACGTCGCGGACGCACTGCGTCAGTTCCTTGTATGGAACGGCTTGCGCAATCGGTATGCCGAACGCGCGGGCAAGTCCCTTGTAGTGAAACAAGAGCGATACG
>DAOTJI010000130.1:0-2954 GCA_035448625.1 Smithellaceae bacterium | reverse complement strand
TTTTCTGCATGAACTCGACGGTTTCCGCCAGGGACGCTTTTTCATCGATGGTTTTCGGATTGGAGGTCATGACCCGGTCAATCGTCAACCCTTCAAAGGAGATGCCCCGGCTGACGATCCGGCGCACGTCGCCGTCCGTCAGTATGCCGATCAGGTGGTTCTTTTTATCCGTCACCAGCACGAATCCGACGTTCATCCGGTCGATTACTTCGATTGCCTTCCGGGCCGGCGTTCCGGTGACGACGCGAGGGATGCGGTCCCCCGTGATCATGGCATCCCGAACCGTTGCCCGCAGCCTTGCCCCCAGGGAACCGCCGGGGTGAAACTTGTAAAAATCCTTTTCCCGGAATTTGCGCCTGTCGATGAGCGAGATGGCCAGCGCGTCTCCCATGGCCAGCGCGGCGGTAGAGCTGGAGGTCGGCGCCAGACCGAAAGGGCAGGCTTCTTTTTCCACGGACACGTCAATGACGATGTCGCTGTTTTGAGCCAGCGTGGAAGTGAGAACGCCGGTGAAGGAGATGATCGGCGCTCCGATTTTTCTAACCGAGCTGATGATCGGCAGCAGCTCCCGCGTTTCGCCGCTGTTGGAAATGGCCAGCAGGATGTCTTTTTTGGTGACGATGCCCAGATCGCCGTGAATGCCTTCCACCGGATGTAGGAAAAGCGCCTGCGTTCCCGTGCTGGTCAGCGTGGCGACGATTTTCCGTCCGATCAGGCCGGATTTGCCGATGCCCGTGATGATGACGCGGCCCTTGCACTGAAAGATCAGATCGACCGCGCGGGAAAAATTCCCGTTGACCTTGTGAACCAGATTCAAAATACTTTGCGCTTCGATTTTCAGAACTTCTCTGGCGCGTGAAACGGCGGTTCGGCTGCTGCTCATGTTTTTGTTCTGCACGGAATTTCCTTTCCTGCCCGCCTGTCCGGACGGCTCAAGAACTAGCAAAAAACACCGGACAAAACAAGAATCAATTGACCGCGAATTTTATTTGACAGGCAAAGGAAAATCCATCATGTTGCGCACGAGGATACCGCCGGCAGGGAACGGCTTATAGCCACTCCAAAAAAAACACTGGACACGCAGGGAACGCTCGCGGCCATTCCCTGCAAACAGACGTCCATTACTTAACACTTAAAGCTTAAACCTTAAAACTTAGAAATAAAGAGGCGCTGTCCCTATCCATTTGAAGGTCCGAACGATGAAAGCTGTTTTTCTGTCCGATGCCCATTTGAAGCACTCGACCGACGAACGGTATCGCTGTCTTGTCCAATTTTTGACGGAGCTTGGAGAAGGCAGGGTAGGGCCGCCGCACGGCGGTGAAGGGAGCCGAATGGGCGCGGTCGTGGATGATTTGTACATCCTGGGCGATTTCTTCGATTTCTGGTTTTGCCGGCCCGACCGGATTTACCCGGAATTCCAGCCGGTGATCGGCAAACTGGTTCAGTTGCGGCAAAGCGGCATCCGCGTCCATTGGCTTGAAGGAAATCATGATTTCTTTATGCGTGAATATTTTCACGGGGTGCTGGGAATGGACGTCATCGAGGAATCGGCGACCGTTGATTTGGATCAACGCCGCGCGTATCTTGCCCATGGCGACACGCTGGACCGGACCAACGTTTTTTACCTCGCGCTGCGAAAAGTTTTGCGCAGCCGGATTTTTTATCACTTTCAGCGCGTGCTTCCCCCTCCTGTTCTCTGGGCGGCAGCGAGCCTCAGTTCAGCGACCAGCAAAACGGTCACCATGGAAGACGGACAGGTTCTGGCCGAAAAAATGTATTCCTGCGCCGCGGAAAGGCTGTTCCGTGAGCATGATACCGTGATCCTGGGGCATTGCCACGAGCCCGTTTTGCGCTGCCTGGAGGGAGCCGACGGAAAAAAAGTCTTCGCGGCGCTCGGCGACTGGATTGCCCACCGCTCGTATCTGTTTTATGAAGACGGAAATTTCTTCATGATGCGCTACCCGGACGGCGAACAAAAATGCGTGGTTTAGAAACTGGACATCTCCGTTTCTTCGTGCTAGGAAACCTCACATTTTTCAGGAAAAGAGGGACCATCCCATGAATTTTGGCGGAACAACCCCGGAATGTACGCTCGGCAACGCGCGGTTTGTCATCGTTCCCGTTCCCTACGATTTGACGTCCACCTATCAGCCCGGCAGCCGTCGGGGACCGGCGGCCATTCTCGAAGCCTCGGCCAATATGGAGCTTTACGATGAGGAGCTGAAGAAAGAAACTTATCTGGCCGGCATTCACACCGCCAAGCCGGTCGAGGTGGACGCCCGGGGGCCGAAAACCATGATCGACGCCGTGCGCAGACGCATCCGCCGGATCGTCGCACAGGGCAAGACCCCGGTCGTGCTGGGTGGCGAGCACAGCATCACGCTGGGCGCGGTGCAGGCGGTTGCTGAACAATACCCGAATCTGACGGTTCTGCAATTCGACGCGCACGCGGATTTGCGTGACCGCTACCAGGGAACCCCTTACAATCATGCCTGCGTGGCCAGACGCGTGGCCGAATTTTGCAATCTGGTCCAGGTGGGCATTCGCAGTATGAGCCGGGAAGAAGGAGATTTTCTTCCCGGAAGCAGCGTCAAATCCTATCCGGCGGATGAGGTTTTTGCCCGCCGGGACTGGGCCGAAGCGATCGCGGGGGACCTCGGGGGAGACGTTTATGTGACGATCGATCTGGACGTTTTTGATCCTTCGGTGATGCCCGCTACCGGCACGCCGGAACCGGGCGGTCTTTTCTGGCGCGACGTTCTCTCCTTGCTTCGGCTGGTGTCGAGCAAATGCAGTGTTCGCGGATTCGATGTCGTCGAGCTGGCCCCGATGCCCGGCGTCGTCGCGCCGGATTTCATGGCGGCGAAACTGATCTACCGGTTCATGGGATATCTGACAACCTAGTGTAGTGCGTCATAAATAGCTTGACATATGGGTTTGGATATGTAATATGA
>DAOTJI010000129.1:0-3026 GCA_035448625.1 Smithellaceae bacterium | reverse complement strand
CATGCGCGGAGGACCAGGACTGGGCAACATCCTTCCGTCGCAGGGCGATTACTTCCAGGCCACGCGGGGCGGCGGCCACGGCGATTACCGCACCATCGTTTTCGCGCCGGGAAGCTGCCAGGAACTGGCGGACCTGACCATGGACGCCTTTGATCTGGCCGACAAATACCGCACACCGGCCATGATTCTGGCCGACGGGATGATGGGGCAGATGATGGAGCCGGTGATTTTCAAAAAGCCAAAACCCCGCCAGTATCCTGAAAAATTCATGCTGCGCGGCGCCGGCAGCGGCAAAAGCAAATTCATCCGCGGCCTTCTTCTGGATCCGGTGGACAGCGAAGCGCACAACTGGAAACTGGCCCGGAAATACGAAGTGATCTCCGAAAACGAAACCCGCTGTGAAGAACACCGGATCGACGACGCAAAGCTCGTCATCGTCGCTTACGGAACCGCGGCGCGCATCGCCAAGGGCGCCATCAAAAGGCTGCGCAGCCATGACATGAAAATCGGGCTTTTCCGCCCGATCACGCTGTGGCCCTTCCCGGAAATGAGGCTGCGGGCCCTTTCAGCAACCGTAAAAAATTTCCTGGTGTTCGAAATGAGCACCGGCCAGATGCTGGAAGATGTCCGTCTGGCCCTGCAGGGATACGCCGACATCGAATTTCACGGACGACCGGGCGGCGCCGTTCCGACGCCCGCGGAACTGGCCAATGTCATCGCCAGGGTCTATGAGCAAAAGGATTGATTCAACCATGGCCAAGATCGTTTTCAAGCATCCCGAGAGCCTGAAAGAAAATATTTTTCATTACTGTCCCGGCTGCGGGCACAGCATCGTCCACCGGCTGGTCGCCGAAGTGATTGACGAGATGGGCATTCGGGGCGTCACGATCGGCGTTCCGCCGGCCGGATGCGCCGTGCTGGCCTACAATTACTTTGACGTGGACATGATCGAAGCGCTTCACGGACGCGGTCCGGCCATGGCAACAGCCATCAAGCGCTGTCTTCCCGACCGGCTCGTTTTTTCCTACCAGGGCGACGGAGACCTTGCCGCCATCGGCATTGCCGAAAGTTTTCATGCCGCCAACCGCGGCGAAAATATCAGCGTCATCTTCATCAACAATGCGGTTTACGGTATGACCGGCGGACAGATGGCCCCGACCACGATGCTGAATCAGCGCTCCACCACGACGCCCGCGGGCCGCAAACAGGCCGTGGACGGTTATCCGGTCAAGGTCAGCGAAATCTTTTCCCAGCTCGACGGCGCCACCTACGTGGAGCGATGCTCGGTCAGCTCGCCGGCGGGCGTCAACAAAACCAAAAAAGCCATTCGGAAAGCCTTTCAGTGCCAGATGGCCGGTTTGGGTTTTTCTCTGGTGGAAGTGCTTTCCCTCTGCCCGACCAACTGGAAACTCTCGTCCGTCGATTCCTGCAAATACATTGACGAGGTCATGAGCAAAGTCTTTCCTCCCGGCGTATATAAAGATCAAACGGGGCAATCCGGAAAAACGGCGGAGGCCCGGCCATGATTACCAAAACAATTTTTTCAGGCTTCGGAGGCCAGGGCGTCATGATGATGGGCACCAGCCTGGCCCAGAGCGCGATGAGCAAGGGCTTTCATGTCACCTACCTGCCCGCCTACGGCGCGGAAATGAGGGGCGGAACGGCCAACTGCACCGTGGCGGTGAGCGATGATGAAATCGCCTCGCCCGTCGCGTCGGAGCCGAACTACCTGGTGGTGATGAACCAGCCGGCGCTCTTCACTTTTCAAAACCGCGTAACCCCCGGGGGCAGCATCCTGATCAATTCCTCGATTGTCGAGGCGTCCCCCAGCCGCCAGGACGTCACAACCTTTTACATCCCCTGCTCCGACATGGCCCAGGAACTCGGCAACGCCCGGACCGCCAACATCGTGATGATGGGCGCCTTCGTCCGGCAGTCCGGCATTGTCCCGCCTGAAATTTATCTGAAAACCCTGGAGACGATCATGGGAAGCCGGAAAAAGGCGCTGGCGGACATCAACCGCAAGGCGTTTACCGCCGGATACGAATACGTTCAAAAGTAAAGGACAGGTATGGCCGTTAAACAAATTTCCGTTCTGCTGGGCAATGTTCCCGGTTCTTTCGCCAGGATGACGCATATTCTGCACACGGAAGACATCAACACGATCGCGGTCTCCGCCGCCAGCATTGAGGAGGACAGCCGCGTCCGGCTGGTGGTCAACGACCCCGACCGCGCCGCCGCTCTTTTGGAGAGCTTCAATTTCAACGTGGAAGTGACGCCGGTGCTGGCCGCCGAAATCCCCCTGCACGCGGGGCACATCAACGCCATCCTGAAACCGCTGGCGAAAGGCGACATCAATATTCTCTACCTGTACACGACCATCAACCGCATCGGAAAAGAAACCATCGTGATCATCGGCGTCGATAAACTGGAGGAAGCCCGTGAAATTCTCGCCGAAAACTGGATCAATCTGATCGACGACGAAATCTACTCCATCCCCTGAGTTGTGAGGAGCCGCTTATGCCGGTTTCCGCGGAAAAAGAAAAAGCGCTTGCGCTGCGCATGCAGGAGCTTGGCGTTTCCGAACGAGACATCGAAGAATCCTTTGTCCGATCCTCCGGCCCCGGAGGACAGAAAGTCAACAAAACTTCCACCTGCGTTCAGCTGACCCACCTTCCGACCGGCCTTACCGTGAAATGCCAGAGGGAAAGATCCCAGAGTCTGAACCGCCATCTGGCGCGACGCCTCCTGCTGGACAAAATTGAAAGACAGCAAAAAGGGTTTGCCGAGGAAGAAAAGGCAAAGCTTGCGAAGCTCCGCCGACAGAAAAGAAAACGAAGCCGGCGGGCAAAAGAAAAAATACTCGCCGCTAAACATCAGCAGGCCGAAAAAAAAGGGCTGCGCGGTAAAGTCATTATTGACGAATGAAATAGAAAAATATTGAAGGTGTCATTAATCCCGCGGCGCTTCGCTTCGGGAATTTGAGGTGAACTAAAAAAGGGAGAGAAAGTCGATGTACGCTCCCC
>DAOTJI010000128.1:0-3195 GCA_035448625.1 Smithellaceae bacterium | reverse complement strand
GCCGTCGAATTTCCAATCCGGATGCGGACGCATGGCGGAGCCGCCCATCGGAATATGCGTCATGCTCTCGCAGCCGCCGGCAATGATAACATCCGACCAGCCGGCGCGAATCTTGGCCGTCGCATCGGCAATGGCCTGGAGACCGGAAGCACAAAAGCGGTTTACGGTCATACCGGAAACGGAAATCGGAAGACCCGCTCCCATCGCCAGAATTCTACCCAAGTTCATCCCCGTTTCGGCTTCCGGGAAAGAACAACCGACAATCAAATCATCTATTTCTTCAGGCTTTACCTGCGGGACTCTGGCAAGCAAACCTTTGAGTACCTGGATACCATACTCATCCGCTCGGGTAGCGGCAAGACCACCCTTTCTGCGAGCGCCTGGACTTCTTACGGCTTCAACAATTACAGCATCACTCATGATTTTCCTCCTTCATTTCTAGAAGGCGCGGAGGTTTTTTAGCTGTTTTTTCAAACCGCCGCGCACGTTGTTTCATTCAAATTAGTTGCGCAGAGGCTTGCCCTTGGTCAGCATGTGCATAATGCGCTCGTGCGTTTTTGTTTCGCCCATCAGGCTGAGGAAACCTTCTCTTTCCAGATCCAGGATTTCCTGCTCGGACACAAACGTTCCTTCCGCGCAGTCACCGCCGGAGAGAACATAGGCCACTTTTCTGGACACGACCAGATCGAAATCGGAAATAAAGTTGCCGTAACGCATATTCATCAGAATAGCGTCCGCCAAACCGCGGAAGTTCTCGCCCATCACGGGGATCAAGGCGGGTCTGGGAGGTTTGTATCCGGCCATCACCAGGGATTTCACCAACTGCTTGGCCTCATAAATCTGCTGATCGCGGTTCATGTTGATGGCCTCCGTCTTACGGATGTAGCCCAGTTCCATCGCTTCCATCGCGCTGGTGGCAACCTTTGCCATCGCGATATTTTCAAACGCTTTGGCCATATGGTACTGCAGATTCAGACCGGCTTCCACAACGCCATCCGGAATGCCTTCCGTCACGCGCAGCAGAATTTCCTTGCAGCCGCCGCCCGCGGGCAGCACGCCGACGCCGACTTCCACCAGACCCATATAGGTCTCGCCGTTCGGCAGACAGCGGGCGCCGTGCATGGCGATTTCACAGCCGCCGCCCAGCGCCAGACCGGCCGGAGCCGTTACAACCGGCTTGGAGAGGTACTTCATTTTCATATTGCCGTTCTGCAGGGCTTCGATGCTCTTTTCCAGCAGATCCCACTCGCCCTTCTGCGCGGCAACCAGAACTGCAAAGACGTTTGCGCCCGCGGAGAATGCCCGCTCGTCGTGATTGGCGACCACCATACCTTCAAAATCTTTCTCGACGATGTCGCAGGAATCGTTGAGCATCTGATTCAGACCTTCGTCGATCGAATTCATCTTGGTATGGAATTCCAGGCAGACCACGCCGTCACCGATGTCAATGAGGCTGGCGCTTTCGTTTTCTTTGACAATCTTGTTGCGGCTCTTGAAATCCGGCAGCAGGATGATTTTGGGATTTGCGTCAATCTTGGCGTATCCCTTCTTTTCAAAATCGTAGTAGTATTTGCCGTCTGCTTTGGTGACATAGAAAGATTCGCAACCTTTCTTCAGCATCTCTTCGACTTTCTTCGGGACTTTCAATTTCAGCTTCTTCATGACTTCGACGGCTTCTTTGACGCCGACGGCATCCCAGGCCTCGAAGGGACCCAGCTTGTTGTTGTAGCCCCATTTCATGGCGTTATCGATGGCCATAATGTCGTCGCAGATTTCACCGACCCGGTTGGCCGAATAGATGAAGGTTTTGCACAGATACGCGCGCGTGAAATCACCGGCCTTGTCGTCTGCATTGAAGACGAGCTTAATGGAGTCCGCGACGTTTTCCAGCTTTTTCGCGGCGCTGATGGAATCGAATTTCGGTTTGCCTGCCGGCACATATTCCATCGTATCAATGTCGAGCATCAACTTGACTTTCTTGCCGGCGGCATCCTTGGTTTTCTTGTAATAGCCCTGCTTGGATTTGTTGCCCAGCCATTTGTTCGCGATCATTTTTTCCAGGAAAGGCTCCGCCTTGAAGGTATCGCGGGCTTCATCATCGGGAACGGCATCATACAGGTTTTTGGCGACATGGTATCCGACATCGAGACCGACGAGGTCCATCGTTCCGAAAACGGCCGTGCCGGGATGGCCGAGGGCCTTGCCGACGATGGCGTCCACTTCATCAATCTTCATCTTCTTTTCCAACATGATCTTGATGCAGTCGGACAGATCAAAGACGCCGATGCGGTTGCCGACAAAGTTCGGTCTGTCTTTGCAGATGACCACGCCCTTGCCCAGGGTTTCCTCGCTGAATTTCACCATGTAATCTACGACTTCTTTTTCGGTTTCCTCGCCGGGAATGATTTCCATGAGTTTCATGTAGCGGGGAGGATTGAAGAAGTGGGTTCCCAGAAAACGTTTTTTCAGCGCGGGGCCGAACTTCGCGCTGATGTCTTTAATGGGAATACCGGAGGTATTGGTGGAAACGATGCAGGTCGGTTTGACGACTTTTTCCACTTTGGCAAAAAGTTCCTGCTTGATCTTGAGGTTTTCGACGACGACCTCGCAGATCCAGTCCACATCGGCCAGCCAGTTCAAATTGTCCTCAAAGTTCCCGATCTTGATCATGGATGCGTTCTTCTTGCTGAAGAAGCTGGCCGGCTTGGACTTGGTTACGGCAGCCAGACCGTTTGCCGCAAAGCGATTTCGCCATGCAGGGCTTTTTTCCGTCAAGCCTTTTTTCTTGTCATCTTCCGTCAGTTCGAATGGAATGATATCGAGCAGGTAGCACTCGATACCGGCATTGGTCAGATGAGCCGCGATGCCCGCGCCCATGACTCCCGCACCTAAAACAGCCGCTTTTTTGATCTTAAATGACATTATTCTCCTCCTTCTCTTTCCTTATGAACCGCCAAATTGGGTTTACGGCTCATAAATTTGTTTGGGGCCAAGCTGCGCACCCATATTCACCTGCTTACCGCGTACAATATTTCAAGGACCGCTTACGACCGGCCCATATGTCCCCTTTCTGATTTATAATGGTAGTGATTTCAGACATTTTGTGGATCCTTTTCCACTTTCAAGAAAACATCCAATTGTAGTTGAAATTGATTTTGCCCTGCGAAAACACCCGGGTATCAATTCCGGACACTC
>DAOTJI010000127.1:0-3223 GCA_035448625.1 Smithellaceae bacterium | reverse complement strand
GTGAAAAATCGGTAACGGGTTTCTTCTTTGAGTTGTTCCAGCCTCTTTTGCAGACCGGGCAGCGCCGCTTTTCCGGCTTTCGTGCCGATCATATTGTGAAGCTCCCGCGGATCATTTTGAAGATCGAAGAGCTGATCGCGCCAGGTCCCTTTTTGATAGTGGATGTATTTGAAGTCTTTTGTCCGGACGGCCGTGATGCCGGGAATCGGGATCGGGAAGACCGGAAAATGTTCATAAAGGAAAGCGTCCCGTCCTTCGAGGGAAGGATTCTTTAAAAAGGGGACCATGCTCCGGCCCTGCATGAACGCCGGAATCTCCGCGCCGATGATGTCCAGCAGCGTCGGCGCCAGGTCAATATTCAGGACCATCTGCTCTCTTCTGCCGGTCTGTCTGACCAGTTTCGGATAACGGATTAAAAAAGGAATTCGCATCGATTCCTCATAGGCGTTGCGTTTATCGTAGAGTCCGTGCTCGCCGAAGAGGTGTCCGTTGTCGCCCGCATAAACGATGACGGTGTTGTCCAGTTCGCCCATCCGCTCCAGCGACCCAAGCAGACGGCCCACCTGTTCGTCAACGGATGCCACGACCCGCAGATAATTGCGGTAGAGCAGATTCATGGGGATCGGCGCGCCCACAAAAATATTATTGTTCGTGAGCGTCACCCAGGTGTCCGATTCGGGGGGCAAGTGAAGATCCTGGCCCTCATACAGCGTTTTCAGATGCTCCGGAGGGCGGAAGCCGAAATGCACGGCCTTGTGCGACAGGTACAGGCAAAAGGGGTTCTTTCGTTTCTTTTCGATGAACTGAAGGGCGAAATCCGTCAGGTCGTTGGTGATGTACTTGCCCGGCCTGGGCGTCTCGATGCCGTTGATGATCAGCGGACAGTCGTAATAAACGCCCTGGCCTCCTTCCTTGGTGAAGGTGATGAATTCGTCGACGCCCCTTAATTGAGGCAGACGGTTGCCCGGCATGTGCCATTTGCCGATGAAGGCCGTGTCGTAGCCGGCCTTTTTGACAAGCTCCATAAAGGTAACATTTCGGTCATTCCACATGGTGTGATTCGTCACCACACCATGTGTGTGCGCGTACTGCCCCGTAAGAAAACTTGCGCGCGACGGACTGCAAAGCGATGTCGTCACGAAGGTGTTTCGGAAATGGGCGCCTTCATTGGCAATGCGGTCCAGGTTGGGGGTTTTCACCACGGGATGCCCCATACAACTGAAGGCATCGTAGCGATGATCATCGGTCAGGATAAAAAGGATGTTGGGTTTTTTTTCGCCCGCCCAGAGCCGCCTGGCCGCAAGCGGTCCCATCATTCCCGCAAGCGCCGCGGTTCCCGCGATCTTCAGGACCTTTCGCCGGGACATCTCTTTTGTAAAAAAATCTTTCTCCTGGCCGGTCATTGCAGGCCTCCCGGACTTAAGAAAATTCTGGAGTACAGATCCATATACAAATAGTAGAAGCTGTGCCCGCCGTTGTACAGCAGCAGAAAGGTCATGACAAAGCCGACGATCAGCACCAGCCCTGATTTGAGCTCCATGATTTTGACGGAACGATCGCCGGTGCGACGGCGGTAAATGATTCTGCACCAGACTTCGGAAATTCCCATGCACAAAAGCGCGACAAAAAACGGGCCCATAATGACGGCATGGAAGCAGGCATAAAGCACTTCCGCGCCGGAAAAGATGCCGATGAAATCGGAAAGGACTTTGGCATCCCAAACCATCGGGGTCACCAGGCAGATCAGCAGCCGCTCGCCGAAGGTTGCGCCCCGAAAAAAGGCCAGGGTATTGGCGATCATGGCGCCCAGCCAGATGCTTGCAAACATGCCCAGCGCTGAAAGATGGATGAAAACGGCTTGAAGGAAGGGAGGCTCCCACCAACGGCTTGCATTGTAAAGATTCACCGAGACGATCATCAGGGCAAGAACAACCGCTGCTGGAAAAACGATGCGCTGGAATACCGGCTTTTTCTCCATGGAACGGTCCCCAAAAACCCACGGTCACGGGCGGAGATCATTTTCTCCTGCCGAAAGCCGCGAATCGCGGCTGTTGGATTTCCTTACAAAGGGTATGGAAGTATAAGAGCAACGCCCTTTTGGTGTCAACCGGTTTTCATCGGCAGGGGAAAAACCGTTCAAGAAACAACGCTTACCTTCGCCCGCCTCGGAAAGCGGCAACCCTTTTTTTGATTTCGGGCAGATACGGCTCGATGTGACGATAAACCATTTTAACGGCGGCACAGTATTCACTGACGTTTTGATGGCCCGAATTCCCGCGGAACCTGAACCTTGTGCAGTCCCCCAGGCAAAAGGAAACAATGGAGCAGTCTTTGCACTCCTTCGGCCGGTCGGACTTGAGCTTGGCAAAGGCGGTTCGCCGGGCGCTGTTCATCAGCGTCGGAAGCCGGCTCTCCAGCAGGTTGCCGATTTTCCACTCCCGGGATACGAAAAAGTCGCAGGGATAGCAGTCCGCGTTGTGCTCGACGACGAGATAGCTGGAGCAGGTTTGCTGATAACAGCACGAGGCCTTGACGCCGTCGACCAGATACAAAAGCAGATCTTCAAAAAACCGTATGGAAACATCATAGAAGTTTTTTTCGAACCATTTGTCGAACAGTTGGATATAGAATTCGCCCGTTTCTTGTGCGCGTACGGAAAAAGACATCAATTCACCCGTCTGCAGGTTCGTTTCAAAACAATGGATGAATTGAAGAAATTTAAAACCTTCGCTCAAGAAATAATCATACAATTTCAGGGGCGATTGGATGTTTCGGTCGGTGAGCAGGCACAGGATATTGAACGAGACTTCGTGCTGCCGCATCAGCCCGATGCCCCGCATGACGCCGTCAAAGCTGCCGTGCCCGGCGTGGTCTTTCCGGTAAAAATTGTGAATCTCCGCCGGGCCGTCCAGACTGACGCCGACCAGAAAGTTTTCTTCGCGGAGAAACTCGCACCATGCGGCGTCGAGCAGCAGGCCGTTGGTTTGCAGGGAATTTTCAATGATCTGTCCGTTCCGGGCGTATTTTTTTTGAAAGGCCACGACATCCCGGAAGAAATCGATTCCCATCAGGAGCGGTTCACCCCCCTGCCAGCAGAAGCTGTTGAAAGGGGCATCGACGGTCAGGGTTTTTCGAATGACCGTCTCCAGTACTTTTCGGGTCATTTTGGTTGCGTTGCCGGGATAAAGCGCTTCCGTCCGCCGGTAAAAGCAATAATCGCAGG
>DAOTJI010000126.1:0-3559 GCA_035448625.1 Smithellaceae bacterium | reverse complement strand
CGGTGTCCGGCTTCTGGGCGGGCCTCACCCGGTAAGGAAGAATGCGGCTGGCCACGCCGGTGGTTTCGTCGTACCGCTCTTCAATGGTCATGTCTTTGGGTTCAAATCCGTCAAAGGGGCTGAGGTGCCGTCCGGTGACCGTTTCCTTGTGAAATCCGATATCTCTCATGTTCCCTCCTTCCCGTTCTCAGTCGGCGGCGGCTCCTCTTTGCGCGAAGCGCTTTTTCTCAGGCACTGGTGAAGAAAGCGCTCCACGCTCTCATGGGATAAGTCCCCTTGCAGCTCCGCCTTGAGAACGTCCAGTGGAATTTCCAGCCGGGCGGCGCTGCGGTGTCCGCCCCCCTGGCCGATCTGACCGCAGGCTTTCTGCGCCATCGCGCCGCAGTCCTGGCGGTAGCCGTCGCCCCGGAAAATAATGACCAGCCGGTCGTTCACGATGCCCGCCACCACCACATACGACGTGCCGATCACGTGCAGATAAAAATCCGCCACCTGCACGCAGACATCCGGACTTTCCACATTCCCCAGAAACCCGACGCGGCGTCCGCGGAAATGCGTCATGGAATGAAACGCGTGATCGAAATATTTCAGATAGCTGCGCGGGGTCTGATTGAGCTCGATCCGGCGGATCAGCCGCAGGTTGGCGCGCCGGGAATGATAGGTGTAGGCGCGGATGTCTTCGGCCAGCGTTTCGCGGTCGAAATTATCCGTGTCCGTCTTGATGCCGTACAGCAGCGCCGTGTGCAGATTGCGGGGAATGCGCACGCGCGCGGCCAGCAGGTATTCCGTGAGAATCGTCGAGAGCGCGCCGTACGAAGGCCGGATGTCGGCAAGCTCGGCCTGCCAGCCGCCTTCGCGGGGATGATGATCCATAACGATGTCCGGCTCGCGCGCCGGGAGGGAATCCCCAAAAAAAGAAGGCTGCGCGTCCACCAGCGCAACAAGCCGGCAGGCGCCGGCGTCGATCTGATTCAGAAGCCGGATGTTGAGGCGCATCGCCTGCGCCAGTTCCCGGTTCTGCTGGCGCCGGATCGGCTCCGTCGCCGCAAAAACCCATTTGGACAGGCCTTTGGTGCGCAGGAGGATTTCGCGAAGCGCCATGGCGGAAGCGATCGCGTCCGGGTCGGGGCTGCCGTGCATCAACACCAGCAGCGAATCGTCCGGCTGCGCGAGCTCGAGGAGCTTTTTGACATTCTGCTGCGTCTCCGTTTTGAAAGGCAAGCGGTGCAATCGGTCTCACTCCAAGAGAATTTTACCCGGATGATCCTTCACCACGTCTCCCACGACGGCCGCGTCCTTGATGCCCGCGCGGCGCATTGCCTCCGCGAGAGGCTGTGCCTTCCCGGCGGGCAGGCTGAAGAACAAGCCGCCCGCCGTCTGAGGATCGAAACAGACATCCAAAATCCAGTCCGGACAGGACGGCGCTTTTTGCACCTGGCCCAGGCGGTAGTTCCGGTTGCGGTAGAGTCCGCCGGGCAGATAGCCGGATTCCACCAGATCCCGCACACCCTCCAGAATCGGGAGTTCGGCCGCGGCGATGCGCAAACCGACGCCGCTTCCTTCAATCGTTTCGCAGGCATGCCCCAGGAAGCCAAAACCCGTGATATCCGTGCAGGAATGGATGTCCCCCGCTGCGATCATCAGCTCGGCCGCTTTTTTGTTGAGCGTCGTCATGCAGGCTGTCGCACGGCCGACGAGATCCGCCCCGGCCGCCCCCGCCTTGATGGCGGTTGAGACAATGCCCGTGCCCAGCGGCTTGGTCAGGATGAGTTTGTCGCCGGGGCGGGCGCCTCGGTTGAACAGCACGCGGTCCGGGTGAATCGTGCCGGTCACCGACAGGCCGTATTTGATTTCGTTGTCCTCCACGCTGTGACCGCCCACCAGGAGCACGCCGGCTTCACGCATCTTGTCCAGCCCACCCAGCAAAACGTCCCGCAGCACCGATTTGTCCATCGTTTTCACCGGAAAACAAACGATATTCATGGCGGTGAGCGGAGTGCCCCCCATCGCATAAATGTCGTTCATCGCGTTGACCGCGGCGATCTGCCCGAAGGTGAAGGGGTCATCCACCGTCGGCGTGAAAAAATCCACCGTCTGCACCAGCGCCAGGTCGTCGGATATTTTATACACGCCCGCATCTTCCGCATGTTCATACCCGGTCACCAGCTTCGGATCGGAAATGAGCGGCAAATCACCGAGAATGTCGGACAGGTCCCCCGGACCGATCTTGCAGGCTCAACCTGCGCTTTGGACGGTTTCCGTCAAACGAACGGATTTTTTTTCTTCCATGATTTTTCCAGTCCGAAGTAAATTGACGCCCGAAGGCGTGCGGTTTTTTTAGCATAGAAGCATCGATTTTCCAAATGGAATTCAGACGCTTTTCACGAACACTCCGGCGGAATCCTCAACGACTGCAGACACCCGGGATTGTTTTTTGTTGATTTATTTGCGCCATTCAGATTATAGGAAACCAACTTGACAAAGGATACCGGGCATGTCCATTCGCTACTACAGCACCAATCGCCATGTGCAACAGACCTCCGGCATTACACCCTTTACCGGAAGCGTTTCTTTCCGGGAAGCGCTGCTTGCCGGACAGGCGCCGGATGAGGGTTTATTTGTTCCCGATACGATTCCGCAGCTTTCCATGAAGGATATCGTTGCGCTTCGCGACCGTCCCTACCGGGAGGCGGCGCTCCTGGTCGCCCGGGTGTTTCTCTCCGGGGAGTTTTCATTCGAAGTCCTCGAGGCAATCGTGAAGGACGCGTACAATTTTCCCGTCCCGCTGGAAGCGGTCTGCCCGCGCGTCTTCATTCTCCGGCTGGACCAGGGCCCCACGGCGTCCTTCAAGGATTTCGCCGCCCGGATGATGGCCCGGATGATGAGCCACTGCCGCCCGGAGGGGGAGCGGCTCAATATTCTGGTGGCGACGTCCGGCGATACGGGAAGCGCCGTCGGAGAGGCCTACAAAGGCGTCGACGGCATCGACGTAACCATCCTGTATCCGGCGGACGAAGTGAGCCTGATGCAGAAAAAGCAGCTCGACACCATCGGCGGCAACGTGCGGGCCATGTGCGTCGACGGAAAATTCGACGACTGCCAGAACCTGGTCAAAGAAGCATTTGCCGACAAAGAGCTGGCCCGGTTCAATCTGTCATCGGCCAACTCGATCAACTTCGGGCGCATTCTGCCCCAGATCGTCTACTACGTTTACGCTTACGCCCAATTGGCCGGTGCCGGCGAGGAAGTGGTGGTTTCGGTTCCCTCCGGCAATTTCGGAAACGCTCTGGGCTGCGAATATGCGCGACGAATGGGATTGCCGGTGGCCAAACTGATTATGCCCACCAATGAAAATGACGAGTTTCCCTCCTTTCTGAAAACCGGAACCTACACGAAAGTGTCGCCGTCCCGGGCCTGCATATCCAACGCCATGAACGTAGGGCATCCCAGCAATCTGGCGCGGTTCTTTGATCTGTACGGCGGCACCGTGGACCGCACGGGCACGGTTCACCGCTATCCCGACCTGGATGAAATGCGGCGCCGCATTTTTTCCGTGAGC
>DAOTJI010000125.1:0-3757 GCA_035448625.1 Smithellaceae bacterium | reverse complement strand
TTTATCAGACCGGAAATCATTCGACCGCCCAGCGAGCATGCCAGCTATTATCTGCCCCTGACGTCCGGGTGTTCCAACAATTCCTGCACGTTTTGCGCGTTTTCCTTCACGAATCTTGGCATTCGCGACCTCGATGACGTTAAACGCGAAATCGACGCCATGTCCCTGTACGCAAAAAGCCGCATGTGGATGGCGGGTCAGCCGGACATCGTCTATGCCGTCCTCCGCCAGTGGGACGGCAAAAGGGTGTTTCTCCAGGACGGCGACGCCCTGGTTTATCCCTACCCCCGGCTGATGGAGGCTCTGCAGTACCTCAACGGGAAATTTCCCGCCCTGGAGCGCATTGCGAGCTACGCCACGCCGCAGGACATTTTGAGGCGGAGCGTTCAGGAACTGCAGGCGCTCAGGGAGCAGAAGCTCGGCATTCTTTACATGGGCGTGGAAAGCGGCGACGACGAAGTCCTCAAGAAGATCCGGAAAAACGTCAGCCACGATCAGATGGTGGAGGCCGCAAAAAAAGTGAAGGCATCCGGAATTCTCCTGTCCGTCACCGTGATTCTTGGGCTGGGCGGCGTTCAGGGCAGTGAAAAACACGCGCTGGAGACGGCGAAAATCCTGACGGAGATGGACCCGGATTATGCGGGAGCCCTGACGCTGACGCTGATTCCCGAAACGGAGCTCTACAAGGAATGGGAGAGGGGGCGGTTCGAAATGATCACCCCCTTCGACTCGCTCAGGGAGTTGAAAACCATGGTGGAGCATTCTACCTTTTCCAGCTGCTTTTTCAGCTCCATGCACGCTTCCAATTATTTCTCCATCCGCGGTTCGATGCCGAAAGACAAGGGCAAGGTGCTCCGGCAGCTTCAGGCGCTGCTGTCCCGGAAGGACCCAGGCATGCTGCGCCCCGAGTTTATGCGGGGACTGTAAAAGGATTACCAAATGGAGCCAGGATGAAATTTCTCTGAAGATATCCGGTCCGTACGTCAAGAGCATTGAAGGGACAGGGTTTTTGATGCGAAGAATGTTTTTTTTGCGCTTCGGCATTGTCATGGTTGCAGCATTGCTCATGTTGATGCCCGCCTCCCTCCTTTATGCGGGTCATGACACATCCTTGCGAACGGATTTGAATTTTTCTTACAACTTCAATGAAACATACCGCGTCGTTTCTTATGTGTTTATCCAGGCCAACGATGAAGTCTCCAATTATGATTATACGGAATGGGGCGCAGGTCTGCAGTATCAGACGCCCGCTGCCTGGCTTTCTTTTCTGGTTTACTATCAGCAGGGTTATTCCAAAGATGAAGACAGGAGCTGGGCTTTGGAGCAAAAACCCAGTATCAATCTGAATCTGTCCAAAACATTTTTTAAATTCAATTTATCCAATCAGATCCGCTATGAATACAGGATCACGCCGGACTGGAATGACTACCGAATTAAAAATACCCTGAATATCTCCCGCTCCGATCTTTTTTTGGAACCCTACGTCGGATGGGAGCTTTTTTACGAAAATCGCGACAAGGCGGTGATGCTCAACAGAATCAAGGTGGGTATTAATCACAATATCGGTGAGCATGTTTCCGTGGGGCCTTATTTTAGAATGGATTTTTCCAATATTAACAGCCGGTGGGAATGGACCAGGCAACTCATCGGATTGCAGATGACCATCAAATATTAGGAAGAAATGCTATGCCTACAGATTATCAGAGAATTGACGGGGTAAAAGGCGTCGTTTTTTTTGCGCGCCTGACGCGCTGGTTGTTTATTCTGACGCTGATTTTATGCTGGGGCAGTTGCCCGGCCTGGGCTGAAAACCGGGTGGTGAAGGTCGGGTTGTATGAAAACGCGCCCAAGGTTTTTACTGACGAATCCGGCCGGCCCGCCGGTATATTTGTTGATATTATTGAATATATTGCAAAAAAAGAAGGTTGGGAGCTTCAATATGTCGCAGGCACCTGGGCCGAGGGACTGGCTCGTCTGGAGGCCGGCAATATTGATTTGATGCCGGATGTGGCCCTTACGGCCGAGCGGGAAAAGAAATACTCCTTTCATAAAATCCAGGTGCTGTCCTCCTGGTTTCAAGCCTATGCCCGCAAAGGCAGCGGACTGCAATCGATCCTGGATTTAAACGGCAAGCGTATTGCCGTACTGGATAAATCGGTCCAGCAGGAAGCTTTCATCCGTTTCAGCCGGGGGTTCGGATTAAACGTGACCCTCATCACCGTTGCGGACTATCAAACCATGTTTGAAATGGTGGCCCGCGGAGACGCGGATGCCGCCGTCACCAATCAATTTTATGGCGCGATGAATGCTCCCAAGTATAATTTAGTCGATACGGCGGTGGTCTTTGAGCCATCCGCCCTCTTTTTTGCCGCGCGCAAGAACTCTTCCGGGGATTTACTGGAGGCCATCGACAGACATCTGGAATTTCTGAAAAAAGACTCGCAGTCGGCATATTATGACATATTGAAAAAATGGACATCCGAAGAGGTGCAGTTTCAACTGCCGGTTTGGCTGCAAATTTTAGGTCTGATTGCGGGTGTTGTGCTGTTCATGAGTCTGGCGGGCAGCGTCATCCTGAAGTATCAGGTCAACGCCCGCACCAGGGAGTTGAAACAGATCAATTCGGAAATGGAAGAGCGGATTATCGAGCGGACGGCCGAGCTGGCCCAGGCCATGGAGAAAGCGCAGTCCGCGGATCGACTGAAATCCGCCTTCCTGGCCACCATGTCCCATGAACTGCGAACGCCGCTGAATTCCATCATCGGTTTTACCGGCATTTTGCTTCAGCGCCTGGGAGGGCCGCTGAACGAGGAACAGGATAAGCAGCTTTCCATGGTGTACGAAAGCGCCAAACATCTGCTGGAGCTCATCAACGATGTCCTGGATATTTCCAAGATCGAAGCCGGACAGCTCAACGTCGCCCAGGAAGCCTTCCCGCTCGGCGACTCGCTGGAGAAAGTATTGAAGACCGCCCAGCCGCTGGCGGATCGCAAGGGAATCCGGCTTTCGGCGGAGATCGATCCGAACATCGGCACGGTCACAAGCGACCGCCGCCGGGTGGAGCAGATTCTTCTCAATCTGTTGAGCAACGCCATCAAGTTCACCGAGCAGGGATTTGTCCGGCTGCATTGCTCGGTCCAGGGGTCGGTCATTGCGCTGGCGGTTTCCGATTCCGGAATCGGCATTCGGCCGGAAGACATGGACAAGCTTTTTAACGCGTTTCAGCAGATTGAATCCGGCATAACGCGCAAATACGACGGAACGGGGTTGGGCCTGTCCATCAGCCGGAAGCTGGCAAATTTGCTGGGTGGTGAAATCCGGGTGGAAAGTGAATGGGGGAAAGGCAGCACCTTTACATTCCTGTTGCCGCGAGGAGGAGAAAAGGCATGAAAGGAAACGTCCTGGTCATTGAAGACAACGCACAAAATCTTTATCTGGTCCGGTTTATTCTGGAGAAAAACGGCTACACGGTGCATGCCGCGATGGACGGGCAGGCGGGCATCGACATGGCGGCCGAGTTGAAGCCGGATGTCATTCTGCTCGACATTCAGCTCCCGGTCATGGACGGATACGCCGTCGCCCGGAATTTGCGCGCCAATCCTGAGCTTGCCGCCATTCCCATCGTCGCCGTGACGTCGCATGCCATGGTCGGCGACCGCGAAAAAGCGATGGGGGCCGGCTGCAACGGCTACATCGAGAAGCCCATCAATCCGGATACGTTCATGTCGGAAGTGGAGCGTCATCTGGTCAAAGCGTA
>DAOTJI010000124.1:0-3838 GCA_035448625.1 Smithellaceae bacterium | reverse complement strand
TGGTATGCTCTTTTTCGGCTTCCCAATGAAGCGAAGGCTGTACCCCCGCGATGACGCTGGAACCCAGATTTTTCATCCTCGTGATCTGATCGTCCGTAATAAACCCAAGGTGGTAAAGAGTGTGTCTGCCTGTCAAACGACCTTTCTTCGTTTTCACCGCTTCAATGGCACTGAGAACTGCATCGATGGCTTTATCCCCGCCGACATGATAGTGCATATCGAGGCCAAGTTTTTCCGATTCTTCCAGGATCCTGAAGATGTTGTATTTTTCGCCCTGTGAATCGTCAGTGGTAACGGCATTCAGGGAGTATTGGTTCGGCCAGCTCGTCCAGGCTCCTCCCTGGCCGGCCGCGCCGTCCACGAAAAGCTTGAGGCCGGCAAAATGGACCAGCTCGGTGTCCCTGTCCGTATCGCGGGGCGCGATGTCATCCAGACTGAAGAATGTGTATGCATAGTTGATCCTGAGGGGAAGCGCACCCTCGCGTTCCAACTGCCTGCACAGTTCCGGCTTCATGGTCCGCCCCATCGGCCCCCCCATCAACTCGACCGTTGATGTATATCCCATATTCGCCCATTTCTTCATCAAGAAGGCGGCCAATGGCTTCACCTGACTGTCCTGCACCAGGGGGAATATGGTCTTGTTCCCTACGATTGCACCGGCTGTCTCCCTGAGCATGCCGGTCGGCTTGCCACCTTTCTTCACTATTTTCCCCCCGGGCGGATCGGCTGTAGAACCATCCAATCCGCTCAGTTTCATGGCGGCAGTGTTTACGATATAGCTGTGTCCCAACTGATCGGCGATCATTACCGGGCAGTTAGGTCCGGTTGCTTGATCCAGCGTCTCAAGATTAGCGAGGCTCCAGTCATTATCGTAATCCTTGAGCACAAAGCCATGTGCCATCACAGGGGTACCGGGGGCGACTTGTTGACAACGAGTCCCGACACGAGCCACTATCTTTGTCGGATCCGTCTCCCCATCCGTTGGAACCATGATGCTCCCCGTAACCGCCATACTGATAAGATGCACATGACTGTCGTTAAAGCCGGGATATGCCGCTGCCCCTTTCAGATCAACAATCTCTGCATTCTGGAATTTGTTCGGACTTACATCGAATCCAGCCACAACCCCATCTCGGACAAGGAGATTGTTCACTTTCGTATCGGCATCTATGTAGATTGTCCCATTGACGAATAGCGTCCATTTTGATGATGATGACAATGATGGCGACAAGCCACTGCACGAACATACAGCGAAAACCGCTATCAGCGAAAAGAGCAGTAAGGTGATTTGCCTCATTGAAGAGATTAATCTTCCCATATTATGACCTCCAATTTCAGCGAGAGTTTTACGGAAAACACGCAATTAGTTCGACGATTCTCAGCCAGTTCATCGCATCCGTGTCCAGATATCCGAACATCGCTCGGACATAGCGAATCATGCACTCGCTTAATAAACGAATCATATTATATCCTCTTTTCAGCCACTATCATTTCTACGCATAACGATTAATCTACCGTGTGCGGTTTTTTTTCGATATTTTGTTATTCTTATACGCATTTTGATCTATATTGAAAAGGAAAAATCCTTTTAAAACAGCCTGATCGAAAAAACCACGTCAGGCTTTTCACGATAATAAGGACTAAAAGCCACGCGGGGTTTTTGTGGAATATTTGTCCGATGGAAAGAAACTCGATATTAATAATTATTGTTTGAAAGAGCGTATGCATATCCGAATTGCTGGATACTTTGTTTCAGGAAGGCATGTTGATGTTGCCTCCTTGTTTAAATCTCCTGTGTTTAAAATCTCCTTGACACACAAGAGACAGCTTAATATTCTTCATCCAACAAAAAGGAAGTTCTTATCAATTTGGATGGTATGCCGGAAAATCCTCCTTTTGACATGACTGCCTTTAGGGGAAGCTTACGCCTCTAGCGGAACGGTTCCCGGCATTGATTTTTCCAACCTTTCGTTTCCACCAAAATGATGAATTTTCAAACGGTCCGTTTTCTGTTATATTTTTCAAACCCGGCGGCCGGCCGTCATTTCTCCGGACACGACCGCCGGTTCACGGGCGGCGTTCTTTTTACGCCTAGGGGAGGATCATGATGAAAATCAAACAGGTTCTGGTTCTGGTCGCGCTTGTGGTTGTCCTGGCCGCCTTATCGTTTGCCTCCGATAAAAAGGCCTCGGTGGCCGTCCTGGATTTTGAAAGCATGGGCACCGACGAGTATCTCGGACGGGCGGTGTCGGAAATCATGCGGACGGCGCTGGTCAGCAGCGCCGGCTACCGCGTGGTGGAACGAGCCCAGATCGCGAAAGCCCTAGCGGAGCAGAAATTTCAGAAATCCGGTTTGATTGACGATCGAAGCGCCGTGGAAATCGGCAAGATCGTGGGCGCCGATTTCATCATCGTCGGATCCGTGGTCAAAATCGGCAACGCCTACACCATCAACTCCCGGTTGATCGACGTCAAAACGGGCGAAGCCAAACTGGGGAAAAACGTCACGGGCACGGATCTCAACCTGCTCACCGCTATGAGTAACGAGCTGGTGGAAAACCTCTTTGGCAGCGGGCCGGGCAGAGCCGGATCCGCCGCCGACAAACCGGGCCGATCGGCCGCTTTAAAGCCGATGGACGAAAAAACCGACTGGCAGTCTCTCGACCACTGGGAAATTCTGAACGGCGAGTGGAAAAACGCGCCCGACGGATCGATTATCGGAACCAACGGGCATATCCTCCTCAAAGAAGAATTCCGGGACTACGTCCTGGACGTGACAGCGGAACATCTGAGCGGCCCGAGGGGGGGAGGCGTCAGCATCAGCACCCGATGTTCGGTCGTGCCCGGCGGACAGAAGAGATTCCGCAACGCCACGTCGATCAATCAGGGATATGGCTTCAATTTCACGTTTGCCAAGACGTACAACGTTTACAACGGGATGGCTGGCAACTGGTATCCCCTGATTCCCGACTGGCAAAAATACGAATACCGGTATGCGGATGTTTTCGACGAAGCGGTCAACCGCGTCCGCATCGAGGCCGTGGGCAAGCAAGTCACGATCTACGTCAATGGACGGTTTCTTGTCCGCTTTACCGACACCAGCCATGCTGTCGGCGCGCCGCTGTTATGGGTGCAGGAAAATACCGGCGAGAAAGTGCGCTTCTTTAATATCCGCATCGAGCGCCGGTAAATCAGAAAGGAAAAAGACGGCTGGCGAATCCTGCGTCCCCATGCATCCACCACCGGGTCGCAGGCGAAACAGCCCGACGGTTCTTCGCCGGCGCTCACCGGCGAAGCAAAGAACCGCAGCGGAATTTACAGGCAGCGCCCGAGGATTTTTTCCACCCGCTCCGGCGTGACGCTGCGCTGTTCGCCCAGGGCGACCATGTTCACAGAGGGCGATAGCCCCAAGCAAAATCGGGGTCAGGTCTTGAAATAGCAGTTTTCTATTTACACAGATTATTTTACAGTCTCTTTCTTTCTGGTTTTGGAACGTTCAGTATTGTCAAACGAAAAGCAAGAAAAGGTAGGAATCCTAAAACGGGGGAAGCAATCAGGATACTGGCTAGGGTTCTGCCAAAATTTAAACCAGCAAGGGCGTTGAAGGAGGCGGTGAAGTAGTGGGCTTCACCTACAAGTGTTGAGCGTTGGACATTCAATAGAACTGATTATTACGGTTAGAAGATTCAATCAGAAAGCATGTGAGCTTTATTCCTAATGTCAACAAGATTTATCTCCTGACGCCTGACACCTTACTCTTAAGTCTAGAATTTTTCCGGTCGGACGTCACGATGTCTTTTTGCCTCTGTTTTTTCTTCAAATCCTTTTCCACGAAAAC
>DAOTJI010000123.1:0-3870 GCA_035448625.1 Smithellaceae bacterium | reverse complement strand
CAATACCAACCGCGGTCTGCCGGGCGACCTGGTGCGGAAAAACGGCGCTTCCCAGGGTTTGCACCACGGCTTTAAGGCCATGTCGATTGCGTCGTCGGCGCTGGCCGCCGAAGCGCTCAAGGCCACGATGCCCGCCGCGTCTTTCTCGCGTTCGACGGAGTCGCACAACCAGGACAAGGTCAGCATGGGGACGATTGCGGCCCGGGACGCGCAGCGGGTCTGCACGCTCGCCGAGCGCGTGGCGGCCGTTCATCTGCTGGCCGCGGCGCAGGCCTGCGACATCCGCGCCAACCTCCAGGCCCGTCCGCTTCTGGCCCGGGTGCTCGGAAACATTCGTCGGGTCAGCGATCCGGTGATCGAAGACCGGCCTCTGGATCGCGACATTGAACGGATGTGCGCGGCCATCCGCTACACGGATTTCTTTCGGAGGAAAGAATGAGCGCGGTCAGAAAAAGCTTCGAGGCGAGAATCTGCGTGCCGTTTTTCGATCTGGACCCCATGCAGATCGTGTGGCACGGCAATTACCTCAACTACTTTGAGATCGCCCGTGCGGGCCTCTTCGAGCATTACGGCGTGGATCTCTATCGGTATTACGAACGGGAAAAAATCATTTTTCCGATCATCCGGACTGCGACGAAGCACATTTTCCCTCTTCGTCACCGCGACGAAATTATCGTCAAGGCCACGCTCGCGGACGCCAACATCAAGCTGGTGGTGGATTTTGAAATCCGCAGGGCCTCCGACGGCAGTGTCTGCGCACGCGGTCGCACCGAGCAGGTAGCGGTGAAAGTGCCCGAGATGGAGACGCTGTTCAGCATTCCGCAGGATATTCGGAATTTATTGGGATTTTAAATGGAGAATCGGTTCAGACAATCCTTTGTGGCGGGCGTGGAGCGGGTGGCGGCCTGGGCGGACCTGCTCGACGCCATCAACGTCTATCCGGTGGCGGACGGCGATACGGGGCGGAATCTTTCCGTCAGCCTTTCTCCGCTTCGCCAGGCCGACGGCGAAAAAGATAAAATCGTCCGTCAGCTCCTGCTGGCGGCGCGCGGCAATTCCGGCAATATCGCTTCGCAATTTTTCTCGGTTTTTTACGCCGCCGATTTCCCCGCGAACCTGAAGGAAACGGTTCAGGCGGCAAACAAAAAAGCCTGGAAGGCGGTCGGCGACCCGCGGCCCGGAACCATGCTGTCCGTCTTTGACGCGCTTGAGGAAGCCCTCTCCGAACAGGAGGTTTTCTCCGACCGGGAAGGCGTGGACCGGGTGGTGGCGCTTCTGGAAAAAGCCGTTCGCGAAACGAGGGAAACCCTGCCCAAACTGAAGCAGGCCGGCGTTGTGGACGCGGGCGCCCTGGGCATGTATATTTTTTTTGAAGGCTTTTTCCGGACGCTGGCCGGACTGGACAACTCGTATCGTCCGGTGACGGAAGTCTTTCCGGGTTTTCTCGCCATTTCGTCCTCGTTTCATGAAACCCTCGCATCGGGGTATTGTGTTGACTTCGTGGTAAAAGCCGACGCGTCGGCGGAAGATCTGGCGCAGCTTGCCGCCGGACAGGAAAGCGCCGTTATTTTGCGCGACGGCGACCTGTGTAAAATTCACCTGCACACGGACGACCGGGAAAAGATCCGCGCGCGGATGGGCGCCTTGGGTTCGGTGATGGCCTGGGAGGACGACAACCTCGCCTTGCAGATCCGCGACTTCATGAATGCCCCGGCGGATACCTCCCTGCACATCCTGACGGATGCCGCCGGTTCGCTCACCCGCGAAGATGCCAAGAAGCACGGCTTTACCCTTTTGAACAGCTACCTCAACGTGGGCGACCAATCGATCCCCGAGACGTATTTTCACCCCGCTGAACTATACAGGGCCATGAGCGCGGGCGTAAAGGTGTCCACGTCCCAGGCCTCCGTGTTCGAAAGACATCAATGCTACGCGAGCGAGCTGGCCCGGTTTGAAAAAGTCCTCTATCTGTGCGTCGGCTCCGTCTTTACCGGTAATTACAACGTGGCGATGGAGTGGAAAAAGAAGCACGACCCGGACAATCGCCTGACGGTGATCGACACGGGCGCGGCCTCCGGTCGGCTGGGTGTGATGGTGCTCGCAACGCAGAGATTCCTCCTGCGGACAAAAGACATGGATGCCGCGATCGCTTTTGCCCGCAAAGCGGCGGAGCGCTGTGAAGAGTACGTGTTCCTCGAAAAGCTACAGTACCTGGCCGCGGGCGGCCGCCTTTCCAAGACCGGCGCCTTTTTCGGCGATATGCTGAAAATGAAGCCGGTGATTTCCCCGCAGCCGGAGGGCGCCAAAAAGATGGGCGTTGTCCGCAACCGCGCCGATCAGATTCGAATGGCGCTGGATAAACTGGCCGCGGTTCTTGCTCCGGACTCTTCGGCATTCATCATGCTGGAGTATTCGGACAACATCGAACAGGTTTCCGAATTCCGACACCAGGTGCAAAATCTGTATCCGAAAGCGGAGATTATCCTCCAGCCCTTGTCGCTCACTTCCGGCGCGCATATGGGGCCCGGGACGTGGGGGATCGCGTTCTTGAAGAGGGAAGAGTGAAAAGCAATGAGTGACGAGCGGCTAGCAACGAGACGTTTAAAAGGCCGTTTTGCCTTTATTATTCCGGTATACAATCATGCCGCGACGGTCGCGCAGGTGGCCGGAAGGGCGCGCGACATGGGGTTCCCCGTTTATGTCGTGGACGACGGATCGACCGACGACACGTCCCGGCGGCTGGCGGAAGTCCAGGGCATCGAAGTGCTTCGCCATGAAAAAAATGAAGGAAAGGGCGCGGCCATCCTGACCGGCTTCATGGCCGCCTCGCACAAGGCCGATTACGCGATCACGATTGACGCGGACGGACAGCACGACCCCGAAGACGCCGTTCATCTGATCGATGCCGTTCCTCTCAAAAAAAGACCCATCGTGGTGGGGGCGCGTCAGGGGATGGATGCCCTGCAGGGAGCCCACATTCCCTGGACCAGCCGCTTCGGCAGAAAATTTTCCAATTTCTGGGTCCGGATGTCCGGGGGGCCGAAAATTTCAGACACGCAGAGCGGTATGCGGATCTATCCGCTTCCGGAATCCCTGAGCCTTCCCGTTCGGGCGAGGCGGTTCCAGTTTGAAGTGGAAATTCTGGTGCAGGCCAGAAGAATCGGCATTCCGATCATCGAAGCGCCGATTCGGGTCGTTTATCAGCCGGAGGGGGTGCGCATTTCTCATTTTCGCCCCTTCATTGATTTTTTGCGCAATGCCAAAACCTTTACCCGCCTGATGTTCACCCGTGTATTCGGCCGTCATTGACCGCGGAGTTCGGCACGCTTCGCGTCCGGTTTTTCCTTGCCTGTCTTCGGGAAATGTGGTTTAAAAACCGCAAAGAAAGCAGGAAAATAATCCCGACAATCTGAAGGTTTTCATGTCGCCTCGCCGATACCCCATAAGATGGTCGATGGTTCTGGTCACCGCCCTGATCGTGGGGATTCTGTTCTACTGGGAAACCGGCCACTTAAAAATCGAAACCGACATTCTCCAGTCCATGCCGCGCCATGATCCGGTGCTGGCCTCCGCCCGGCGGGTCATCGCCCATCTTCCCGTTTCCGACAGGCTGTTCATCGATCTCGAACAGTCCTCCTCCGACCGCGACCGACTGGTAGAAGCGGCCCGGCTCGTTGAGGACCATCTGCGCAACAGCGGCTTGTTCGTTCGCGTCGGGATCGCCGATGAGGCGGGTGCGTTTCCGGAGCTGACGGCGCATGTTCGGGAGCATCTGCCGTCACTGTTGAGCGCGGAGGATCTCGAGCGGAACATCAAACCGCTTCTGACCTCCGAGAAAGTCCGGAAGGCGATGGCACAAAACCGGCGCAG
>DAOTJI010000122.1:0-3923 GCA_035448625.1 Smithellaceae bacterium | reverse complement strand
ATAAACCGGAGCCGGAGCTTGACCATTTGAGCAATATCCTCAAATCCTTCAATGAATTATTCGGCAATATCGACTGGAAGGACACCGACCGCATCGGTAAAGTCATCACCGAAGAAATACCCGCAAAGGTTGCCGCAAACAAAGCCTATCAGAACGCGATGAAAAACAGCGACAAACAAGCGGCGCGGCTGGAGCACGACAAGGTGCTGGGCAAGGTGATTGTGGATTACGTGGCCGACCACACGGAGCTTTACAAACAGTTCTTCGAAAACCCCAGTTTCAAAAAGTGGCTGGCGGATACGGTGTTTGGAATGACTTACGAAAAGAGCCGCCCAGAGGCGGGAGGAAGCCCTCTTTAATAATTGGACGGAAACGGCGTGCCGCCTGCTCTGGAAACCTGCCGAGGCTGGGACATCGCCCTCTGGATGCCCGGATCTACAATACCAATTTCGGTCGCTGCGTCAAAACGATGATTTCAAGTTCGCACGTGCTGATGGTTGATCGACGTTCCGCCGTCCACGACAAGGACTGCGCCGTCGGTATAAGCGCCGCCTTTGGAGCACAGATAGATCGCCGCAGCCGCCATTTCCTCGGGTTTCCCCACGCGCTTCAGCAGGGCGTTTTCCTCAATGTCCGGCTTGTATTTGTCAAACACATAATCGGTCATGCGGCTGGGGAAAAAGCCCGGGGCGATCGCGTTGACGGTAATGAAACGCGGCGCGAGGGTCACCGCCAGATTCCGTGTCAGATGGTGCACCGCCGCCTTGCTGGAGGTGTAGGCGAATGTTCCGACGCGGCTGACCGTCGGAATATGCAGACCGTCCATGGAGCCGACGTTGATCACCCTTGCCGGATCTTCTTTCGTCGCCGCGTTTTCCAGAAGGCGCGCAAAGTCCCTCGTCATGGAAAAAACCGCGCTGACATTCATCTGAAGAACCTTTTCAAAAGCTTCATCCGGGTATTGGTCGAAGACGTTGCCCCAATTCGTTCCGGCATTGTTGATCAGAATGTGGAGCTTGTCTTCCTTTTCGCAATAAGCTTTCAAGAGCGCCGCGCGCCCCTCCGCCGTGCTGATGTCGGTTGGAATCGCGGTGCAGGGCCCGAAGGAGGAGAGTTCTTTTGCCGTTTCCTCGCAGTCCGCTTTCTTTCTGGCCGTGATGTAAACCTTTGCGCCGGCCTGAAGAAACCCCTGTGCGATCATCCTGCCGATGCCCCTTGACCCGCCCGTGATCAGAGCAATCTTGCCCGTGAGTGAAAACAAAGTATTGAGATCCAGTTGCGTCATACGCCTCCCCCTTCCTGTTGGTTTGATGAAGCCCGTTTGTTCGCCGATGAATCGATTTGAAGACGGCTATCTTATTTTGGGGAATCTTTCAATAAAGATGTGTCAGCCGTCCGGTTGTCGCACCGAATTCGTGTGGATTCGATGTTTTCCGCTTCCGTCTTTTTGTCTCATTTCTGATCTCGCGGGACAAAAGACAGGGTGGAAATATCCCTTGACACTCATTAAAAGTCTATTTATATCAACAACAAAGACTTTCCCTCGCAGACACTGAATTTTACGTCCGAAATTGAATGTTGGCCGCCATGAACGATTCATCGAAAACACACTCGGAACTCCTCGAGGAAATTTTCCTGCTCCGGGAAAAGATCGGGGAGCTTGAACGGGAAAACGCTCAATCCCGCCGGACCGTCGAAGTGCTGCGGGAAAGTGAAATCAAATATCGCAGTGTTCTGGAAAATATCGAAGAGGGCTATTACGAAGTGGATCTGGCGGGCAACTTCACGTTTTTCAACGACTCCCTGTGCCGGATATGGGAATATCCCAAAGAAGAGCTGATGGGCATGAATTACCGGCAGTATGTGGACGAGGAAAGCGCGGACAAATTCTACCAGTCGTTCCATCAGGTCTTCAAAACGGGAAAGCCGGTCAGGGAATTCTACTGGCAGATCAAACGCAAGGACGGAGCGACAAAACATCTGGAAGCGTCCGTGTCTTTGCACAGGGATTCTCAAGGTACGCCCACGGGGTTTCACGGGATCATGCGCGACGTCACCGAGCGCAAACAAATGGAAGAAACCCTGCGGCAAAGTGAAGAGCGGTACCGGGCGATGATCGAAACCATCCAGGACGGCTATTTCGAGGTTGATCTGACCGGCACCTACACGTTTGTCAATGACGTGATTTGCCGGCATATGCGGTATTCCCGGGAGGAACTCCTGGGGATGGGCAACCGCCAGTTCCAGGACAGGATCAATGCCAAGAAAGCGTATCAGGCCTTTGTGAATGTCTATAACACCGGCATTCCCGTGAAGGCTTTTGAAATGGAAGTCGTCCGAAAGGACGGCACGAAACAGATTTCCGAAGTTTCGATTTCGCTCATCCGGGACAGCCGGGGGCAACCGGTCGGGTTCCGTGGCATCTCCCGGGATATCTGCGACCGCAAGGAGATGGAGGAGTCGCTGCGCCAGTCGGAAGAGCGGTACCGAAGCATCATCGAGCAGATGGAAGACGGATATTTTGAGGTGGATCTTGCCGGTCATTTTACCTTTGTCAACGACGCGGAGTGCAGAAATCTCGGCTATTCCCGGCAGGAGCTGATCGGCATGGACCGCAAGCAGTATGCCGATGAAAAAAACGCCCTTGCGCTGTTTTCTCTCTTCCACGAGGTTTACAAAACGGGAACGCCGGTCAAATCCTACGATCTGGAGCTGATTCGCAAAGACGGCACGAAAGCGTTTCATGCCATTTCCGCGTCTCTGATCAAGGGGGCCGACGGGAAGCCTGTCGGGTTTCGCGGCATTGCCCGCGATGTTTCCGAGCGCAAAAGACAGGAAGAACAAATCAAATATCTGGCGACGCACGACGGTCTGACGGGACTGCCCAACCGCCTCATGTTCAACCAGTTGTTGAGCCACGCCGTGCAGGGTGCAAAGCGCTACCAGAAGCAGTTCGCCGTCATGTTTATCGATCTGGACGGCTTCAAGATCGTCAACGATACCCTGGGGCATGACGCCGGCGACCGGTTGCTGAGGGAAATTGCCGTTCGTTTCAAGCAAACGCTGCGTGCTGTGGATGTGGTCGCGCGTCTGGGCGGCGACGAGTTTGTCGTCATGATGGAAGATATCGGCGCCCCGAAACAGGCCGCGGTGCTCGCCCAGAGGATCCTTGAAGCAACAGGGGAGCCGGTCAGACTCGCGTCGGGGGAATGTCTCGTGACGGCCAGCATCGGCATCTGCATTTATCCCGAAGATGGAGAAGACGAGCAGACGCTCATGAAAAACGCCGACGCCGCCATGTATCGCGCCAAAGAAAAAGGAAAGAATAATTTCCGCTTCTTTTCGACGGACATGAAATAGTCGTATGCCGGAAGACATCGGCCTTCCGGAAAGGACGTGGGCGCTCTCCAACAATGCCTGGGCCACTTCCAGAGAAAACACCGTTTTCCGGAACGATGGCGAGGGCCGGCTTCAGGTTACGCTGGAGGAAGCGCCGGACGACAATCCCCAAAACGCCATCCAGTATATTCTGCTGCACGAGTTCGGGCATTTGGTTTCCATCGGCGAACGGTTCCATCCGGACTGGCTGGGCAAGCCGAAAACCAATGAAACCTATCTTTTCTATCCTCTCTCCTGGAAAAAGGCGAAGGACGGTTCGGATGTGTCCGGGTTTGAGGATGTTTTTCCGGAGCGTCGGGAAGTGCGCTTTTACGGAGAGGCCCGTCTGAAATCTTCGCAGATGGCGGATGTTTACCGCCGCCTGGCCATGACGAATTTCGTTTCGCTTTACGGGGCGACCGGCCCTTTTGAAGACTTTGCCGAGTCGTTCGCGTTGTACGTCCACAGTGCCTGGATGAAAAAACCCTATCGGGTGGAAATCACGCAAAACGGGACCCCGGCATTGATCTATGAATCCTGCTGGG
>DAOTJI010000121.1:0-4039 GCA_035448625.1 Smithellaceae bacterium | reverse complement strand
CGGACGTGTTGGCGGACTTGGTCTTTGTTAGAAAGGGGCATGGGTCAACCTCGCGGGGAATGGAATGATGAAATGTTGGATTGGTGGGGAGATCGGGAAGATAAAATGCAGGAATAATGGAATGTTGGAATGATGGGGGGAGGGGAGAAGGGAAGACTGGAATGTTGGAATGATGGGTAGGAAGACGGGAACAATGAAGTCGGAATGACGTGGATGGATTTTGGTGTTTCCATGATTCCACTATTCCATTATTCCGCTCTTCTTCAGCCCCTCCGGCAGGGTTTTGACGAAGGCTTTGATTTCGTCGCGGACGCGGCGGTAATGGACGAGGGCTTCCTCATCGGACTTGGCCTCTTGGGCGAGGCGCGGGGGATCGTCGAAGCCGACGTGGACGACTTTGGTTTTGCCGGGAAAAAGCGGGCAGGACTCATGGGCGTGGTCGCAGACGGTCACCACATAGTCGAAGTCCTGCGTCGGCAGGTCGGTGACGGTTTTCGAGCGCTGGCCGGAAATGTCCACGCCGGCCTCGGCCATGACCTGCACGGCGCGGGGATTGAGGCCGTGGGTTTCGATGCCGGCGGAGAACGCCTCGATCCGGTCGCCCCGGAGGGCGCGGGTCCAGCCTTCGGCCATCTGGCTGCGGCAGGAGTTGCCGGTGCAGAGAAAAAGGATGCGGATCATGCTTCAGCTCCTGAGGATAACCGGGATGCAACCACGGATGGACACGGATGGACACGGATGGGAGGGGAAATCATGAGCATATGGAAAATTGGAATGATGGAATAGTGGGGGGCGGTCCAAGCCGCTACGGACAGACACTCGCCGATGATTGGATAGCCAGGAGGGTTGGCTCATTGGGTTACGCGGTGTAGATCATCCAAAGGCCGCCGAGAATCACGAGAACACCGCAGACCTTTTTGAGGATCGTCGCGCCCCTGGAGGATTCGTTCCAGTTGAGGTAGTGCTGGACAGCTTCGGTGAAGGTGCCGGCGAGGACGATGACGGCGCAGTGGCCGACGCCGTAGGCCAGCAGCAGCAGGATGCCGTAGGCCATCCGGTCGGCGGCGAGCTGGAAGGTCACGGCCAGCATCGGCGCCATGTAAGCGAAGGTGCAGGGGCCGAGGGCGACGCCGAACACCAGGCCGAGAAGGAAGGCGGCGAGGCGCCCGCGCTTCTTCATGTGGACCTGGCCGGGGCCGGTGAAGGGCAGGGGAATCACGCCCAGCAAATGCAGTCCGACGAGAAAGAAGATTGCCGCGACAAAGTAGTTCCCGAAGCGCCCGACGTCGCCGAGCATGCGCCCGGCCATGGCGGTGGCGGCGCCGATGAGCCCGATGGTGATCAGGATGCCCAGCGAGAACAGCAGGGAGATTTGGAAGGCGCGCTTCGTGGAGATTGTGCCCTGCTCATCGATGAAGCCGACGATCAGCGGGATGCTGGCGAGATGGCAGGGGCTGAGCACGATGCTCAGGATGCCCCAGACCAAGGCGGCGGACAGGGCGACGGCGGGGCCGCCTTCGATGGCGCGGGACAGGTGGGTGAACAGTGCTTGGATCATGGGGCCGGCGCAGGCTGGAGGTCCACGCCCAGTTCCTTCCACTTGGCGAGCATGTCTTCCTTGCCGTAGAACCCCTCGTGGCGGAACAACTCCTTGCCGCTGGCGTCAAAGAAAATCTGCGTGGGGATGATGCGGATGCCGTACGAGCCGCCGGCGTCTGGATTTTTCCAGACATCGATGAACTCCACCTCGAGCTGTCCGGCATAGGCGGTCTTCATGTCTTCGAGAATAGGGGCCATTCACTACCATCCCATAGATGCATAAACAGGAAAGAATTCCCCCTTCCCCCCGCGGATTTGCTGGCATTTTCCGTGTATTTCTTGGCAGGCAAGAAAGTGTGCTTGCCGGCGGTTTCTGCGCAACCGCTTGAAATCGTGAGAATATGGCGAGATGCTATCCCACAGGGTGTGCGGCGAAATGTTTGAAACCTTGGAAACAAAGCTGTTTTTCGACGATCACGCGGCGCGGGGGACCTCCGGCTGTCCCATAGAGCCGCAGGGCGCCGAGCAGATCGATTTTCATCCATATGGCGGCCCGGACGGTGCCGACAAGACGGGAAAAGCTCAGTGTCCACTTCGCCACGTGCTTGATGAACCGCAAGAGCAGGTGGGCGAGCAGTCCAATCCAAACCTGCCATTGAACCGCCTTTTCGTTGTAGCCGACAAAATCAGCGAGCTGGAGGGTCTGCTTGAGTTCCTTGAAGAACGTCTCAATGGCCCATCGGGCGCGGTAGAGTTCCGCGATGGTGCGCGGACTCCAGTCGAAGTTGTTGGTGATGAACGTCATTTCCCTATCGCGTCCGTCCACCTCGACGATGGCCGTGATCCGGCGCAGGGTCGCCGGGTACTTCTCCGCCGAACCCTTGCGGCTCATCTGGACCGTTTCGTCGGCCAGAATGCGGGCAGGCAAGTCCACGCGGCGCTTGATGGCCTTGAAGACCATGTTTTCCTTTTCCCGCAGAACAAAGAAGATTCCTCGCCCGGAAAGACCATGCAAGAAGGCAAGGTCCACGTAGGCGCGGTCGGCCAGCAGCACGTCGCCATCCTTCAACCCCTCGCAGAGCGCTTGCGCGCGCTTCGAATCGTGGTGCGCGGCATCCTCCACGACGGCGAACGCGGGAAGGCGGTTTCCGACGTCGAGGCGCAAGTGAGTCTTGGCGGCGGCTTTCTTACGCCGGTGCCGGGCCCAATCGATGCAGTTAAGCGAAAGTTGCAACGTCGTGGAGTCGATGGCGAAGATGTCGCGCTTGATCCGACGGATGAACCCCCGGTGCGAGCGGGCCCGCGTGAAGTCCGGACAGACCGCCTGAAGATGCTCGAAGGTTTTCCAGTAAAGCTGCTCGGCGATCACCGGGTCCCGCGTGCGGTTGGCGTTGGAAAACGTGTTGCGCTTCGGCGCTGTCGCGCCCCGGATGCGGTTGAGCTCCGGCTCATGCAGCCGGGCGGCGTCGCAGATTTCGTTCAGACTGGCCGACCGGTTCAGTTGCCCATAGAGCAGAGCCGCGACATGGCTGGTGCACGAGAACTTCCGGATGTCGGCGCCCGCTTCCCGGGCGAGCCGGTCGGGAAGCCCCGGCGGAATCCATTGGACGATCTGTTTGAGGACGCTGTACGATGTCTTGGCTGGTCTGGGTATGGTTGTTTTTTTCATACGCCTGTGAGTACAGGCTCAATCTTCCCCAGGCCAGCTTTTTGCTCCGGGCTCCAAGCCCCCCCCCCCTGACAAGCAACCCAGGCCTGAAATCAGGCGGGTGCTCATGAGTCACTATGGGACGCTAGTGAAGCCATTTCTATGTTCCAGGTCGGCTATTTTTGCACGGGAATACTGGGCCATTGATTTTCCGTCGGCATTGCGCGCAATAGCCTCTCGATGGCGGGATAGGATGCGGGATCGCTGGGGTTGGCCGGCAGCGCTTGGACGATTCCAGCCAGCGCCGCGCCGCCTTCGCCGGAATAGGTGGCGATGAAGCTGCGAAACGTGGCCGAAGCGGATTCGTCGGCGTGGTCGCTGATGATCTTCCAGGCGAACAGCGGCACGCCATGGTCGGCGCAAACCAGCGCCAGCCCAAAGCTGTTCATGTCCACGGCGTCCGCCTGAGTCATCGCCTGCAACCGGTCGCGCTCGCGGGTCGTGGAGATGAACTGTTCGCCAGAGGCCACCGCAATAGTGGATGTTGTCTGCAAGGGAGAGGGAAAAACTGCCACCGGCAAGCGCGTCCAATCTGTACGCCATGTCTTGGCCTGACTGTCGGTCTGCCAAGCCGTAACGCTTCCCACCCGGTGCCACTGGTGAGTCGCCATCTCATCGCTCAACGCACCCGCTGGTCCGATGGAAAATGCCCAGTCGCACCGAAAGCGTGACAGTAGCGCTTGGACGGAGACCGCCGTTTCCACCGCCCCGGAGCCCATCTTCACCGCATAAATGGTGTGGGCATCCAACTGGAGCCGTTGGACGGAACGCGACCCCACACGAGTCGCCTGC
>DAOTJI010000120.1:0-4081 GCA_035448625.1 Smithellaceae bacterium | reverse complement strand
TTTGTTTTGCTGCTCCTGATGCCCCTTTGGAGCTGGGCCGGGGAATACGATGCCGGAGTGCAAGGCAAGATTATTCTCCAGACCGAAAAGATGAGCAATGGAGAGCCGATCGATTATCTGGACACGGACCGGCCTCAGGTGACCGTCATGACGGTGGATATCGCGCCGGGCGCCGCCACGGGCTGGCACAGCCATCCCATGCCCGTTTATGCCTATGTCATGGCCGGACAACTCACCGTCGAGATCGAAGGAGGAAAGACCGCGGAGTTCAGGGAAGGCGAGGCCGTTATCGAAGTCGTCAACCTCAGGCACAACGGAACCAACCATGGAAAGGTTCCGGTCAAACTTCTGGTCTTCTACCTTGGCGCAAAAGACATTCCCAATGTCATCCGAGGGGACCGGCCCTGACGGAGGCTTTCCTTTCCCACGCCCCGATAATTTTGATCAGCACAAAGCCTCCCGGTTTAAATATGTAAATAACTTTACAAGCTTATCGCCTTATGCTATGAGGCGAAAAAATATGCCAGATCAACTTTTTTGTCAGGAGATTACGCTATGTCCGGCCATTCCAAATGGAGCACCATCAAAAGAAAAAAAGGGGCGATTGACGCCAAGCGCGGCAAGATCTTTACCAAAATCATCAAGGAAATTACGCTGGCGGCGCGGTTGGGCGGCGGCGACATCGAAGGCAATGCCCGGTTAAGGCAGGCGGTCATGGCGGCCAAGGAAGAAAACATGCCCAAGGACAATATCGAAAGGGCGATCAAGAAAGGCACGGGCGGCGGGGACGGAGCAAATGCTTACGAAGAATTTACCTATGAAGGTTACGGACCGGGCGGCGCGGCGGTCATCGTGGAAATCATGACGGACAATAAAAACCGGACGGTGGCGGAGATCCGGCATATCTTTTCCAAGCACGGCGGGAATCTGGGCGAGAACGGCTGCGTGGCCTGGATGTTTGCCAAGAAAGGCAGCATCGTCATCGACAGGAAAGTGATCGGTGAAGACGAGCTGATGGAGCTGGCGCTGGACGCGGGAGCGGAAGACGTCAAAACGGAGGATTCGGAATACGAAGTCATCACGGAGCCGGCGGCTTTTGAAGCGGTCAAGAAAGCCCTCGACGCCAAAGGCATCAAGCATCTCGAGGCGCGCATCAGCATGATTCCCTCCAACACCGTCAAACTGGAAGCGGGAAAGGCCGAGTCCATGCTGAAGCTGATGGAGAAGCTGGAAGACAACGACGACGTCCAGAACGTGTATTCCAATTTCGACATCGATGAAGAGGTCATGGAAAAATTGAGCTGAAACGTTCAAGGAACGAAAGCGGACATCTTGCGAATCCTAGGCATTGATCCGGGCTCCCATGTGACCGGCTGGGGCATCATCGATCGGAGCGGAAATTACCTGCGCCATGTGGCCCACGGTGAAATCAAGCCCCGGAGGGATTCGCTTCTGTCCGAAATTTTGCTGGATCTGTCTTCACGGCTCGGTGCCGTCATCGCCGAAGCCGCTCCGCAGGCGGTCAGTCTGGAAAATATATTTTATGGAAAAAACGTCCGCAGTCTGATCCGGCAGGCTCAGGTGAGGGGAGTCGTGATCTATGCCTGCGCGGACAGGGGACTTCCGGTTTTTGAATATTCTCCGCTGGAAGTGAAAAAGGCGGTGGTCGGCTACGGCCGGGCGGAGAAGCGGCAGGTGCAGATGATGGTCAAGGCGATTCTCAAGCTTTCGTCCGTTCCGCCGGCGGACGCGGCGGACGCACTGGCTGCGGCGGTTTGCCACGCCAATTTCATGAAGGAGCATCCGATCTGAATGATTGCCCTCTTGACCGGCAAAATCGCCTATAAGGGAATCTCCAACGTCGTGGTGGATGCGCAGGGCGTCGGCTACCGCGTTTTCATTCCGCTGGGCACTTTTTATGCGCTTCCGGATGCGGGACAGACGATCACCCTGCATATCCATACATCGGTCAAAGAGGATGCGATTCACCTGTTCGGTTTTTACACGCTGGAAGAGCGGGAGCTGTTTCAGCTGATGATTTCCGTCAGCGGCATCGGGCCGAAAGTCGCGATGAACATTCTTTCGGGGATTTCGTCCGCTGAGCTGCTGGAGGCCATTTCGGGGGGCAATCTGACCCGGCTGACGGCTATTCCCGGCATCGGCCGGAAAATGGCCGAGCGGCTGATCCTGGAACTCAAAGAAAAGGTCATGAAAAAAATGGCCGTGGACGCGATTCCGGCCGCGGATGCGAAACAAAAGCAGGCGGAGCTGATGCGCGAAGATGTGCTTTCCGCACTGATGAACCTGGGGTACAAGACCGGCGCGGCCCGGGACGCTATGGAGAAAGCCGCGCGCGACCTGGAGGGAGAACCGGCGATGGACCAGCTCCTGAAGAGAGCGCTGAAGATTCTGGCGGGCTGAGTCCGGCCATTTTCCAGGTAGAGACATATGGATGCTCATTTGAAAAATCCGCTGATCGATCCGGCCTGCGCCGAAGACGAAGGGGCGCTGGAAAACACGCTTCGTCCGCCGAAGCTGGCCGATTACGTCGGTCAGGACAAGGTGAAGAGCAACCTGGCGATTTTCATCGAGGCCGCACGCAAGCGACGCGAATCGCTCGATCATGTTCTGCTCTACGGGCCGCCGGGACTGGGAAAAACCACGCTGGCCTATATCATCGCCCGGGAACTGGGCGTGGACATCAAGGTTACGTCCGGTCCGGTGATCGAGCGCCCGGGCGACCTGGCGGCGATCCTGACGAACCTGCACGAGCACGAAGTTCTGTTTATCGACGAGATTCACCGGCTTTCGCACGTCGTCGAAGAAATTCTCTACCCGGCCATGGAGGATTTCCACATCGATATTCTCATCGGACAGGGGCCGTCGGCCCGGTCGATGAAGCTCGATATTCCTAAATTCACGCTGGTGGGTGCGACCACGCGCGCCGGTTCGCTCACCTCGCCCTTGCGCGACCGCTTCGGCATACACTTCCGCCTGGAATTCTATTCGCCGCAGGAGCTGGCCGTGATTCTGGCCCGTTCCGCCTCCATTTTGAACGTGAAGCTGACGGAGGATGGGGCGCGGGAACTGGCCCATCGGGCGCGCGGCACGCCCCGGATCGCCAACCGCCTGCTCAAGCGTGTGCGCGATTACGCGGAGGTGAAAGGCGACGGAACCATCGACGGCGATATGGCCCGCCATGCGCTGGAGGCGTTCGAGGTCGATCAAAAGGGATTTGATCAGATGGACCGCAAACTGCTTTTGACGCTGATTGAAAAATTCAACGGTGGCCCGGTCGGCGTGGAAAGCCTCGCGGCGGCCATCGGCGAGGAGCGCGTGACGATCGAGGATGTTTACGAGCCCTACCTCATTCAGGAGGGTTATCTGCAGCGGACAGCGCGAGGCCGCGTCGCCTGTTCCAAAGCATACGAACATTTCGGCCGCGACTCGTCGGGGGCCCAAAAGGAGCTGTTTTAAAGAGAGAAAAAAAGATTTCGTAAATAAATCGTTTCCTTACCATTCATAGCCCCCATCCGGGCGGGGTGTGTTGTTTTAACCACAAAATTACGAACCAACCGGACATTCCTTCCGGATCGATTCTTTGTTTAAGTCAATAAAGACAATCATTTGCGATACAAGCGCGGCGCTCTTTGAGTTGGTATGCTTATTGCTAAAACTAAAATCCAGTTTAAAAAGAGTCTGATATGCATTTACAGCGTACTTTAAAAAAAGAAATATCCTGCTCCAGTATCGGCTTGCATACGGGCCGCAAGGTCAATATGCAGATTAATCCGGCCCCCGCGGACACCGGAATTGTTTTCCTCCGGAGAGACCTGCAGGATGCAAGGCCAATTCCGGCGTACTTCAAGTCGGTTTGCGACACGACGCTGGCCACCACGATCGGCTATGACGGCGTTACGGTTTCGACCATCGAGCATCTGATGTCGGCGTTTTGCGGCATGGGGCTGGATAATGCCGTTGTGGAAATCGATTCCTTTGAAGTGCCCATCATGGACGGCAGCGCCCGCCCGTTTGTCAATATGCTCAAGAAAGTCGGCACACGACCGCAGGGAAAATTCAA
>DAOTJI010000119.1:0-4094 GCA_035448625.1 Smithellaceae bacterium | reverse complement strand
GGCGGAGAAGAACTGGGGTTGATGCCCGGTTTTTTATCCTGAAGCAAAAGAGCTCTTCCCTTTTCAGGGGAAGAGCTCTTTTTGATTTGGGGAAGCCCGCACGTAAAAAAGGCCCGGAGTTTTGCCTCCGGGCCTTTTGAGTCCATCTGAAGTCTCTTTACGCCTGATGTCCGTGGGCGTCTTTTTTCTTTTCCTCGCCCCAGGCCACCAGTTTGCCTTCATGCTCCATCTCTTTGACCCACTTCGGATGCAGCATGGTCAGCACATTCTTGTCCATCCAGCCACTGAACATCGCCTGGACGGAACCGGGATTGCCGATGGTCCCCAGGTACAGGTGGATGAAGAAAAACGCGAAGATCGCCACAAAACCCAGGGCGTGCAGCGGGTACATCCAGCGCACCAGCCCGGTCGGAAGCGCCGTCGGAAACCACATGATCAGTCCCGTGAGAATCATGATCACGCCGAAGATCGCCACGACCAGGAAAAAAGCCTTCTGGCCGGGATTGTATTTCCCGGTCTCCGGAACATGCTCCACATGCCACAGGTAACCCCCCGCGGCTTTGATCCAATCCAAATCCTCCGGAAAAACGAACACGCCCGCTTCTTTCCACCACATCCGGATCGCCAGGATCAGCGATACGGCAAAAATGAGCCCCGTAAAGTTGTGAACGAGTTTCAAACTCTTGAGCCCGCCGAACAAATAGCCGATAAAGTTGAAGGTCTGGAACATCATCCCCAGTCCCGTAATGCACAGAAGCAAACAGGAGATGGCCATCGCCCAGTGGATGATCCTTTCATAGCTGTCGGTGACCTGTACGTATCCCTTTTTCATGGTTATTCTCCTCCCTTCTGTTCCTGTCCGTCTTCATGCGGCGTCTTCGGCCCGTGGATGATGTAATGCAGGAAGGCTCCGCCCAAAACACCGCCCGCAGCCAGCAAGCTCAAAGGCTTCAGCCAGCCCTTCCACAGAGTGACGGACAACGGCACGCTTGGATCTTTATGGATATCGGCATAAACGGCCGGTTTTTCCTTGAGCACGTACATGAAGTGCGTACCCTTGACATACTTGTCGCCGTACGTTGTGGCATCGCCGCCCAACTGCTCGACGCGCTTGGCGGCAATTTTGAGCATTTTCTCCTTCGGACCCCAGGACAGGGCGCCGGTGGGGCAGGCCTTGACGCAGGCCGGCTCCAGATTGTTGGTAATCCGGCTTTCGCACATGTCGCATTTATAGACCTTATCCGTTTTGGCGTCCCAGCGCGGAATTTCAAACGGACAGGCCGCCACACATTCCTTGCAGCCGATGCACTTGTCTTGGTCCAAACCTACGGTTCCCGTAACCTTGTTGTAGTGCAGGGCGCCGCTGGGGCAAACGGTCACGCAGGCCGCATCGGTGCAGTGCATGCAGGCTTCCTTGCGGAACAGCCATTTGACGTTACCCTTATCGTCCACGTAATCCTGGAAGTGGATGAGCATGAACGTATTCGGCGTCAAAGACGGCGGGTTCTGGTAAGTGCCCCGGTTTTCCGTCTGCGAGGCTTTGAGCGCGTTCCACTGTTTGCAGGCGAGCTGGCAGCCGCGGCAGGCGGTGCATTTCGAATCGTCGTATAATTTAATTTTCTCGGTCATCTTACTTCACCCCCTTCTTCACAACGTTCGCCATGAAGGCTTTGCTCTCCGGAATCATGGTGTTGGCGTCGCCGATGGTCGGAACCAGCAGGTTGGCGGAATCGCCATGCGTAAAGACCTCGGCTTTCTTGTCGCCGGGATTGTAGGTCCGGTCCTTCGTGGTGATCCAGCCAAAGTGCCAGGGGATACCGATTTCATGGATCATATTGCCGTCAATGTTGAACGGTTTGAAACGCGGCGTGACGATGGCCGAGCATTCGACCTCTCCGCGCGCCGAACTGACAATGCAGCGGTCGCCGTTTTTGATACCTTTTTCCTTGGCCAGTTCCGTGCCGATCTCTACAAACATCCCGGGCTGCATTTCCGCCAGCCACGGACACCAGCGGGTGAGCACGCCCGTCTGCCAGTGTTCGCTCACCCGGTACGTCGAACAGATGAACGGAAAGCGCGGATCGCAGCTCGTGACATTGGAATAAACATCCATGTCCGAGCCCACGCCCTTCTTGTCGAAGCGCTTGATGACCGGGTTGTTTTTCTGCGGTGAGAGCAGGTTCTTATCCACCGGGCATTCGAGAGGCTCGTAATGCTCGGGGAAAGGACCGTCGGCCAGACCGGGACCGTAAAGGCTGGCCACGCCGTCCGGCTTCATGATGAAAGGAGGTCTTCCCTTGCCGGGATCGCCGACACCGTCCGGAACATCGCCTACCCACTTTTCACCGTTCCAGGTAATGACGGCTCGGGAAGGATCCCAGGGTTTGCCGTTGAGATCCACGGATGCACCGTTGTATATAATGCGCCGGTTGACCGGCCACGACCAGGCCCACTCGGAGAAGAGACCCAGACCCGTGGGATCGGCCTGTCCGCGGCGCATGGGCAAAATCCCCTTGTCGGCGGCAACCGAACCGGAGTAAATCCAGCAGCCCGATGACGTGGATCCGTCATCCTGCAGCCAGGCGAAGGTCGGCACCAGATCGCCCTTCTTGAATTCTCTGAACTCACCTTTCTTGGTCGGGTTTTCCACTTTCTTGTCCGCGAGGAAGAAGCCGTTGATTTCGGCGGCCACCTTGCGGGGATCATAGTGGAAATGCTTGCCGACCATTTTGCCGTAGGGCCAGGTGAGCTTGGTGAGGGCTTCCTTGTTCGGTCCGCCCTTCTTTTCGTAGAGTTCCTTCACTTTGAAGAAAATTTCGCTCATGATGTCGCCGTCCGGCAGGGCTTCTCCCGGAGGAGCGACGGCCTTGTAACGCCACTGCTGGAGCCGGCCGGAATTCGCGATGCTGCCCTCCTTTTCGATGGAGGCTGCGCAGGGCAGCATGAAGACTTCCGTCTTGATCTTGGCCGGATCCATGCCGGGACCGCGCCAGAAGGAACCGGTTTCGTTGTCGAACAGGTTGACGTTCACCATCCAGTCCACTTTCGCCAATGCCTGGCGCACCTTGTTGGAGTGAGCCCCCGAGCAGGCGGGATTCATGCCCCAGGCGAAGAAGCCGGTGAATTTGCCCTTGTACATGTCGTCAAAAATCTGTAGCCAGGAATAGTTGGCCCCGTCGTCGAGCTTGGGCAAAGCGGCATAAGCCTCTTCCAGACCCATGTTCATTCCGTACATAGACCGCAGGAAGCTGGCCGAATACTTCGGGAAGTTCTTCCACCAGTTGAGGGAATTCTTTTCCTTGGTTTTGGGCGTCTTCTTTTCATTATAGGCTTTCAGCGTCGGGAGCGATGCCGTCGGCGTTCCCAGATAGCCGGGCCAGATGTGGAAGAGCAATCCGTGATCGGTCGAACCCTGAACGTTGGATTCGCCGCGCATGGCCGCGACGCCGCCGCCCGCGATGCCCATGTTGCCCAGCAGAAGCTGAATCATGCACATGGTGCGGATGTTCTGCGTCCCGACCGTGTGCTGCGTCCAGCCCATCGCGTAGAGATCCACGCCGGCGCGGTCGGGCCTGCCGGTGGAGCCGTAAAGCTTGTACACTTCAATCAGTTTGTCGACCGGCGTGCCGCAGATCTTGCTGACGATTTCCGGCGTGTAGCGGGAATAGTGTTTTTTCAAAAGCTGGAAGACGCAGTTGGGATCGCGCAAGGTCGGATCTTTTTTAATAACGCCGTCTGCGGCGGTTTGATACGACCAGGTGTCTTTCTCATACTTGCCGTTTGTAAAGCCCGAAAACACACCCTTGTTTTGTCCGGGCAGTTTGAACGCGGGATTCACCAGGAAGCTCGCGTTGGTATAGTTTTTGACGTACTCCTCGAAATACAGCTTGTTATCGAGGATGTACTTGATCATGCCGCCCAGGAAAGCGATGTCCGTTCCCGAACGAAGGGGAGCGTATAGATGCGCCTTGGAGGCCGACTGGGTAAAGCGCGGGTCCACGCAGATGATTTTTGCGCCCCGGGTGTTCACCGCTTCCTGAATCCATTTCCAGGAGACGGGGTGGTTGGAAGCGGGATTGCTTCCCATGATTAAA
>DAOTJI010000118.1:0-4385 GCA_035448625.1 Smithellaceae bacterium | reverse complement strand
TTTCCGATGCTCATGACTTCGCCCACGGCGCGCATCTGCGTACCGAGCTTGTCGGTTGCGCCGGGGAATTTTTCGAAATCCCAGCGGGCGAACTTCACCACGACGTAGTCGCCCGACGGCGTGTACTTATCCAGCGTGCCCTCGCGCCAGTAGGGAATTTCATCGAGCGTAATGCCGGAGGCCAGCATCGAGGAGATGAGCGCGATGGGAAAGCCGGTGGCCTTGGAGGCCAGCGCCGACGAACGCGACGTGCGGGGATTGATTTCGATGACGACCACGCGGTCCGTTTTCGGATCGTGCGCAAACTGTACGTTCGTTCCGCCGATCACCTGAATGGCCTCGACGATATCGTAAGAATATTTCTGGAGCCGCTTCTGCAGCTCGTCGGAAATCGTCAGCATCGGCGCGGTGCAGTAGGAATCGCCCGTGTGGACCCCCATGGCATCGACGTTTTCGATGAAGCAGACGGTGATCATGTTGTTTTTCGCGTCGCGGACGACTTCCAGCTCCAGCTCCTCCCAGCCGATGACGGATTCTTCGATCAGAATCTGGCCGATGAGGCTTGCGGAGATGCCGCGGCTTGCGATCACCCGCAGTTCCTCCAAGTTGTATACGATGCCGCCGCCCGTGCCGCCCATGGTATAGGCCGGTCGGATCACCACCGGATAGCCCATTTCGGCGGCGATCTTTTCCGCTTCCTCCACGGAGGTGGCGGGCTTGCTTTTCGGCATGTCGATTCCCAGTTTGTTCATCGTTTCCTTGAACGCGATGCGGTCTTCACCGCGCTCGATCGCGTCCACCTGAACGCCGATGACCTTGACGCCGTGCTTGTCCAGAACGCCCTTGCGGTGAAGCTCGGAGGTCAGGTTGAGACCGGTCTGGCCGCCCAGATTCGGCAGAATCGCGTCGGGCTTTTCGTTTTCAATGATCTCCGTCAGCGTCTGAGCGTTGAGCGGTTCGATGTACGTGACGTCGGCCATGCCCGGGTCGGTCATGATCGTGGCCGGGTTGGAATTGACCAGAATGATTTTGTAGCCGAGCTTGGAGAGCGCCTTGCAGGCCTGGGTTCCCGAGTAGTCGAATTCGCAGGCCTGGCCGATGACAATCGGTCCGGAGCCGATAATCAAAACTTTTTTAATGTCTTCACGTTTTGCCATAAGAAATCCTTTTGGTTTTCACCTTGGAGTTGTCCGTGATCGCGCTTTCCAAAGAGCGATTTTGACGCGGGAGTATACGAACAATGACCGTGCCTGTCAAAGAAATTGTATGAAAAAAGCGGAAATCATTTAACGCTTTGGATTTCTTGATTTTCCGGCTTCAGGGTATTCGGCGTCCACGGAAATGGCGATGCCGCCGCGCACGGCGAATTCCGCCGTCACCTTACACCAGCGGGGAGAAAGAGCCGCCACCAGATCGTCGAGGATCAGGTTGGTGACATGTTCGTGAAAGACGCCTTCGTTGCGGAAGGACCAGAAGTACAGCTTGAGCGACTTCGATTCGACGATTTTTTTATCGGGGATGTACTGGATTTTGATTTTGGCGAAATCCGGCTGGCCGGTCATGGGACAAAGGCAGGTAAACTCCTCCGTCGACAGGGTGACGCTATACGGTCTTTTGGAATGATTGGGAAACGTCTCCAGTCTGCGGACGGGCTTCGCCTTTCCGCCCAATCCCAAAAGGGAAAGTCCGGCCAGATCGCTTTTTTTCGAGAGCTTGTTCAATACCCACTCCTTTGCCCCGGGGGCTTTTCTGTTTACCGGAAATTCATCCGGTTTTCAAGTTTATTCGGTTGTCAAAAGGCTTTTGGATGTGGTAGAAACCAAAGAGCCGCCAACCAAACCTAAAGGAGGCAACGCTCATGGCCGACACAACGACAACCCCGCCCGAAAATACATGGAAATGCAGCAACTGCGGAAACACCATCGTACAGACGGCGCCGCCGCAAACCTGCCCCGTCTGTAAACAGAAATGTGAATTTTTAAACGTCACCTGCTACCAGCCGGACTGTGGCTTTACAAGCATGGACAACCGCCTGAAGCCCGCGAAATAAGCCCCGCCGGCCTGGACATCCATGGTTTTTCCAAAGGACGTCCTTCTTCAAAAAAAAGAAAATAGTGCTTGACAAGAGAGCGCCCGCTGAATTACTACAACCAACGCTCGTTGTAGACAAGGGCTCCTGCCCGTTTCCCTACTGGAATGTGCGGGGAGGGCTGCATGGATCTTTGATGCTTGCCTGAAAATTCTCCTGCCCCGGATCGCCCGTATCCCCGGCGATCCGGTTTTTCTAAAGGACCCGAAGGGGATACGCGAAAAGCAAAAGAGAACAACATCAGCCGAGCCGTAAACGGCCGGAAATTATTGATAGAAGAAAGGGGATAATGAAATGAAGAGTTGGAAAGCGTTGTGTTGGATGTTCGTCTTTGCGTTCATGATGTGGGGAACGGTCGCGTCCGCCGAGGAGATCGCGATCGGTTTTACGGGGCCGTTGAGCGGACCGGCCGCCGAGTATGGACAGGATTGCTACAACGGCGTGGAATTGGCGGTGAAAGAAATCAATGCCGCGGGCGGCGTAACCGTCCAGGGCAAAAAATATACCTTCAAGCTGGAAAAACTGGATGACCGGGTCGACCCAACCCTGGCCAAGAACAATGCCATTCGGTTCGTGAGTCAAAATAAGGCCATCGCCGTTTTCAACCCTGTGGCGACAACGGTGGGCGCCCTGATGGCCATTCCCGAACAGAACTTCATCATCGCGGCCTATTCCAGCGTCCATACCATCATGGAAAAGAAGCATCCGATGATCATCAACCCCGTTCCGAACTTTGTCGCCTACGCCAAAAACTTCTCCATCGTGGCCTGGGACAAAGGCTGGCGCAACGGCGCAATGGTGGTCACCCTAGGGGCTTACGGAGATGCGTGGCGCAACGTATTCAAGGCGGTCTGGGAGAAAAAAGGCGGCAAAATTCTGGCCGACAAACCGGCCAATTACTATACGGAAACGGACTTTTCCGCGCAGTTGACGGCGGCCATCGCCACCAAGCCGGATTTCCTGCTCGTGGGCGGTCCTTCGGCCCCCACCGCTCTCGTGATTGAACAGGCCAGAAACCTGGGCTTCAAAGGCGGGTTTATTCTGATCGACCAGGCCAAACCGGATTACATCGCCAAAACGCTCGGAAACAAACTGAAGCTGCTGGAAGGCATGATCAGCACAGGCGACATCAAACGCCTGCCGCTGCCGATCATGCCGGATTACAGCAAGCGTTACAACGCGGCCTACAAAGGGTCGGTCGTCAACGCGGAAAACTGCCTGAACTACAACATGATGCATATCATCGCGCGCGCCATTGCCGCGTCGCAGTCGCTGGATGCCAAGGTGGTCCGCAAGAACATTTACAAAGCCCTGCCGACCGCCGGCGACAAATTTCCGAACGAACTGTTCAATATCGAGGAAAACGGCGTGATGAACTGCGGCACCATCATGCAGTACGTCAACAACGGTCAGTTCAGCAAGGTGGACTACGTCGTTTCGTTCCCGAAGACCAAAGAGGAATTTGAAAAAATCAAAAAGATGAGCAAGAGCACGGACCCGAAGCAGATCCGCTGGGTGCCGCTTCAGTAGCTTATCCGCCGGGAATCAAACCGGCGTAATTTGCCGAGAATTCAACGGGTAAAAAAGAACCCCCGTTCTCCACGGTGAGAACGGGGGTTTTGTTTTTGCCTGACCTTGTCCGGACCATCGGATTGCAAAGCCTGCCGCTACTCCGACAGGATTTCCTTAAACTTCACCGGGTCCGTCGCATAGAGCACGGCCCGCTCCACGCCTTCCGCCCGGAATTCATGAACCTTCAGATAGTCGGGATTGTTGGCCATGGCCAGGAACGCCTTGCGAGACGGGTAAGAAACCAGCATCAACAGATCCCAGTCTTCTCTCCCCTGGAGCAGTTCTTTCGGCTTTCCGAAGTACAGCACCTTGGCGCCGACAGCCTCGACAAAGGGCCCGGATTCCCTGATATAGCGGAAGTAGGACTCCCGACCGCCCTCCTTTTTAAACTTCAGCAGATTGAGCATGACAAACGGCTCCTGGTTGGGATTGTCGGCCAGGGCCCGAAACTGATCGGTGTTGGATTCGATGCCGGACATGATGCTTCCTCCTTGGAAAAGACGGACGAAAGAATGCCGACCGTCTTTCCGGTTTTGAATGGTCATTTAAAAAAGCGGTTCATCAGCTCGGCCACTTCCCGGGGCTTTTCCTCCTGAAGGAAATGAGCGGCTTTGATTTGTTCGACCTGTATCGAATCAAAGCAGTCTTCCAGGTGGGTGATGTTTGCCGGAATAATGACGGAGTCTTCATTGCCGTAAATATAGAGCGACGGCATGGAAAATCT
>DAOTJI010000117.1:0-4466 GCA_035448625.1 Smithellaceae bacterium | reverse complement strand
CCACGCTGGCCGACGGCCTCCGGGCGGTCATCGCCCAGGTGCTGTTCAAGAGGGTGGACATCAAGGGCCGCTGCGCCGCGCTGGAAATTCTGATTGCCACGTCGGCGGTGCGCAACCTGATCCGCGAGGCAAAGACCTTCCAGATCCCCTCCATGATGCAGACCGGCAAAAAGTACGGCATGCAGCTTTTGGACGACGCGATTATGGATTACGTCAGCAAGGGGTGGATCAGCCCCGACGAGGCTTACAACAAGGCCAACGACAAGGCGAAATTCCGTCCGCTTCTGAAAAGTCCGCCTTCGGACTTTACCGAAGCATAACCGAAGCGAGGTGGGTTTATGAGAAAACAGGAAATCGATCATATTCTGGAGCACATGCTGGCGTCCCATCCCAATATTTCCGACCTGAACCTGACGGTAAACAAGCCTTTTCAGGTGGAATCGTCGGGACAGTTGACCGGCGTCGATCTGGATCCGCCTTTTGCCCGGTTGACGCCGTTTCAGACGGAAATTTTCGCGCTGAACCTGCTGAACCGGGATCATCGCCTGACCGATGATCTGGTGGCCACGGGCTCCTGCGATTTGTCCTATGAACTGCCGGGAATCGCCCGGTTCCGCGTGAATATTTTTTCCCAGCGCGGCCATTATTCGATTGTTCTTCGGAAACTGGAAACGAAGATTCCGTCCTGTGCGGATTTGAAGTTGCCGGAAGCCTTTTACAGCATTGCGGGTGAAAAAAACGGCATCGTTCTGGTGACCGGTTCCACGGGCAGCGGCAAATCCACGTCGCTGGCCGCCGTGATCAATGAAATCAACGAGCAGAAATCCATCCACATCATCACGCTGGAAGATCCGGTCGAATTCACGCATCAGCAGAAGAAAGCGACCATCAACCAGCGGGAGCTGGGCAAGGATTTCGACACGTTTTCCAGCGGACTGCGCGCCGCGCTCCGTCAGGCGCCCAAGGTCGTGCTGGTCGGTGAAATGCGCGACCGCGAATCCGTGGAAATCGCGCTGTCCGCCGCGGAAACCGGCCATCTGGTGCTGAGCACGCTGCATACGGTGGATGCCGGCTCCACGATTAACCGCATTTTGGGCATGTTCCCTTCCGAAGAAGAAAATCAGATCCGCATCCGCCTGGCCGATACGGTCCGCTGGATTGTCTGTCAGCGTCTCCTGCCCAAGGAGGGAGGAGGGCGTGTGGCGGCTTTCGAAGCGCTGGGAATGAATCTGCGGGTGAAGGATATTATTCAGAACGGCGAATCCGAAGGCAAGACCTTTTACGATGTGATGGAGCAGAGCAAGGCGTTCGGGATGATCACGTTCGACACCTGCATCGTTGATCTCTATTCAAAGGGGCTGATTTCCGAAGAAACGGCCAAAGCCTATGCCTCCAACAAGTCGAACGTCAACCGGGGCATTGACTCCATCAAGAACGCCCGCGGGGAGAAAACCACGGATATCGGGAAGCTGGAGGTGGACAAATCGTACGGCAAACCCCAGGCCAGCGTTCCTCCCTGGCAGAAGAAATAAATGACGATGCCATGAATTTCAAGCGAAGGAGATGATAATGGCTGAAGAAAGAGCGGCAAAAGCGGGGGATATGTCCGAAGGACGTCCTTTCGGGTACATCGCGCCGGAAGGGAACACCGCCATGGTTTGTGAATCGGACGGCGCCGTCCGGGATAAAATCATCAGCGAACTGAAAGGCATGGGATATGCGGTCGCGGAAGCGAAGTCCGCCAGGGAAGCCCTTCAATTCATGCGGTTTCATATTTTCAGCGCCATCTTTGTGGATGAAAGTTTTGACACGGCCGAAGGCCAGGCCAACAGCGTCCTGCAATTTCTGGAAGGCCTGTCCATGACCGTTCGCCGGCAGACCTTCGTGACGCTGCTCAGCGCGTCGCTCAAGACCATGGACAACATGATGGCCTACAACAGAAGCGTCAACCTGATTGTCAATAAAAATGAGATTGCCGATATCGGCCAGGTATTTAAGAAAGCTTTAGACGAGTACGAAAGCTTTTACCATGTGTACAAGGAAAACCTGCGCAAAGCGGGCAAAGCTTGACGGCCTCGTAAAAAGCCCGGATGCTGCGTTGCGCTGCATCCTTTCCCGGCCTTCGCCTCCGGCAGGCTTATTGCGGCGTCCGTTGAAGCACGCCTCATTCCTCTGGATTTGCGCGCCTTGCCTGCGGAGCTTTTTACGAAGCCGTCTAAACTTACCATTTTTTCGACTTCATCAAGCTTAGACGGTTCCGCTTACGGCGTCGGCCTGCCGGAGTGCTTCCGCGGCCTGGTCGAGTTGTCCCATTTCGTGATAAGCCCGGGCCAGGTTGATGTAAAAGGGCCGCAGGGCCTCGCGCGAAACGGCTTTTTGAAAGGCGCAGGCCGCGCGGTCGAAGATTTTTTCTTTCATCAGGGCGTTTCCCAGACGGTTGTAATAGGCGCCGGAAGGACTCTGCGCCGCGGCGGTTTCATAGACGGCCTCGGCTTCATCGATGCGCCCCAGCGAGATCAGTTCGTCTCCCAGGCTGCAGGAATACAGCGGCTGTGAAGGATTGAAGGAAATGCACCGCTTCAAAAACCGCATCGCTTCGTCATGGCGTTTGTCCCGCATATATAAATCCGCGATCCTGAAATAATAGCGGTCCATCTGCTCCGGATCCAGGCTCCCGGCCCGCAGGAAGGCCGCTTCGCCGTCCGGCGCGCGCCCGGCGGCAAAAAGCGCTTCGCCCAGCCGGCGCCAATAATCGGGATGGTCTTCTTCGATCCGGGTGAGTTTTTCAAAAATACGGCAGGCTTCCAAAGCCCGGCCTGCCTGAAGCTGGGCGTTGCCCAGTTCGGTCAGAAGGCAGACATCGTCCGGCTGCACGGCGACGGCTTTTTCGCAGACGGCGACCAGTTTTTCAAAAAGGGCTTCCTGCTTGTAAATCCGCACAAGTTCATCATAGGCAAAACCGGTAAAAACCCTGCGCTTCAGTTCCCGCTCCAGCAGCATTTCCCAATATTCAAGGGATTGTTTTTTGTTGCCGCTGTCCCAGGAGGCCCAGGCCAGGCGAAGCAGGACGGGCTCCTGATCCGGGTGGCGGCTGTGAAATGCTTCCAGCAGGGCCACGGCTTCGCCGTATTTTTCCTGCCGGAGCAGGCGGTCGGCTTCGTCAATCAACGGTTGGGTGGCAGGATGGGTCGTCATGATACAAAAAAACGGGGGAGAAAATTCTCCCCCGGAATGTGGTTCAGCAGCTGCACGAACCGCAGCCGCCTCCCGCCGCGGCGAGGCTCGATGTCAATTTGAAGCCTGCTCCCTGCGGGGTTGTGATGAAATCAATGTTAATCGGTTTTGCCTGACTGAAGAGGTCTTTTTCAATGACAAATTTTGTTCCCTTTTCGTCAATCACTTCATCGTCGTTTTTCGGCTCGTCCAGAGCCATGCCCAGAGAGGGCCCGGATCAACCGATGGACATGGTGATGCGGATGGCCGCATCAGCGCTTTTGTCCTTGAGAAAATCCTTGATGACCTCCGAGGCCTTGTCTGTAACTGTCAGCATTAAGTATCCTCCTTACGGGAATGCCTTTTGCGGCATCCAACTTGGGACTAACTTATTCATAAACCGTCTGTTGTCAATTATATTTTTGCCGGGGATAATTAAGTGTCTGATTTCAATAAAGAAAAGAACATTTTGTTTTTATTGACATTCCCGGCGCACCTCATTTATGATGGAGCCGTTTAAATATCCGACGGGGGAGACCTGCTATGCTCAAAAGTCTGAAAGCCGCACTGATCGCATCGCTGTTGTTTGCCGCTTTGCCGGCTTCGGCCGAGAACTTTACGGTCATGGGGGAGATGGACTCGACGATCCACTATGAATTGCAGCACCAGATCGTGGCCGGCGATTCGATGAGAAAATTGGTCATGAGTTTTGTCGAGCCGTCCAGCTTTGATTCTCCAACCTACAGCCAGAAAATCAGCAATTTCAAAATAACGTTTACCCCCGACGCCCAGGAGAAAAAAACGCTCAAGGACGCCCGCGGCAATAAAACCATTCAGGCAACCTGGACCGATGTTCCGAAAAGCATTGACGCGGTGGTGTCGTTTGACGCGCAAACGAGCACCGGTCTGAAAGCGATTGACTCTGTCGCGCCTTTTCCGCTCGCGTCCGTCCCCGGCAATTTGAAGGACTATCTGCAGGCCTCGGAGCAGGTGCAGACCAATGATCCGGCCATTGGGGAACTTTCGCAGAAACTCACCCGCGGGTCGAAAACGCAGTTTGAAGCCGTACAGAAAGTGGTGAGCTACGTGGTGGACCATGTCCGTTACGTAAACCCCCCGCCGCAGTACGATGCGCTCTACGCGCTTCGCACCGGCAGGGGCAACTGCCAGAACTATTCCCATCTGACCGCGGCGCTCCTCCGCAATGCGGGAGTGCCGGTGCGGATTGTCAACGGCGTCACGATGAACCAGCC
>DAOTJI010000116.1:3458-4574 GCA_035448625.1 Smithellaceae bacterium | reverse complement strand
CGCTGATGGAAAAGATGAAAACCATCTCCCCCGAGGCCGCGTTGCGCCTTCAGGATAACGACTCCTATGCTTTCTTTGAGAAGCAAGGCGGCCTTTTCATCACAGGTCCGACCTATACCAACGTCTGCGACATCCAGATTCTTGCGGTGACATGATTCGGGACGAACACCTAACGCTGCGGAGGGTCTTTACGGAGGAAAGCGGATCCCTTCGTTTGAAAGGATCCGCTACGGCGAGTCCGATTTCTTTTTTCTGTCCGGAGCCGGACAGGAGGGTCGCATTCAGGTGGATATGCCGAGTTTCGGCAAAAGCCACGCCTGGACAAAAACCCAGACGGCTACAACCAGCAGGATGATCAGCAAATCATTCATTTTTGCGGTTCCCGTATCTGCGTTAACAACACCCGCATTTGTCAGGACCATAGCATCAGGCCGGTTGTGGTGTCAATGCTTTGAATTACATGAGCTGTGAATCAATGCCGGGGGTAGTTTTCGATGGATATTGTACGGTTTGGGCTGCGAGCCCCGATGGGAACATTGAACTGGCTATTTTGAATCCGGACATGGTATAATTTGCGCGACTTTAAGACGAAACGGTTTTGACGATACGCTCATCCGAGCGCCGGTTGACGAGGAGGAAATTCATGAAAAGGGACCTTTTGCTTCGATTCGTTATTCTTGCTTCGTTCATCGTTTTACTCCCTGCCGCGGGACTGGCTAGAGACATTGCCCCGATCGTTTCCACCGACTGGCTTTTGGCCAATCTGAAAAACCCCAAACTGGTTGTTCTGGATATCCGCCGCGTGGAAGAGTACCGCGAAGGCCACATTCCCGGTGCGTTGAACGCTTTTTACGGTGCCTGGGCCTACATGAAGGACGGCCTGTACGCGTCGCTGCCGGAAAAGGATGATATCGACGACACGATCGGCTACATGGGGATTGATTTTGACAGGTGGGTCGTTGTCACGGGATGTATGGACACGCCGCGCCTCAGCTATCAGAGTGCCCGCGTCGCCTGCACGCTGCAGTATGCCGGGATCGAAAACGTCGCACTTCTGGACGGAGGAATCAACAAGTGGATCGCGGAGAAAAAACCCCTCTCCACCCGGGTGGAAAA
>DAOTJI010000116.1:0-3358 GCA_035448625.1 Smithellaceae bacterium | reverse complement strand
CGCCACGATCGTCACCTACTGCGACGCGGGCCAGTGCTGCCCGACCTGGTCGTATCTTCTGACGGAAGTGCTGGGGTACACAAATGTCCGGCTCTACATCGGATCCATGCAGGAGTGGATGCAGGACCCGCAGGCGCCGGTGGAGCGCTGATCGGCGCCATGAATCCGTTTGACAGCCTCAAACGGATTTGTTACATCTTTCTTCACTCTTCCCTTCAGGAGGTGTTGTGAAAAACCGACGAACATTCCTGCTGGTTTTCCTTGCCGTGCTGATCGCCGCAATTTACGGAACCGCGGTCTTTGCCGCCACCCCCAATAAATGCATTCAGTGCCATACGAATGACGCGTTGATGAAGTCCCTGCACAAGCCGCCCGTTTTGCCCAAAAGCGAGGGCGAGGGGTGAGCGGGTGCTCCTCCGCCAGTTCGGCCGGAAGAAATGTACAAAGGATATGTGGTCGATAAGGCCCTGCTGGACAAAGATCCCCATTTCAAGGCGGGCTGCGTTCTTTGCCACGCGGGAAACGACGGGGAGCTCAGCAGGGAAAAAGCCCACCTCGGAATGCTGAAAAAGCCTTCCGACAATCTGCGATCCTGCGGCGTTTGTCATAAAAAGGTTTCCGTCAACTACGCCAAGTCTCTGCACTACACCACGATCGGCCAGCGGACGGGCGTCCTGCCGCGGTTCTCCGAGGCGGAGTTGAAAACGTTTGACGAGAAGGTTTTTGAAAAATCCTGCCGAAGCTGTCATGCTTCCTGCGGCGACTGCCACGTGAAAGGCGCGCCGATCGGCGGGATCAGCATCGGGCTGATCGCGAAGCACAAATTCGTGAAAAAGGACGAGGGCAAGACCTGCGCGTTTTGCCACGGCGGCCGCGTCTATCCTGAATACACGGGAGATTACGGCGGCGCGCCGGATGTTCATTATCAGAAGGGCATGCTGTGCATGGACTGCCACAAAAAAGCGGAGTTCCACGGCGACGGCACGGCCTACAAGTCCAAAAACGAAGTTCCGCAGCGTCCGGCCTGCAAGAACTGTCACCCGAATGGCAAGGAAGCCAAAATGGAGACGCAGGTTACGCATCGCCGGCATGACGGCAAAGTGTCCTGCTACGGCTGCCACTCCGGGTCGGCCTACCGCAACTGCAACGACTGCCACGGGGGCCATGCCGCGGCCGATCCCGGCATGATTCTGGGGCGCTCTCCGCGGGACAAAAAAGTGCTGACGACCCTGCGACTGATTCCCACGGTCCGCGACACGTTCGCCCCGGCGGGCATCAAGATGGAGCATTTCGACGCGGTGCCCAACTACTGGGATACGCCCGCGCATAACATCAAAAAGCGGACGGACCGGACCCGCAAATGCGACGTCTGCCACGTGGATCGCAAGAATTTCCTGACCAAGGAGACGATGATTCAAAACGGCGCCAAAGCCAATGACGATCTGATTTTCGTGCCGAAAGCCATTAAAAATTAAGAGGGTACGCCCTGTTTTTCATCTCATGCCTCATGGTTCGCAGCGCATGGCAAAAAGACCGTGGGCGAGAGGAGACGGGGATACGGTACCGGCAGTAAACTGCAGGGAAGAGCGCGACCGTTCCCTGCTTTTTTTTCAGAGAAGCTGAATTTCGATCCGAAGCGCCGGTTCTTATCCGATGCATCATGGGGACGGCTGTTATAACCGAAAAGAATATGCTACAAAAAGAAACCAACGGGGATGATCTGATGAACCCAGCCACCCTTTGCCTGCCCCGTGCGCTGGAGGCGGACGGCCGTGCTGAAAAAATCCGTGAAGCCCTCGCGGCCTCCACAACCCTGCTTTGGCAGGAGGGCAATTGGAAAGTGCCCCTGCTGCGCGTGAGCGAGCCGCTGGCCGAAGCGCTGCAAAAGGCCAGGCTGCAGCGGCGCGTTCGCTTCGGTTTCGAAGACATTGCCGGCAGGCTCGCGGCGGAAAAAAAGGGCATTGATGCCCTGCGGTCAAAGCTGGCATCGGGGTCGGCCGGCAGGGTTTCCCGCCTGCTGTTGTTTTCCAGTGATGGGGCACAGCGCCTGTATCGTCATATCGGGCAGATCCTGATGGAGCATCGGCACCGCATTCTGGGATGCCGGCTGGACATGGACAGCCGGGCGCTGGGACGACTGCTCGGCGCCGAAAACGCCGGCATTAAAGTGATTCTGGTGGCGCACAAAGACGCCGTGTCCGATATCCTGCAGGCGCTGGTCAACGGAAGAGAATGAACGGTTTTCCGGCGTGTGCATGCTGCGGACGCATCGGCGGGCGGAAGGACTTCCGGCCGGAAGAGGCCCGGTTTTGATTTGCCGGTTGCATAATCAGGGTCTTTTGGGTATAGGCCATCTGCGGGGATCAACGGACCCGAAACAGGAAATCAATCAAGGCAGATTCATGTCCGATCGAATTGAAGTCGGTTTTAGGGAAGGCATTCGCGATGCGCTGGGCGAAAAGACGAAAAAGCGCATCATCGACAATCTGGGACTGCCGGTTGTCGGTGTCGCGACGGTTGAAGTCTATACCATTGACGGCGAACTCACGGCCGGAGAGCTGCGCCGCGCGGCGGCCGGACCTCTTTCCGATCCGGTGATCCAACAGTACGCGATCAATCAGCCGCTTGCGAAAAATTTCGACTGGCTCATTGAAGTGGGCTTTCGCCCCGGCGTCACCGACAACGTCGGCAAAACCGCGCGCGAAGCGGTCACGCTGCTTCTGGGCGACAGCGCAGGCGATCGCAAAATCAGCGTTTATACGTCTCGGCAGTATCTGATCTCCGGCCCGATTTCCAGGGCCGATGCCCAAAACATCGCCTCCGGCCTGCTGGCCAACGATCTGATTGAGCGCCATCAGGTGGTGGGCCGGGCGGAGTTTGACTCTGTAAACGGGATGCCGGCGCACATTCCGCAGGTTACGGGCAAAGACGAGCCGCAGGTGGCGACAATCAACCTGACCCGGTTGGACGAGGCAGCGCTGTTGAAGATCAGCCGTGAAAAGCTCCTGGCGCTCAACCTCGAGGAGATGCAGGCGATCGCAGGATACTTTTCCGATCCCGCCATCGTAAAAGCCCGCCGGAAAGTCGGCCTGGACGAAAACACGACCGACGTGGAGCTGGAATGCCTCGCGCAAACCTGGTCGGAGCACTGCAAACATAAAATCTTCAACAGCCGCATCGAATACTTTGACGGCCGGACGAAAAAAACCGTCAACTCCCTTTTTAAAACCTACATCAAAGGCTCGACGGCCAAAATCCGCAAAGCGAAAGGCAGGAAGGATTTTTGTCTGTCCGTATTTGTCGACAACGCGGGCGTCATCAAATTCAACGACCGCCACAATCTGGTTTTCAAGGTGGA
>DAOTJI010000115.1:0-4678 GCA_035448625.1 Smithellaceae bacterium | reverse complement strand
AATAATTGAAGGCGCGGCATGTATATTTCGGGAACGGGGGCCTCAAGGGACAGGGAAAGCGGATCTTCTTTCTTCTTCGTCATCCTTTTTCACCCGGATCGATTCAAGATAATCGTCGTAGAGCGGATCTTGCAACCATCGCCAATCAGAGCGTTTCATTAACGCGATCACACGTTCCTTGCGGATAAGCTTGCATACTTTTGTCGTTTCGTCAATTCGCAAGGCGTCGAAAATCGCATGTGACTATTTGAAGACCGGGAGTAGAGGGTCTGGTCTACCTGTTATTTGCTGTGGGCAGCTTTCTTTTAGGTTTGCTTCCTGACCGCGACGGCTTCGATCTCGAGCGGCACATTTTTGGGCAGTGCGGATACTCCAACCGTTGAACGGGCCGGCGGCTCCTTCGGAAAAAAGCCGGCGTAAATCTCATTGACCGCCGCAACGTCCGCCATGTCGGTTAAAAAAATGGTTGTTTTGACGACATCCTCAAGCGACAGGCCGTTTTCTTCAAGAACGGTTTGAAGGTTCGTCAGCACCTGGCGTGTTGCCGGTTCCAAAGACTCGATGACTTCGCCGGTTTCCGGATTGATCGGCAGTTGCCCGGAAACAAAGACCAGACCGTTTATTTCCACGGCGGCGGAGTAAGGGCCAGAAGCCGGCAGTCGTCCTGATTTAAGGATTTGTTTGTTCACGGCCTTGATTCTCTTTCAGGGAATCGGAAAAAATATAAAGCTTGTCGCCGGGGGAAAGCTTTCTGCCGCCGGCCGGATTCCAGATGGTCAGTGCTTTATACGGCACGTTGAATCGTTTGGCAATGCCCGTCAGCGTATCTCCCTTTTTAACGGTATATACAGAGTCATTTTTCAGGGCAACCCATTCCACCAGCAATTTCTCGTAGCGCTCGTAAAAACCTTTCGCCTGGCCTTGGGGAATATGGACGGTATGAGTTCCGGCGGGCAGGGAATAATATTTGATCTGCGGGTTGAGGTCTTTGATGATTTTGAAATACGTGTTGGCCGCCTGGGCGATGATGTGCAGGGGCACGGGCTCGGAGGCTTTGATGTTCACGATATCGGTGCGCCGGGGAGCATAAAGGTCCGATTTGGAAAGAGAATACCCGAATCGTTCCGGATTGGACATGATGATTTTTGCCGCGAGGATCCGAAAAACGTATCGCTGCGTTTCCTGGTTCAGGTATAGCTGGTAGTAGTTGCCGACCTTCTGAATGAGCAGTTCGGACTGCAGACCGTCTTCTCCCATGTTATAAGCCGCAGCCGCGAGCGTCCAGGATCCGAAAAGGTTATGGAGGTCTTTGAGATAAGCCAAGGCCGCCTGCGTGGCCGTGTGAACGTTTCTTCTTTCATCGATGTCGGCGCTGATTTCCAGGCCGTATTTCTTTCCCGTTCCTTCGATGAACTGCCAGTATCCCGCGGCGCCCTTGTTGGAAAAGGCGAGCGGCTTGAGGGAGCTTTCCGCGACGGTGATATATTTCAGATCGTCGGGCAGGGATTGGGCTTTCAGAGCTTTTTCGACGTAGGGAAAGTAGCGGTTGGCGCGCTTCAGCCAGAGGATGATGTCGTCGCTGTTGTCCAGAGACACCAGCAGTTCCCGTTCCAGACGTTCGCGCACGTCGGGATCGTCAAGCGGCACCGGTTCACCGCAAAAATCCAGCGGTCCCTGAATCCGGATGGCTTCCAGAATGGCCTGCCCCGCGGATGACGGCGCTTTGGCCTGCACGTGATCCGCCGACAGACAGACCATGCCGAAGAGAAGCAGCATGACCCAAAGAAACCGTCCGTGAAATCGTATCTTCAATACCGATCCTTTCCGGAATGGATTGTTTCCGGATTATTTCTTTTCTGGGTTTGTGGTCAGTTTCGGATTGGCCATGTTTTCGCGGATCTCCTTCCATTCCGAAGAGGCGCTTTTCTTGACATCCTTGGCCTGCCGAACGGCCTCTTTTTTTGCTTCCTTCACGTCTTTGGGGACTTCTTCCTTCAACGCTTTGGCGTCCCGCACAATCGCGTCCTTGCTTTCCTTATAAATCTTAACCGTTCCCTGCTTGACCTCTTTGGCCGTTTCCTTGACGGGTTTCGTGACGCTTTTGCCGGATGACGAAGATTCTTCCGCTGCCTGGGACGCACCGAAACTGAAGCAGAAAAGGCAGCAGACCGCAAACAAAAAGATGGCAACTTTTTTCATTTTTTTCTCCTTTAAAAAATAGTTTATTCGTTCCAAAGGTCATCGAGTATTTTTACCGTTTCTTCGGCGGCAAGATCAGGACGGAGGGCCGTGTCCGCCACGCCGGAAACCACACGGGTGATGTTGTGGTCGATGCCGGCCCGGGTCCAGACGGCCGCGGCCGGCGCCGTGATATACGCGGAAAATGTGTGATGCATGGTGCCGGGTCGCTCGCCGATGATGTGAACAATGGCTTTGTGCGCCCGGGCGTTCGGCTCATTCCCAAACAGGACTTCGCCGATCCGGTATCCGGCCCGTACGCGTCCGCCTTGAAGCACCAGGAGTTCGGAGGCGAGCGTCAGGTGCTTCTTCTTGAGCCCTTTTTCAAGATGCGACAGATACGGCGCCAGGTGCCCGGGGTCCATAACGGCATGGGCGTTGAGGCCGTCCGAAACGATGATTTGCACCTGGAGAGCATCGCCCCTTTTGGTTTTCAGCTCTTTCAGAATTTGCAGGGATGCAGCCTCCAGCACCTCTCCGGTTTGTGGATGCAGGATGTAATCCTCTCTGTCCTTTGAACGGCTTTTGAGCACGACGGCGTTTGGCAGGGAAGCGATGAAGGATGGCGAAAGCTCCACCCAGATGCATTGTTTGGAATCCGCGTACAACTCGCGGATTTCCCGATCCAGCCTCGCCTCCATCTTCCAGGGCGGGCCGTCATAGCCCTGGGCCAGATAAACGCCGCGGTCCCGGACTTCCTGCATCCTTTTTTTGCCCTCGCGATAGATCGCTGCGCGGGATCGCCGGTCGCCTTTGGCCCGCCGGTAGGAATACCAGACCCACAGCGGGTCGCCGAAGTGCGCGGTCGGTTTTCCCGCCGCGTCGAGGATTCCCAGCTTCCGGAAGAAGCGCTGCATGTCATCGTTGACTTTATAGCCGAATTTTTCGCGCAGGCGCACATGGTCCTGAAAGGCCGTGGTGAGGTAGCCCAGCATGGGGTCGTTTTTGGTCGGCAGCGCCATGAGGTAGGCCGGATTGGCCGGCATGATTTGATCCTGGCACCAGTCCAGATCATCGAGAGAAATGTCCATGTGGAGCGTGGAGCAGATGTCCAGGCCGATGGTGAGGCCGTGCAGCTTGCCCATGACAATGTCTTCCAGGCAGCAGCGGACGAGCTGCTCTCGGGTGCGGAATACTTCCGGGCCGATGAACCCGGCCACGTCGTTGACGTGGACCCACGGGGCCGGGGTGCGCCCCGACCTTTGTTGGGCTTCGGCAACCTTGATCTTCAGCAGCCGGGCAAAGCCGTATTTGCGCGATTCGTGAATGACCATGTCGGTTCCCTGGCCGCTGCCGTTGGTGAAGTCGGCGCCCTGGCCGGTCTCGAAGTAAAATCCGTACTGGCCCGTTCGCTGGGACGCGTAGGCCAGCATCTTCTCCAGCGTGATGTCGAACGTGGCGTTGGCCTGATCGCTCCCCGCCAGGCTCTGAAACCAGATGCCGGTTGTGTTCGGTTGACGTTTTTCCACTTCCGCCTGAAGGTCAATATGGGCCAGGACGCTGTGGGGGAGAAGGTTTTCTACTCTGAAGGTGCGGCGCACGTCGTTGAGAGCCGCTTCCAGCGCCGCGACGGATTGGGGCTGACTGCTGACCGGGTTGGTCCCGAGGACCACATCGCCGGTCGCGTAAGACCAGCCGGAAAAAATCTGCCAGATCACGTCATCGGGGTGATCCGTGGGGGAATTGGGCTGAATCCGTGCGCCCATGTAACCTTTGGCGCCGATCTTGGTTCCGGCCAGCGGGTTGAAGATTTTCCGTCCCACGTCAGTAAGTTCTTCGTTGGACATGAGCTTCACGACGCAGCCGATCACATCGCTGCAAAGGCCGTCGAGAATGGCGTGGATTTCTTCCTCCGGAGCGTCCAGCAGAAAAGCCTTGAATTCTCCCAGTGTCATCAGGCTGGTTTTTTGAACGAGGTCGGGCGAGAGGCTTTCCAGCAGCCGAAAATAGAGCTTGTCCTCAAATACGGGATGCTTCAGGATGTCGCCCATACGGGTATGGGACAGAAGGAGGCGCGCTTTGGACCGGGCGGTTTCGTCGGTTGCGGCAACGCCCAGAATCCGGTCTCCCTCTTTGAAGGCGTTGGCCGCTCCGAGAAGCTGCCGATAGACGGTTCGGTCAAAGCCGCCCGCCGTGCGTTTCATGAAGGAGAACAGATCCTCGCCGGATTGGGGGGTGCGAAGATTCGCCTGCAATGCCGGCGGAAGGAATGCGGCACCGGCCAGGGAACCGGCAAGGGCACAACAAAATTCCCTTCTGCTCATGCGCCCGCCTTTCCTTTCCGTCGTAAGACTGACCTTCATGGTTCGAGCCTGATCCTTCGACTGCCTTCAGAAATATTATTGCATGAATGAATAATACTTTTTTATGCTTCGTTCAAGTCCGTTGAACATTTCATTGAAAGAAAAGCGCTGCAAGGGGTGTTCTGTGCCGGGTGATA
>DAOTJI010000114.1:0-5105 GCA_035448625.1 Smithellaceae bacterium | reverse complement strand
TGCCGACGCTCTGGCCGATCCAGCCGCCGCTGCCGGTAACTTCTTCCGTGTAAAGTCCGTAAAACGGGCCGGAAAGGACGCCCAGGTAAAGCGGAGTCATGTAGGTGCCGGAAAGCTGGCCGTCAATGGTTCCGTCCGATTTCCACGTGCCGGTGATGTCGGCCAGATAGAAGAAGGGTGCGTTCATTTGCGTTGGGCCGTAGCCGCCGACTTTAGACGTCCAGGAAGCAGCCCCTGATGGTTTTCCTGAGAAAGAATTTCCATAGGCCATCCGCAGGTCGTATATCCCCCAGCGCATGGGAAGAATCTTGTCCACATACTCCTCGTATTCTTCGTCATAGACAGAGATCTGCTTGCCGTAGAAAGTGGTCTGCATGATGCTTTCGTAATTGTTTATTTTTCCCTGGTTGCCCGTGAAGCTGCCGCCCAGGATGCCGAGCCCGATATCATGAAAGACTTCAAGGTCGTCGGCAGTCACCCCTTCCGGCAATTGGGCGATTCTCTGCGTCGGGGTCAGATCCCCTTCAGCCTTCCACATGCCGATTTCGCTGTCGTATGTGCCGCCGATGGCCCCGATCAGCCAGCCGGCCTGGCCCGCGGCGGTTTTGTAAATGGCGTAGGCCGAGCCGTTCATGAGGCCGTCCTTCCAGACGCCGGCCGTCACGCCCGTGAATTCGGCATCCGGGGTGAAGACCTCTTCAACCGTGCTGCCCGTCAAGGCCTGGGCGCCGATGCCGGAATTCCAGAGCAGCGGTCCGGCAACCGTTTCGCCCGAAACTGGTGTTCCACTGTCATCCGTCAGATAGCCCAGTGCCGTCAGGCGGCTTGTGCCTGTCCAGAAGGGCGTTGTTCCGCCCACCAGACCCATTTCGTGGGCAACCAATTCCATGCTGCTGTATTCGTCTTCCGGATAGTAGGCGTTTTGATAAAGTGATTCGACGCCGTAATACCACCAGCCTCGATTCGGTCCCCAGTCGCCGCTCCAGGCGAGGGGCTGGAGATTGTAGGTCCCCGTCCCGATCGAGCTGTAAGGGTAGCTGACGCCGGGTTGCGGCGACGTCTCCGGTGAAAAGTCATAAACGCCCCGGTAATCAAGACTCAGCGTTCCCAGGTAATAACGGTCGAGGTAGGTGAGGGCGCTGCCCTGGACGGTGGTATGACCCTTAAGGTCATCCGTAATCGCCGCGTTTCCGAAAGCAAAATGATCGCTCGGATCCTGATATTCCAGGTAGTAGTTATAATGGTAGAGGTTGACGGTCTTACTGGTTTCCCCCGTCGCGTTGACATAGGTGCCGTTGAGGGTCTTAGCGCCCCAGATGCCGAGGATGCCTTTCGCCAATGTATTGTAGCCCATGATGCCGTCAGTCGTAATGTCTCCTGATGCCGGCCCGTAAATGACGGGGTCGGAGAAAGCCTGGCCAATGGCGAGGTTTTGAAGCACGAGCAGAGGCAGATTGGTGAAAGACTGATACTGACTTTCTGCGCTGATGCCGTAGCCGGTCGATCGGGCGATGCTTCCTGATGCACTTAGGGTTTGATCCTCTGCATACGCGCCGGAAAGATTGCCGCTCAGGAGGCTCACGGTCGTGCCCTTGCGGGACAGCCCGGTGAAAAGCCCCCGCCAGGAGCCGGGGATGCCCGCCAGATAGGCGTCGTCCGTGCTGTCGTCGCTGAGGGTTCCCGTTGTCGGCACGACGTAGATGGATTCCATCCCCGTTCCGGCCAGATTGATGGTTCCTGTGTTGGTTGTATCGCTGATGGATCCGGTCAGGGTGCCTGCGATGGTTCCCTGTGCGACATCCTGCGTTAATTTTGTGAATGTCTCCGTCTGAGTCGGCTCGATGACCGGCACGACGACGGGTGTGACCGGGTTTGTAGGATTTGTAAGAGGTGATGATGTGCCGGGGGTGTCCGCGACGGTTCCAGCTTCAATTTTGGCGGCTAACGTGCCGGGGGCAGCGGTTCCCAGCGTGGCCGTCGGATCGCCGCCGAGCATTGTTGTCGTGCCGCCGGTGCCTGTGGTTCCTGATGCCGTATCGCCGGTGCCTGTGGTTCCTGAAGTAGTTGTTGTGGATGTGGACGTTGTCGTCGAACCTGTGTCTTCGGTTTTGGTTCCTCCCTTCGATTCATCTTTGCCGGACGAGGCAGTCGTGCCGCTGTCTGATTTGGATGTTCCTTCACCTGCTGCGCCTTCTTTCTTATCCTCTCCCTTCTTGTCGTCTTTCTTCTTTTCCGACGGGTTCGTGGCGTTGAAGAGTTTGGTCGCGTCGCCCGGCTTGGCGGGTTTGGCCTCGGGCGGCTTGTTGGCGCTGGTGACGATCATCAATACGCCCGGGGCGACCGGTTTAACATTGCTGGGCTGGCCCTTGCTGTACATGAATCCCTTGCCTTCCGTAAACAGGGCGCCGGAAATGCCGTTTTCATGATAGGTGAAGAAGATGGTGCCGCGGACGCCGCAGACGGAAGTGGGCGTATGGACTTCATACCGGGATCCGTCCTTTGCGCCGAAAAGCTTGGTGGTGCCGGTGACGATGTTCTGCACCTTTCCCCTAAACAGGCTGAGAATGGTGCTTCTCTTCTGTGCCCCCAACGTAAATTCCGTCACTTTCAGGCGGCTGTTTTCGGAGAGCCGGGCAATGCTGCCGTCAATCCAGGTCACCTCCAGCTTGCTTCCGCTTTTGGTGCGCAGGATGTCTCCCACGTTGACGGTGTCCCCGATGAATAATGCCTTGGCCGGTTGACCGGTTACGGTGAGATCGGCCCTTCCTTCCAGGTTGGTCACTTTGCCTGCGGGCGCGGCCTGGACGACGGCCGCAAAAACCATCAGAAGGCATAAAATCATCAAAAGGGATGTCAGTTTTGCTCTCATAAAAAACTCCTTAAAAGAATCCTTGTAAAATCCTGTTAGTAACGGAATTCAAAGCCGGCCATGTAAATTTCGCGCTGGTACGCGTTCGTTGGTATGTTGGAATCGACTCCCGTGAAGCTCGCCTGACAGATAAAGCTTGCGTACTTCCAGAACGCCCAGTTCAACCCGACGGAGCCGTTGTAGGTTACATCCCTTCTCCTGGTGGGGCTGGACCAGGCGCCGGCGGGAATGTCCCAGTAGGTCTGGTCATACTGATAATCCTGAACGTAAATTCCGCCGGTCAACTGGAGGCTGATGAGGCCAACGCGGTTGGCCCAATCCTGGGGCAGCAGCGGAAGGCTGAGGTTGCCGGTGTAGCGCATGCCCCGGTTGGTCCAGTAGATCCCGTCGGCGTTGTCCACGTTGAATTCGGCCCGCAGGTTGAAAAAGCCGTTGGGCACAAACAGCCAGATCCAGCTCAGGTAAGCCCTGGGGCCTTCCGCGTCTCTTTTGTTCAGATAGTCATTGCCGATTTTTTTCTGATGGTCGTAATCTTTCTTGTCGTAGCCCGCGTAAAGTTCGATGATGTTGCTTTCATTGACCAGGAAGCGGATGGACGGTCCGACCGAGTACAGGTCCAGGTACTTTTTGTAGCCCGCGTTGGAATCATCCGGCACCACCAGGTCTTCATCCGTGCGCAGGAGGAAGTTGGTATAGCCCACGTTCAGGTTGACCGCCACCCGGCCGAAGTTGTATCCGGGCGCCAGCGCAACGGAATTGGCGAGTGAATCATGGGAGTGGGTGTGCGTGGAATTGACGAAAGAAGCAGCCGTATAGGACGCGTTGAAAAGCCAGGGGCCTTCGATTCGGGGCGTGAAGTCCAGTCGTGCGGAAGAATTCAGGGTTAATCCTTTCTCGTTGTTCATGCCCGCGCCGTAGAGGTCGTCCTTCGGTTTGGAAATGATGTTCGTGTCGTAGCCGCCGAACGCGCTGATCGTCACGTGCAGGGGACGGTGGGTTTTGATGGCGCTGTCCACGATGTCCTGGTACTGCCGGGCGAAGCCGGCCAGGTCCGAAACGGGGTTCTGGGTGATGGACAGGTTGAGGCTTTCCCGGGCCTTGCTGAGTCTGCCTTCTTTCATGAAGGCCATGCCGATTTGAAAGTCGGCCGCCTGGGCGAAGGATTTGTCGAGCTGCTTCGATCTTTCAAAAGCGGTTACGGCGTCCACGGTTTTGTTTTCTTTCAAAAGAATCAATCCCTTGAGAAAAGCGACTTTGGCGGGAATGATCTTTTCGCTTTCGGCCGTCGCCAGGTACTGTTTGGCTTCGTCCAGTTTGTTTTGCTGGTATAAAACATCGATCAGTTCTACGTAGGCTTCTTTGATTTTGGGTGTGAGGTTGACGGCGTCTTTCAAATGCTTTTCCGCGTCGGGCATATCGTTCGTCCGCTTGTAGGCCATGCCCAGAACGAAGGCCGCCATGGACGACGCCGGGTCCGCGGCCCTGGCCTTCTTTAAGGTCTCAATGGCCTCTTCCAGATTCTCCTCCTGATACTGCTTGATTCCCTCATCCAGAAGGGGATTGCTGCTCTGGCAAAAAGCCGGAAAGGAAAAGATGACGGACAGTAAAAAAACGCTGATGACAAAAAATATTTTTTTCATCAAAGCCCTCCGCGGATATGAATTTAGAAGCCATGACTGTATCAGTCTTGTGGCTGAATTTTAAACCCGGAGTCCATGCAAACGCAAGGGATTTTTTAAGAAAAAAAGGGGGAAAAAGGGGGACGTTTCCATAAACCGGAAATAACCGATTTTATGATTGCAATGAAGGCCGGGTTACACTATAAAAACGTCGGTCATCCAGGAACTTTTTTGACCCGTCAATGCAGAGCGAAAAGGAGAACTTATGAAAGCAACGGCAAGGATTGTCATGGCGGCGGCGATATGCAGGAAATGAACAATATCTATGAAAGACTGCGCGACAGGCTCGAGACGATGGCGAGCGGCTATCCCGCGACACCGAACGGCGTCGAACTTAAAATTCTTCAGAAGCTTTTTTCCGAAGAGGATGCGGCGCTGTTTCTGAAAATGAGCCTGGAGCCGGATACGGCGCAGGAACTGGCCCTGCGCCTGGATGCCGAGGTCGCGGACACGGCGGCAAGACTGGAAGACATGGCCCGCCGGGGACTGATTTTTCGGATCAAGGCAGGCGAGGAGGTCCGCTATCGTCCGGTGCCGTTCATCGTCGGCATCTACGA
>DAOTJI010000113.1:0-5189 GCA_035448625.1 Smithellaceae bacterium | reverse complement strand
AAATCCGTCGAAGATTGTCAAGACAAACCGGCTGAAAATGAGGCGTCCTCCGCAGTTGCAGTCTTTGGCTTTACGGCCCGCGGGTTTTCCCGCCGGGAATAAAATTATATTTGATATTTTTGAAAACCTTCTGCATGATGGTGCCCCGTAAAAAGGCAGTCTTCGGTAAAGGAAAGTTTGCGCTTGTCCGGAAAAACACTCATTCTGGGATACGACGCCGTTTCGTCTTTGGGGACGGATCTGGAAAGCCAGTGGGAACGGGCCGTACGCGGTGAAAGCGGCATCGGACCTCTGACGCGGTTTCCGCTTTCCGACGATTTTCCCGTTCGCGTCGCGGGCGAAGTCGGAGACGTGGATGTCCGGCCCTATCCTTTTCTGCAGCCGCGCGAAATGGCGCACTGGACGTCTCCGATCTTTCCGTATGCGCTTCTGACGGTTCACCGGGCGCTGCAGCGCAGCGGGCTGGACATTACCCCCGGCATCGCGCCGCGCGTGGCCGTTACGTTCAGTTCAGCCGTCGGCGGACAGGATGCGGTGCTGAAAGCGGACCGGCAGATGATCGCCGAAAACAAGCTGCCCACTCCCTTTGCCAACCCCAATTCCTGTATCAACATGGTGGGCGGCAAGGTGTCCATCCTGACGGGCGCCACGGGTCCGATCTGTGCCACGATTACGGCATGTGCCACCGGCGTCACATCCATGATCATCGGCGACATGATGATTCAACAGAATCTGGCGGACGTGGTAATCGCCGGCGCAGTGGATTTTCCGCTGGTCGAGCCGATCTTGGCCGGGTTTGCCACGATGAACGGCGCGTACCGTCCAAAAGAGGGCCGGCCCCACGAAGCGCCGGAAAAAACCAGCCGGCCTTTCTCGGCCAACCGCCGCGGCTTTGTGGTTTCCGAGGGGGCGGGAGCGGTCATTCTGGCGTCGCCGGATTTTGCGCGGGCGCACGGGCTGACGGCGCGCATCGAAATGACCGGATTCGGCATGACGTCCGACGCCAGCCATTTTGTGGCCCCCAACCTGGAGACGGTCCGGAGATGCATGGAATTGACGATTGCCTCCGCGGGCCTGAAACCCGCGGATGTGGATGCCGTCAATGCCCATGCGACATCGACCAGAATCGGCGACAAGGTGGAAGCGGACGCGCTCGCGGACATTTTCGGTGCAAAGGTGCCGCCCACCACGGCCAATAAGTCGCAGCTCGGCCACGCCATGGGCGCGTCTTCCGCCATTGAAACGATTCTGGCCATGGAAGGCATGCTGCGCGACACCGTCCTGCCCACCATCAATTATGAACCGGATCCGGCCATCCGGATCGATTGCGTGCCCGGGACCGCCAGAGAAGTCCGGCAGGAGTTTGTGCTCAAGAATGCGTTTGGATTCGGCGGCTGTAATGCGTGTCTCTTGCTGCGCCGGATCTTATAAGACATGGAAGGCAAGTCATGAAATCTCCGCAGAACCGAAGAGTCTTTGTCGTCGGATACGGGGCGGCCACGCCGCTGGGGGCGACGTTTGCCGAAACCTGGCGGCGCGCGGTTCAAGGCGAAGCGGGATTCCGCAAGGTTACCCGATGCAAGGTGGAGTCGGCCTGCGACATCGTGGGCGAGATTCCGGACTGGTCGCCGCAGGATCTGGATTTCACCGATGCCAAGGAAGTGTACAACTGGAATGCGGCTTTCGTCATCCTGACCATGGCCGTCTGCAAGGAAGCGCTTGAAGACGCGGGGATCGTGATGGATGCGGCCATCGCCCCCCGCATGGCCTGCCTGATCGGATCGGCGCTCAACGGATCGGATGCGTTTCGCACGGCGATGCATGATCTGGAGCACCGCGGTCCGCTCCGCGTCAGCCCCTATCTGCTGCCGAATCTGTGCGCCAATCTGCCGTCGGGCAAGGCGGGCATGCTGCTGAAATTCACAGGCCCCATCTTCTCGCCGCAGGGCGCCTGCGCGTCCGGCAACCACGCGATCGGCATCGGCGCGCGCATGATCCGCGACGGGGACTGCGACTTTGTCCTGGCGGGAGGAGCCGACGCACCCATTCTGCCGGAGCTGATTCACGGCTTCGCCAACATGAACGCGACCATCAAGGTGCACGCCGGCGACCGTGCAGCCGGGGATCCCGCGCAGGCCTCACGTCCGTTCAGCATCGACCGTCGGGGATTCGTCCTTTCGGAAGGAGCGGGCGTCGTCGTGCTGGCCGCCGAGGAGGTTATCCGGGCGCACGGTCTTACACCGCGCGCCGAAGTGCTGGGCGTGGGCTGGACGTCCGACGCCTACCATTACACCAGTCCGAATCCGGCGACGATCGTTCGGGCGATTCGGGAAACGATCGGGGATGCGGGACTTGCAGCCGCCGATGTGCACTGCGTCAACGCGCACGGCACCTCCACCGCCAAGGGCGACCGGACGGAAATTCAGTGTCTGCGCGAGGTTTTCGGCAAGCTGCTGGAAAAGATTCCCGTGTCTTCCAATAAATCCCAACTCGGCCACACGCTGGGGGCCACGGCCGCCATTGAAGCGGCTTTGGCCGTTGAAGGCATGCGCAGGGGGATTCTGCTGCCGACGATCAATTACCTGCCGGATCCGGAGTTTGCCGATATCGATGTCGTGCCCGACGCGGCCCGCAAACAACCTCATGAAATCGTCCTGTCCAACGCGTTTGGATTCGGCGGAACCAATTGCTGTGTGATTTTCCGGGGAGCATGATATGAAGCCCAAGCCGTTTCTGCCGGAAGTGTTCAAGACGGATGAGCGATTTGTCCGCGACCGCACCACCGGACTGGTCTGGCACCGGACCCCTTACCGAGTGCTGTACGCGGATACGGACCGTTCGCAGGTCGTTTACCATTCCAACTATCTGCGCTATTTCGAAGTTGGGCGCACCTCGCTGATGCGGGATCTGGCCTATCCCTACAGGGAGATTGAAGAGAGCGGATATGTGTATCCGATTTACGATCTGGGGCTTTCGTTTTATCAGCCGTTGATCTACGACGACGTCATGCACATCCACACCCGGCCGGTCAACCTGGAGCGGGTGAGGCTCCAGTTCGATTATGTCATTACCCATGCGGATGCGGGGCATCTCGTCTGCACGGGATTCACCAAACACTGCGCAGCGAACGCCGCCGGCCGCCCTGTGGCGGTCGATCCGAAAACGATTCGCCTGTGGCAGACCTTTCCCGATCCGGTATGAAGCAGCTCTTTCATCTCGAACTTTCGATCCGCCCCTGCCTGCGCGACCATTGCGTGAAGGGGAAGGCCGTTTTCCCCGCCGTGGAGTCCCTTCTGGCGCTGGCCGATGAGGTCCGGAAACGCCGACCGGGCGCTCTGCTGACTTGTCAGGCGGATGCAAGTTTTTCCAAAATGCTGGTGCTGCCGTCGGAGACGGATATACTGCCCGTTCAGATCGAAATCGAAGAGAGGCCGAAGGGCATCCGGGCGTCTCTGCAAACGTTGGTGATCGTCCAACGCGTTTCTGTCCGGAGAACGATGGAGCACGCACGGGTGACGTTTGTTCAGGAGGATATCCCGCACCAAGCGGCCATGTCTTTTCAGGCGGCAAGAACATTGGGAAGCAACTGCATTGCCGTCTCGGCAGATTCGGTTTACCGGGAATGGATTCCCTTCGGTCCTTCCTACCGGAATCTGACCGGCAGCGTGATCGTTTCCCGGGAAGGCGCGTTCGCGGAGATTGCAGGAGGAAGCGGCGAGGCGGACGACACCCTTCTGGGGTCTCCTTTTGTGCCGGACGCGGCAATGCAGGCCGCCTGTGTCTGGGGCCGGCGGTATGCGGGCGTCACGGCCTTTCCGACCGGTTTCGGCCGCAGAATCATTTACCGGCCGGCGAAAAAAAATGAAACCGGTTATGTCAGAGTTGTTCCCGTGGAGGAGAGCCGCGGGTTTTTCGTGTTCGATGTATGGATCTTTGACCGGCGGGAAATGCTTTGTGAGGTCATTCTCGGCTTGAAGATGAGCGACATTTTTCGCGGTCGCCTGCAGCCGCCGCACGGGATCGGGGAAGGCGCATGATCAACGGGATTTGGGTTTTCGGTGCGGCGTATCTGGCCGGTTCCGTCAATTTTGCGATTCTGTTTTTCAAAATTGCAGGCCGCGCCGATCCCCGTCTGAGTTTCAGCGGCAATGCCGGAACGACAAACGTCTATCGTCTGGCGGGCATGCCCTGGGCGGTGCTGGTTTTTGCCCTCGACATCGGCCGGGCCATGGCCGTTGCGGTTCTGGCGGGATATTTCCTTGACGCGGAGCGGCTGACCTGGGCCGGTTTTTTTCTGGTCCTGGGCAACAGCTTTCCCTGCTTCCATGGATTCCGGGGCGGCAAAGGCGTGGCCAACTATCTGGGATTTACGGTTCTGACCGTTCCGGTCGCCGCGCTTTCGGCCGCGTGGATCTGGGTTCTGGTGTACTGGCTGAAGCGGATGCCGTTTATCGCTTCTTTTTTCATGGTGGCCGCGCTTTCGGCGGGGCATGTCGTTTCCTCCGGTGGAAACCGGCTTGCCGCAGCCGGCGCCGCTGCGACCTTTGCTCTGATTATTTTCAACCACCGGAAGAATATTCGGGAGCATCGTCGGGAACGGCATCCGACTTCTCCCGCATAAGGGGAAGAGTTCTGAACGGTCGCGCGGAGCTTCCGGTCCGCCGAGTGCAAAGCGGTTTTCTAAAGAATTACCTTAATGGCCGGATGGGCTTTAAGTTTCTCGTGCAGGACAAGCCGGTGAGATTCGCTCTCCACGGTAAGTTCAATATTGAGGCAGACATACCGGGCGGTTTCACTCCGGCGCGACAGGGACACCCGGCAGGGACGGTCGCGGATGATTTCATGAACCGCGCTTTGCATCATGTCCTGATCCACGCCGATGATTTTATAAATCCATGAGCACGGATAGTCCAAACGAAGTTTTTGCTGTTGGGGATCTGTCATGGTCCTCCTGTATATTGCGATGAAAACTACCCGGAAAGGCAAATAAAGTCAAGAGGTTCGTTGCCTCAACCGCCCTGACATTCTCTTTGACAAGTCCACCGGTATCTGCTAGAAATCTTCACGCCGGGCGAATATCATACCAGGAGGTCTTATGTTGAAGAGAAGGCATTTGTTGTTTTTGAAACATGGATTCACGTTTGCCGCCTTGATTTTTTGCGCCGCCCTGATTGCGGGAACGGCGGCGT
>DAOTJI010000112.1:0-5214 GCA_035448625.1 Smithellaceae bacterium | reverse complement strand
CTGGACGGGTGGAACCGTTGAGTACGTGATCGGCGACTTGCCGAAGTCAAAATAACGGACGGCTCGGCGGACAAGCCCTCTAAGATGATGGCCATCCCTGAATCGTTGCACGGATGAAAAAATCGAGGCTGGTGAATGCTGGTTGGCGAATATCTCATGAAAGCGCTGGAAGCAACAAACATCCGCCATGTATTCGGCATCCAAGGCGATTATGTTTTAAAATTCTATGAACTGTTGAGCAAAAGCCCCCTGGAAATCATCAATGTCTGCGATGAACAGAGCGCCGGTTTTGCCGCCGATGCTTACGCCAGAATCGGCGGATTCGGCGTGGTCTGCGTAACCTACGGTGTAGGCGGACTGAAGCTGGTCAACTCCACCGCCCAGGCTTTTGCGGAACACTCTCCGGTGCTCGTTATCAGCGGTTCTCCCGGAACCTCCGAACGAAGCGGCGAAGCTCTTCTTCACCACAAGGTTCGTTCCTTTCAGACGCAGCTCAATATCTTTAAGGAAGTGACCGTCGCGCAGGCGACGCTGGAAGACAAGGAAAATGCCGCCGCGGAAATTGACCGCGTCATCGACGCCATCCTCAAGTCGAAAAGACCGGGCTATATCGAGCTGCCCAGAGATATGCTCCAGAAAAAAGTTTCGCTTGCGCCAAAACGAAGCCGCGAAAGGATGACGATCGATCAGCAGGCGCTGGCCGAGGCAGTAAACGAAGTAACGAGGATGCTGGCCGCCGCGCACCGGCCGGTTGTCGTTGCCGGCATCGATGTCCATCGCTTTGGCGTTCAGCAATTATTTTTGGATTTTCTGGAACATTCGGGACTGCCGTTTGTTACGGGCGTTCTCGGCAAAGGCGTTATTCCGGAAACTCATCCGCAGTTTTTGGGAGTCTATGCCGGCGCGATGAGTCCCGACACGGTCAGAGAAGCGGTCGAGGGAGCGGATTTTATCATAGGCATCGGTCCGCTCATTACGGATTTATCCACTGGAATGTTCACCAGCGTCATTGACAAAGGAAAAACCGTCGCGGTGGAACAGGGCTCCATCAGTGTTGCGCATCATGTTTATCCCGGCATTCCAATGGCTGACTTTCTCAAAGCCCTGACCGCCGCTCTGCCGGCATCCCAAAAAACCGCTTCATGGTCGCCCAAAGGGGACCCGTTGCCGTTTTCGCCGCAATCCGGCCGAAAGATAACGATGGAGCGTCTGATCCTGTGCGTCAATGTATTTCTGGACGACCACACAACCGTTATTGCCGAGCCCGGCGACCCTCTCTTTGCCGGGCTGGATCTTTTCATTCGGGGAATAAGCGATTTCCTCTCTCCCGCCTATTACGCCTCCCTCGGTTTTGCCATACCCGCCTGTGTCGGTGTGCAGCTTGCCTCTCCTGGACGGCGGGCTCTCGCGCTGGTGGGGGACGGATCTTTTCAAATGACCGGAATGGAAATATCAACCCTCGCCAGATACGGCCTGAATCCGATCATCATCGTTTTGAACAACGGAGGGTACGGAACGTTCCGGCCGATGGTGGATGGACCGTTCAATGACATCCAACCCTGGCGTTATGCGGATTTGCCGAAAATCGTCGGTTCCGGGACGGGTTTTGATGTGACGGACGAAGAGGAGCTTTTCCACGCTTTACAGGCCGCGAAAGATAACAAATCCGGTTTTTCGATCATCGATGTGCGGATCGACAAGTATGATATTTCCAGCCGGTTGAAAAGGCTGACTGAAAATCTCAAAAGAAGGGTGTGAGAGGAGGTCATCATGGCAGGCAAAACGTACAGAGGGTTGATGGTCAGAGAAACGGGAGAAAACCGGTTTGAAAGAGCCGTTGAAGAATTATCTACCGACGGGCTCCCGGCGGGTGACGTTCTGGTCAAGGTTCTGTTTTCATCACTCAACTATAAGGATATGCTCTCCGCCTGCGGCAACCGGGGGGTGACGAAAAAATATCCCCACACGCCCGGCATCGATGCGGCGGGCATCGTCGAAGAAAGCGCCTCGCCCAACTTCAAAGCCGGCGACGAAGTCATCGTCACGAGCTACGACCTGGGCATGAACACGTCCGGCGGCCTGGGCCAGTACATCCGGGTTCCATCGTCCTGGGTGGTCAGAAAACCGGCAAGCCTGTCGTTTCGCGAAAGCATGATTTTCGGGACGGCGGGATTCACGGCGGCGCTTTCGATTCTGCGCCTGGTGGAATTCGGGATGGACCCGGCCGATGAGATTCTGGTCACGGGCGCGAGCGGCGGCGTGGGCAGTATCGCGGTTTCCATCCTCTCTTACGCAGGCTACAGCGTGACGGCGCTCAACAGCCTTCAGGATGAAAGCGAATTTCTGAAGAAAATCGGTGCCAAGCAGGTCATTGAGCCGACCGACCTGGTCGATACCAGCGGACGGCCGATGCTGAAAGAACGCTGGACCAAATGCGTCGATACGCTGGGCGGCGATGTCCTTTCGTCGGCTGTCCGGTCCATCAAGGGATACGGCGCCGTCACCTGTTGCGGCAACGTCGTTTCGCCGGAGCTCAAGCTGACGGTCTTTCCGTTCATTCTGCGCGGTGTGACACTCTACGGCATCGACTCGCAGAACTGCCCCATGCCCCGGCGCCAGAAAGCCTGGGATATGATCGCCGGCCGGTGGAAGTTCCCCTGGCTGGAGACGCTGTCCTCGGAAGTCCCCCTGGACGGCGTAACCGGCGTGATGGATGAAATCAAAGCAGGACGCCATCGGGGCAGGACCGTGGTCAATCTGTGGGAATGATTTGAAAAAAGATTGCTTTTGGAAAACACTGAACTCCGGCAGGGGGATGGGGGGCATGAATGGCCCGCCGCCCCACCCCCTGCCGGAGAGATTTCCGTCTATTCGTCAATCTTGGCCAGTTTTTTGGCCATTTTGATTTTCTGGGGGAGGTTCCCCAGCCGCTGATACATCACCCGCTGGCTTTGAGGCGGGCCGGCGCCGTGCATGCTCTCCACGAGACAGGTTCCGCCCGTCATGTTTTCAATGAGACGCAAGACCTTCATCCGCGTCTCAGCCGAAACGCCGTTCACGCCGGCAAGGTATTTCTCCACGTACCTGCCGACCTCCGGACTCCGCAAGTCCCGGTCAAAGGGCATGGTCGCCATGATGCCCCCGGCCACGTCATGGGCCAGACGGGAAATCTCGTAAATATGGCGCGTGATGTTGTGCTTCGTGCAGTTGGCCAGGAGAGGATCAGGATAATAGGCGCCGCTGGGGGTCCTGGATCCCATAGCCGAACAGGCCACGGAACCCGAATACACCGATTCGGCCAGATGCATCATCTCCGTGATTTTGTCCTTCACATGGGACGCGCCGGACGTCCCCTGGTACTGGGCCGCCAGAGCCGTAGCCCCGACGATCACATCCGACACCCCGCCCTTGCAGCCTCCGTAGTTCTGTCGATGCAGTGTGGCAAACCTCTCCACCAGCAAGCCTGTAAAATCAATCTCTCCGCACATGAACACCCGCTCCCACGGAACGAAGACATCCTCGAAAACAATGAGGGCCTCCCCCCCCACCACACCGTAATCCTTGTTCCCGGCGTCGATCCCCGTCTCGAACTTCCTCTCCTCGTTCGACTGGCGACCGAAAATCAGGGTGATCCCCGGCGATTTCAGCGGAATGGCCGCGCACACCGCATACGCCTCATCTCCTTTGGTCATGTTCTGGGTGGGCATAATGAGAATCTCGTGGCTGTTTACAGACCCTGTCATGTGGGCCTTGGCACCGCGAATCACGATCCCGTCGGACCGCTTTTCCGTCACATGCGTAAAGAGATCCGGATCGCTCTGATCGCTGGGACGTTTGGATCGGTCCCCTTTGGGATCCGTCATGCCCCCCACCACCATCAGGTTCTCTTCCTGAATGTATCGAAGAAAATCGCAAAAACGGGAAAAGTAACTCGTCCCATAGACCGCATCGATGTCGTAAGTGGTCATGTATGTCGCATTCAGGGCGTCGAATCCCACACACCGCTGGTAGCAGCTTCCCGTTTCATGGGAAATGAGACGCAACATCTGGACTTTCTTGATGAGATCGTCCACGGACTGATGGATGTGGGTGAAACGGCTGATCTTCTTGCCCGTCAAATGACTCGTGGCCGTCAAAAGATCCTCTGCTTCCGGCCGAAGGGCCAACTCATACGTCTTGGCCGCGGCGTTGATGTGAGGAATGATCCCCGGGTGAACCGTGACGTCCTCCACCCGTTTCCCGTTGTAATACACGTTCAGTTGCTGGCGCTTCAAACTTTCAATGTAATCCTGCCTGGTCTTGATCATGTTCCCTCCTTGTCGATAATACCGGCGGCGACGTCTTCCGGGCTCCTCCGGTCACTGTCCACCAGGATAAAAAAACCGTAATCGGCCGGTTTGTAATGTTTCAAAGGGCAGACGCTGTGACAGCCGCAAATGAGGAGCATCCCGTCCGGCCGGGGAAAATCGGCGCCGACCCAGGTTACGTCGTCTCCCGTCCGGGCCTTGATTTCCTCCCAGTAGGCCAAGCGGTCGTATGTTGGGTTGCAGCCCCCGCAGAACTTGACGATCACGTTCTTCCCTTCCGTCTTCATAGTGTATTCATTTTGTAATGGAACGCCCTCAAGTTAACGGTTTTCATGTTTTTCACCGTAAAAAACAGTGCGTGCCGGACCCGGACACGTCACGCTCCGGCGAGCCAGAAAGGGTCGTCCCACTCGTAGGGAAGCGCGATGACGGCACCGGGCGCGGCGATCTCGCGGGCGCCGCCCAGAGCGTCCTTCAGGATGGCCGTCTGATTGGCGCGGTCAAACGGTTTTCCCGACGTATGGCCGAGCGGGTAGTTGACGAAAAAGGTGCGCGGCGGTTTGACGAGCGTCGTCAGGTCGTAGGCCGAGGAGAGGGACACGGTCGGGATGCCTTTCTCTTCAAGGGCCCGGGCGATCAATCCCACGGATTGATGGCAGAGCGGTCAGGCGGGCACCAAGAGGACGAGATCGGCCTTCATCGCCTCGATGCGGGCAAGCATCTTCGGGATCATCTCGTCGAGGAACTGGGTCTTGCGGAAAACGCGGCCCATGAAGGTCAGGTGGAACGGCGTGAGCCCGCCGATGAACCCCTCGGCGGCAAGCTCACGCAGCCGCTCGATGGGAAAGACGCAGTTGACGTCCTTTTCCGCGTCCCGGTGATCGTAGTAGTCGTGGCTGATCGCCAG
>DAOTJI010000111.1:0-5241 GCA_035448625.1 Smithellaceae bacterium | reverse complement strand
TGGCGGAAGTGCATGGGAATCGAACCCACCTGGGACGGTTCTAGCGCCCCACGCCGGATTTGAAGTCCGGGAGGCCCACCAGTGACCTTGGCACTTCCTTCAGAAGCCTGTGCTCCATTACCTTTAATTTCCTCAGACTGTCAATATGTAAATGTCTTCCGCGGCCGCAAAGCCTTTTTTCTCTTGACACGAATCCACCACCCTTCTATAAGTTTTTGTCAATTTTCACGAATCTTCCGGATGGGCGCTTTGTAAATTGATTCGACGGATGTATCAAGCAACCTGAATCGCTGTATAAATTCATCTGAAGGAGTTAAAGACATGAGAAAACCTCTGTACAAACTGATCCCCGTTTTATTCCTGGTACTGTGTTTCGCTTCCGTTGCCTTTGCCGGGCCGACGATCGATTCCATTCTGAAGAAAAAGGAACTCGTCGTCGGCACATCCGCCAACCTGCCTCCCCTGACCTTCAAGGCCAAGGACGGCGCGATCAAAGGATTCGACATGGACGTCAGCCGGATGATCGCCTCGGCGATGGATGTGAAGCTGCGCGTCGAAGTGATGCCTTTCAATGACCTGATCCCGGCTTTGGAAAGCGGCAAGATCGACATGATCCTCTCCTGCATGACCATCACGCCGGACCGGAATCTGCGGGTGATCTACGTCGGCCCCTATTTCGTATCGGGACAGTCCATCCTGACCACCAAGGACGTGGCCATCAATATCAACTCCGTGGATGACATCAACAAATCCGATTTCAGCATCTCCGTGCCCAAAGGAACGACGACGGAGAAGATTGCAAAATTAATGCTGCCCAAAGCGAAGCTGGAGATTGCCGGATCCACGGACGCGGCCTTCGATATGCTGCGGAAAAAGAAGGTCAAGGCGATGATGGCCGATTATCCTTACACCAGCGTGACCTCCTTCAAATATCAGGACAAAGGCTTTGTGGCCAATCCTCCTTTCAGCGTGGAACCGATCGGGATTGCGATCCGTGCGGATGACCCGCTCTTGACAAACTTTTTGGGGAATCTGCTGTTCCTGTTAAAGGGCGACGGCATGCTGGACGCCGCCAGCAAGCGCTGGTTTGCCGATCCGTCCTGGATTTCCGACCTGCCGTAATTCTCGGTTAGGGAAAGAATAGAAACGTCAGAAAGAGCTCGCCGGGTTCAGGGGAACCGGCGCGCTCTTTTTTATTGCAGGGGCTTCCCGCATTCCTTGCATTTGCCGTCCGGGCCGATCACGCCGATGCACGCACCATCGCCGCACAGGACTCGCTTCTCCCACTCGTCATCGGAGACCTCTTCTTGCGGCATCGCCGGTTTTTCTTCCGTTGGGGCCGGCGTTTGCAATGCACCCTTTCCATGGCCTTCGGGAAGTGCGCCCTCGTAAGGTTTCCCGCATTCCCTGCATTTGCCGTCCGGGCCGATGGTTCCGATGCAAGCCTCATCGCTGCACAAAACCCGTTTTTCCCAGTCTTCGTTCGGATCAAAAAGAATTTCCGTCATGCCGCTCTCCGGTTTTTGGATTGATGAGGCTTCTTATGCCGGGTTTTGTAAAAAGTCAAATCTCGCGGTCATCCCTTGATGCAGGCGATGGATTTGAGCTTTGCCACCTTTTTCGCGATGCCGGCCTGATGAATCACATCCACGACGTCATGAACATTCTTGTAGGCTTCCGGCATTTCTTCGCCGAGCGTCCCTTTGCTTCCGGCCATCACCAGAACTCCCCGATCGGCCAGCTCGCGGCTGATGGACCGGCCCCGGCTGGAACGGATGGCCTGCGACCGGCTCATGACGCGGCCCGCGCCGTGGCAGGCGCTGCCGAACGTTTCATCCATCGCTTTGGCCTGGCCGGCCAGCACATAGGATCCAGACCCCATGTCCCCCGGAATCAACACCGGCTGGCCGACGCTTCGGTAACACGCGGGAACGGCTTCATGGCCTGCCGGATAGGCCCGCGTCGCCCCCTTGCGGTGCACGCAGAGTTTTTTTTCCTGCCCGGCCACGGAAAATTTCTCGATTTTGGCGATATTGTGGCAGACGTCATATACCAAGCGCATGCCCAATTCGCGCGGGGACGCACGCAGCGTTTTTTCCAGAACCTCCCGCGTCAGATGCATCAGGATCTGCCGGTTGGCCCAGGCGTAGTTGGCCCCGCAGGCCATGGCCGCCAAATAGTTTTGTCCGCGCCCGGAGGACAGATAGGTGCAGGCCAGCTGACGGTCGGGAAGCGCAATGCCGGTTTCCGTCTGGTGCTTGACCATCAGCGCCAGGTAGTCGTCGCAAATCTGATACCCCAGGCCCCGCGACCCGGTGTGGATCATGATGACGATTTGGCCTTTGTGCAGACCAAAAACGCGCGCCGCGGTTTCATCAAAGATTTCTTCCACGGCTTCGATTTCCAGAAAGTGATTGCCGGAGCCGAGGGTGCCCAGTTGCTGCTTTCCCCGCTCCAGGGCGCGCGCTGAAACCTTCTCCGGATCGGCGCCGCCTATGCAACCCCCGTCTTCCGTTGTTTCCAGGTCCTGCGCGGTGCCGTATCCCGCCCTGACCGCCCAGGCCGCACCCTCTTCCAGCACTTTTTTCTGATCTTTTCCGGAAAGCTTGACGTAGCCGGTCGAACCGACGCCGGACGGAATGCGCCGATACAGGGCCTCGGTCAATTCCTTGAGCCTGTCCCGAATGTCGGGAAACGTCAGGCGGGTAGCCATCAGACGGCACCCGCAGTTGATGTCATATCCCACGCCGCCTGGGGAAACAACGCCCGTTTCCAGATCGAACGCCGCCACGCCGCCGATGGGAAAGCCGTATCCCCAGTGCACGTCCGGCATGGCCAGCGAAAAATTGACGATGCCCGGCAGGTGCGCGACGTTGGCCACCTGGCGGGTGCTTTCATCGTGCTTCAGTAAATCGCGGATTTTTTCATTGGCATAGATGATGCCGGGCACGCGCATGGCGCCCGTCTGCGGCAAAAGCCAGCGGTTGTCATCCAGTTTTTCCAGCCCGATTTCAGACATCGAAGATAACTCTTGCCTTCCAGCCGGATTTGATTTTTTGCACGCTCAAGCCATGATAAGTGACGGCTTTAATCTCCGTTTTGACCATGTGCCGTTTGGGATTGTACGGCTCAACAACGCATTGCGCAACCAGCTTTTTGTTGCCGCACATCAGAATCGAACCGCGATTCAGCACCCAGCCCAAACCATTGAACCAATACAGAAGCTCCCGAAGAAAATTCACCAGCAAATCCGCTACATCCGCGCCCTGCACCGTTCTGGTTTTAACCCGTTCTCTTCCGCCGCGCTTGGTCGGGGGCCGGGCATCCTGAATCATCATATCAAACAGGGCAAGGGCGGCGTTGGCGAACAACTCCTTTTTCGTCCGCCCGTAAATTTCCAGGCCCAGATCGGCGGTATGGTCAAAAAGTTCGTAGGTTTTCACGCGGGAATTATAGCGTTGTGCGGAAGGATAAACAAGCCCGAAAGGGGGCAGCGGGGAACGACGCCGCGCTCCCCGCTGCCGGATTTTTACGATTCGTCCGCGGGCGTTGCGTTTTCTTCCCCGGCTCCGCCGGCCTCGTCGTCGCCGTTTCCGTTGCCTTCGTCTCTGTCTTCGGATTCCGAAGTCGTGCGGGCCATTCCGACCAGTTTTTCTTCCGGCGCCAGGTCAATCAGCTTGACGCCCTGGGTCACGCGGTGGTTCACCGGAATTTCCTGCACCTTCACGCGGATGACGTTTCCCGTACTGGAGATGAGCATGACGTTCTCCTCGCCCTGCACCTGCAGGACGCCGGAAACATTTCCAATCTTCGGGACGGTCTTCAGGTTGATCGTTCCCTTGCCGCCCCGCGACTGCACGCGGTATTCGTCGATCGGCGTGCGTTTGCCGTAGCCGTTTTCCGAAACCGTCAGCATGAAGGTGTTTTGGGCGGGAATGTCCAGGCCGATGACATCATCCCCTTCGTCCAGATTGATGCCGCGGACGCCGCGGGCCGTCCGGCCCATATCGCGCACCTCTTCTTCGCGGAAGCGGATGGCCATGCCCAGGCGCGAGGCCAGGAAAATGTCCTGATCGCCGGTGGTCAGCTGGACATCCACCAGTTCATCGTCGTCGTCGATCGAAATGGCGATAATGCCGCCGGCGCGCGGATTGGAATAAGCCGAAAGGTCGGTTTTTTTGATGATGCCTTTCCGTGTGACCATCACGACGAATTTATCCGAAACGAACTCCTTGACCGGCAGCGTCGCGCTGACGCGCTCTCCCGGCGACAGGCTGACCAGATTGATCATGGCCTTGCCTTTGGCCGCCCGCCCGGCCTGAGGAATCTGGTACACTTTCAGCCAGTGCACCTTTCCGGCGCTGGTGAAGACCAGGAGGTAATGGTGGGTGGAGGCAATGAAGATTTTTTCGACAAAGTCCTCTTCCTTGGTCCCCATGCCGACCTTGCCCCGGCCGCCGCGGTGCTGGCTCTTGTAAAGACTGACGGCGTTGCGCTTGATGTAGCCGGCATGCGAGATGGTGACCACCATGTCTTCTTCGACGATCATGTCCTCGATGTCGATGTCTTCCGTGCCGGCGACGATTTCCGTGCGTCGTTCGTCCCCGTATTTTTCACGGATCTCCTGGAGCTCGTCGACGATCACTTTCAGCACTTTTTTCGGATCGGCGAGAATGCCGGCCAGTTTGGCGATGAGCGCGGTTACGTCCGCGTATTCCGCGTCGATCTTGTCCCGTTCCAGGCCGGTCAGCCGCTGCAGGCGCATGTCCAGAATGGCCTTGGCCTGAATCTCGGACAGATGAAAAGTGGAACACAGTGCCGCCGCCGCGTCGTTGGGGCTTTTGGCCGCCTTGATGACCTTGATGACTTCGTCGATGCTGTTGAGCGCGATGATGTAGCCTTCCAGAATATGCGCCCTCTCCCGGGCGCGAGCCAGATCATACTGGGTACGGCGGACCACCACTTCCTGGCGGAAGGCGATGAATTTCTCGAGCACCTCCTTGAGGGTGAAGACCTGCGGCCGTCCTTCGGAAATCGCCAGCATAATGATGCCGAAGGAGACTTCCATCTGGGTGAATTTGTAGAGCTGGTTGAGAATGATCGCGGAGCTTTCGTCGCGCTTGAGTTCGACGACCACGCGGATGCCTTCCCGGTCCGATTCGTCTCGCAGGTCGGAGATGCCGGAGATTTTCTTGTCGCGCACCAGCTCCGAGATCTTTTCGATCAGCGCCGCCTTGTTGA
>DAOTJI010000110.1:4306-5581 GCA_035448625.1 Smithellaceae bacterium | reverse complement strand
GCCGTCAGTTGCGACTGCTCGGCGCTCATGCCGACGATGGCGCAGGCGCCTTCGGTCTCAATGCCTTTTTTGATCTCGCCGCCGCGTTCGGTTTCGGGCGTCGCCACCGCGAAAACAGGCAAAGCAACCAACATCGACAGGAGCAGGATAAATATTACATAGGTTTTTGTTTGCTTCATCTTCGACCTCAATCCGCCGTGTGAATCTTGATGAATTCGAACCGATGACGGCGCTTTTGGCACAGTTGTTCGGCGGGTCTGAAGACCCGCCCTACGTTAACCTGTGAGGCCACGCTTTGGCGAATCTGATCACCTGAAAGCTGCATGAGATCCACCCTGCGTGAACCGGTACAGCCCCGTAATCAAACCTTAAACGTTCCGACAATTTCCGCAATGTTTTTCAGTCTGTGATGTATGATGTACTGCTTCATCCCCTCTACAATGTCCACAGTGACGCGGGGATTGATGAAATTGGCCGTGCCGACCTGCACGGCGGTTGCCCCGGCCACCATGAATTCCAGGGCGTCCCGGGCCGTCATGATCCCGCCCATGCCGATGACCGGAATGGACACCTTCCGCGCCGTCTGCCAGACCATGCGAAGCGCCACAGGCTTGATGGCCGGGCCCGAAAGGCCGCCGGTGACGTTTTTCAAATGCGGTTCTCTCCTGTCCAGATCGATGGACATTCCGGTCAGCGTGTTGATGAGCGAAACCGCATCCGCGCCGGCTTTTTCCACGGCTTGCGCAACGACCGTGACATCCGTGACGTTGGGTGTGAGTTTCACGATCACAGGCAGATGCGTTTCGGCCTTAACGCGCCTGGTCACTTCCGCCGCCGCTTTCGGGTCTGCGCCGAAGCTCAGACCGCCTTTTTTCACATTGGGGCAGGAGACGTTGACTTCCAGCGCGTGAACGCCCGGCGAGGCGCTGAGTTTTCGGGCAACCTGGGCGTACTCCGCAAAGCTCTCGCCGTAGATGTTGGCGATCACGGCCACGTTATAGTTTCTCAAAAAGGGGAGCTTCTCTTCGATAAACGCATCCACGCCGATATTCTGCAGTCCCACGGCGTTAAGCATGCCGCCCGCCGTTTCCATGATGCGCGGCGGCGGATTGCCCAAGCGGGGCTTCAGCGAAAGACCTTTCACCACAATGCCGCCCAGCCGGCTTAAATCCAGATACTGGGCGTATTCTTCGCCGTAGCCGAAGGTGCCGGAGGCCGTCATCACCGGGTTTTTCATTTTGAGGCCGGCGATTTCAACGGCCAGGGCTGAATCTG
>DAOTJI010000110.1:0-4206 GCA_035448625.1 Smithellaceae bacterium | reverse complement strand
ATCACCGGGTTTTTCATTTTGAGGCCGGCGATTTCAACGGCCAGGGCTGAATCTGCTTTCCCTTTTCTCATTCCCAGATCACGTCTTTCAGTTCAAATACCGGCCCGTCCGCGCATACGCGCCGGTAGGCCTTGTCTCCATTTTCATCTCTCACGGCTACGGCGCAGCCCATGCATGCCCCCAAGCCGCAGGCCATCCGCTCCTCCAGCGACACCTGGCATAAATATCGGTCTTTCAGCATTCCCGCCAGCGATTGAAGCATCGGCTTCGGCCCGCAGGCATAAACGGCCGTACGCTTCGGATCGTATTGTTTCATGTCCCTCTGAAACGCGCGGGTCACCAGGGATTTCCCGCCCAGAGAGCCGTCGTCCGTACAGACCCTGATGTTGTTGCAATATTGCTGAAGCTGATCGAGGCCCACGACCTCATCCGCCGTCTTCGCACCGAGGTAAACTACCGTTGTATTTGCGCCGCTTCCCGACAATTTACAGAGACGCTGCGCCAAGAGAGACAGAGGCGCCACACCGATGCCCCCGGCGATCAGCACACGGCTTTCCCGCGCCGGATCCAGGGTGTAGCCTTTTCCCAGCGGTCCGGATATTTCCACCTGCGAACCGCGGATCAGCCCCGCCAGAATCTGCGTTCCCTTGCCGGCGATGCGGTACAGCAGCTTTACCAGGCAGTGCGATCGGCCGCGCGAAAAAGCGAAAATGCTGAGCGGCCGGGACAGAAACGGATCCTGCAGCCCGGCGATGCGGATCATGACGAACTGTCCGGGGTGCGGATCGGGAAACGAACGGGGCAATTGAAGCGTCATCAAAACATAACCGGCCCGGATTTCGTCGTTTCCGGAAACGCTGCCGATCGTGATTGTTTTATTCATGATGTTCATTCCGCCGGACCTCCGCCCACATCACCAGCGCGTCTTCCCGGGTGTCGTCATAGTAACGGGGGCGCTTCCCTTTTACTACAAAACCGCACCGGCGGTAAAGGTTTATTGCCCCGGTGTTGGATTCCCGGACCTCCAGCGTCTGGCGGGCCGCCCCCACCTGCAGCGCGATGTCGCGCATGAGATTCATCAGGCTGGACGCCAGCCCCTGCCTGCGAAACTCGCCGTGGACGGCAATATTGTGCAGATGAACCTCATCGGCCACGAGCCAGAAAATGATGTAGGCGGCAATCCGTGTCTTTTCCGCTTGCTGCGCTTTGACGACCAGGCACTGGGCATGGGGCATCCGCAGCTCGTCCTGAAACATGCCCTTTGTCCAGGGCGTCCGGAAGGACGCGGCCTCGATCGCGAGGATTTCCGGCAGATCTTCCGGCTTCATCAGGTCAACGTTGAAGAGAGGTCCGGTCTTTTCAGAAGACATGAAAATAGTCCATGGTCAGGGCGGCCGCCAGGAATATCGCGCAAAAAACGGGAACCGCACCGCGCAGCTTGATGGTGCCAAGCGCGACGGCCGTCCCCAGCACGGGCAAGAAATAATAGGTCAGGGAAAGCGCGTCGCCGATCTGAACCGGAAGCTTCGGATACAGCCAGATCACGGCGGGAATGAAAATCAACTGCAGAATCAACAGCAGGCCCGCATAAAACACAAACGCCCGGCCGAGTGCAAGGTAGGTCATGTTTTCGATCGCGCGAAGGTTCAGTGTTCGGGCCGCTTCCAGCGCACGGTCGGAAAGAAGGTCGTTGGCGGACATCATCCGGACGTCGATTTTTTTCGCCAGAATACCGAAAGGGACGGCCAGCAGCACCGAGAGAGCCGTCAGCTCTTTTGTGACGGCGCCCAGGGACTGACCGGCCAGAATCGCCAGGGCCGCGGCAAACGCGGAGGCGATGGAGTCGTTGGGCGGGATGTAAATGCCGATGGGGGCGCGGTCCATCCAGAACAGCTCGAAAATCGCCCCGATGATGAGGCCGGTGTAGGAATCGCCGAGAAAAAAACCGGTGACCGGAGCGATGACGATCGGCCGCGACAGCATGGCCTGGAGGAAGATCCGGTCCAGGCAAAGCAGTCCTCCGACCAGAGACAGGATGACGATTTGGGTCAGCACTTGCGCTCTCCCGCTAGGGGTTGGCGTCGCAGGACGCTTTCAGGGCGTCCTCTATATCCACGGCTTTCTCCCGGGGAACCCTTTTCAGCTCAATCACCACGCCCTTTTCCTGCCGCAGTCTGAAGATGTCCGCGATTTCCGGCTCGCACAGAAACACGGACGGAGCGCAGCAGACCTTGTAGTCTTCGTGATAGATGTTGCCGATATTGAGCGTTTCAAAGTGAAATCCCTGCTCATAGGCCTTCAGGGCGTCGGCGATTTTGCTGAACAGGACGATGGTCTTTTTGCCGCTTCCCCGGGCATACGTATAATTGGCGGCAAAATCATCCACGGAGCAGATATTGACTTCGATGTCGCTGGGAACGGCCATGCGGATGACCGTCTCGCAGAAAAAATCGCTCGCGGAATTGTCATCGACGACCATGATGCAACGGGCTTCGACGAACGGCACCCAGGCTTCCAGGATCTGGCCGTGAACCAGCCTGTTGTCCACCCGCACCAGCGCGATGTCGTACGATTCCGCCAAGGGATCACCCGATTGCTTTTTTGCTCAAGATTTCACTGGCCAGAGAGATGTTTTTTTTGCCGTAATCCTTGATGAAGCCGGCAAACTCTTTGAGCGTGGTTTCCTCCTTGACGTCGGACAGTTTCAGCAGCATGGGCAGATTGACGCCCGTCACCACCTCTACCTTGCCCTCTTTCATGAAAGAGAGAGAAATGTTCGAAGGCGTGCCTCCGAAAAGATCGGTCAGAATCAGGACGCCTTTGCCGCGATCCAGTTTCTTGAGGGCATTTTGGATTTCTTTCTTCATATCTTCCAGACCCTTCGTCTGTTCAACGCAGACATGCATCACGTCTTTGAGCGGACCTTTGATGGATTCCGCCGCGTGAATCAGCTCATTGCCCAGATTCCCGTGGGTTGTGATAAGCACACCGATCATGATGTTTCCCTCCCCCTCTTTAAAAAGCAACGCGTCGACCGCCCGGAAGAACCGATCCGCACGCCTGCCACGATCCTCAAAAACAAGTTCGGAGGCTAATGGATTGACAAATAATTGTCAAGATTTATCGACAAGCCGGGCGGCCGCCGCGTTGATGGACATGTCCTGCCGCCCGTCGTATCTTTTTCCCAAACCGGACATCGGAATGGACATCGTTCCCCGGGACAGCAAAATCTGCAATGATTTCCTTTTTCGCAGGATCTTTTCTTCCCCTATGACGGCAAGAACAATGCGCGCGGCCCCTCCGCCGTGAGCGTTCTTGCGCGATGATCCGCAAATGCTTCCGCCCCGGTCTCTACAGGTCTATCGATAGAATGTGATACTCCACCGCTCGCGACGGATAAAGCGATTTCACGATCCGGATGTAGCGCTCCCTCTGCTCGTCATACTTTCGCCTCAATCCGCGCAGAGAGCCGGACTTGTAATCCAGGATGGTTACGGCATCGTCCGACACAATCATTCTGTCCACGACGCCGAAATCCTTTTGATCCGATATGGGCTGTTCGATGTAGAGCCGCCCCGGCCTGAACAGGAGCTCGGAAACCTCTTTGCGGCGGACAAAACGAACCGCCGCTTCATAGTCCCGGTCGCTCAGCTCCCCGGGAGGTGGCAGACGGTCGGGGGCAAGAACCCTGGCCAGCCAGCGGTGGAGCCTTTCGCCCCTCGCGATGCCGTTTTTGATGGATTCGGCAATCAGCGCCGGATCGATCTCGCCTGCGGGGTCCGGTTTGTCACAGCGCCGCGACGGGGCATCCCACACGGCGGACATTTCCGTCGCTTCCGGCAAACGGGAGAAATTGCCCATCTCCGATTTGCTCCCTTCCGGCGCAAACTGTGCAAACGTGTCCAGAATGGCCTGATGAACCGTCTTATACTCGCCGCTTTTGTTCACCGGCAGAAAAACCGCGAGGGTTCGGACGGCCCTCGTGGCGGCCACATAAAACACATTGGCTCGCTCGCGTCTCATCTGCTGCAGGTGGGCGTCCTGCTTCTCCGATATCTCCCCGGCCAGGGTTGATTCTCCAGCCCGCAGGCACCTGGTTTCCGCCGTCGAAAACCGGACATGACACTTCTGCGAAGGAAGATAAAACGGTGTGGATTTTTCATCCTCTTTCCAGAAAACAAAAACGTGCGGAAACTGAAGCCCCTT
>DAOTJI010000109.1:0-5899 GCA_035448625.1 Smithellaceae bacterium | reverse complement strand
GGATTTGAGCAAGGAGTCCACGCCCAATCGTCTCGCCGCTGTGCGCCGGTATGACTGTACTTCTGCCGTCCGGATGGCGTAAGAAATTGTGACTACCCTTCGTACGGATTACCTCAAAACCAAGCTTCCGAATAGCTTTGATAAGTTGGCACCAGTGACTGTATGTAAACGCCTTATATCATATAGCAAGAATCATTTCATTTTATTCTTTATTTATCGGAAACATAGCCCATCAGATCAGAAGAATAAAACCCTGCAAGCTCAACGGTGAGAATCGTTTGCATTGCCGGCATTGCGGACCAATTGCCGGATCGCCTCGATGAGAACCGCTTTTTTGATGGGTTTGGTCAGATGCGCGTCACAGCCCGCCTCCTCGCTTTTTGCCGCGTCCTCCTTCAGGGCATAGGCGGTCAGCGCGATCACCGGCGTCCGTTGTCTTTTCTGCTCCTCTTCCCAGCGACGGATAACACGCGTGGCCGTGTAGCCGTCCATCACCGGCATCTGCATATCCATGAACACCAGGTCGTAGCGGCCCGAGCGGAAAAGCGAGACCGCCTCTTCGCCGTTGACCGCCTCGTCGATCCGGTAGGCATCCCCCTTGAGATACGTTTTCACCAGAAGGCGATTATCGTCCGAATCATCCACCAGAAGAACGTTTAACGGGCGCTGTCCGGGGACTGGCTGCGCCCCGCGCTTTTCAGGCGTTGCTTCCACCGGCCGACCGGCTTTCTGAAGACTCAGCTGCAGGGTAAAGTGAAACGTGCTTCCCTGACCCGGCGTGCTTTCCGCCCAGAGGCGGCCTCCCATCAATTCCGCCAGCCGGCGGGAAATGGACAGGCCCAGACCGGTTCCGCCGTATTTTCTCGTCACGGAGGAGTCGGCCTGCGTAAAGCGCTCAAAAATTACACCCAGTTTTTCAGGCGGAATGCCGATGCCCGTATCCTTGACGGAAATATGCACGCGGCAAGAATCGTCTTCGCCGCTTCCGGAGGGGGCTTTTTCGGTCATCACGTTTACCTCCACGCTTCCCTGCTCCGTGAATTTGATGGCGTTGCCGATCAAATTGGTCAGAACCTGCTGCACCCGGGTCGGATCTCCGATGACGGAATCGCAGTTTTCCGAAGCTATCCGGCAGGAAAGCCGGACATGCTTTTTATCGACCCGTACGTCCATCATGGCGCAGACATCGCCGACCACCTGCCGCAGGCTGAATGGAATCGATTCCAGCATCAGCTGCCCCGCTTCGACCTTGGACAGGTCCAAAATCGAATTGATGATATTGAGAAGGTTCTCCCCCGCCGCCTTGAAAACCCGGACATATTTGGCCTGTTCTTCATTGAGCGGGCTTTCCTGCAGCATTTCCGCCATGCCGATGATGGCATTCATCGGCGTCCGGATTTCATGGCTCATGCTCGCCAGAAATTCGGACTTCACATTGCTGGCCAGCTGGGCCTGCTCGGCGAGTTGCCGTGAGAGAACGGCCTGTCTTTCCATCTCCTCGTTCATCCGGCGCAGCTCTTCTTCCGCCCTTTTTTGCTCCGTAACGTCAAAAATAAACCCGTCCAGATACAGCACGGCCCCATCCACTCCGGTGACGCCGCGGCCTTTTTCATACACCCAGCGCTCGTTTCCGTCCCGATGCAAAATCCGGTATTCGATTTCCCAGGGTTTATCCAGCCGAAGCGCCTCTTCAATGGCCCGGTCGACTGCGGCGGTATCGTCCCGGTGAATAATGCTTTCATAGGAGCGAACGGAATTGCCGATAAAATCGGAGGCCGGATACCCCGTAACCGAATCGACGTCCGAACTCATGTAAATCATCGTCCAGTCTGCATCGTTTTTGCACCGGTAAGTGATACCGGGGATATTCGAAACCAGGGTCCTGAACTGATCCTCGCTTTTCGTCAACGCCTCTTCGGCCGCCCTGCGCTCGGCAATCTCCAGGGTCAGCTTCTGATTGGCATCCAGCAGTTCGGCAGTTCGTTCTTCCACGCGTTTCTCCAGGGAGTCGGCCAGCGCTTGAATCTCTTCATTCTTTTTCCGGATCACCTGAGCCTGCCCGGTCATTCCAAGCAGCAGCATCTGGAGAAGCGCTGAAAAAATCAGGCCCATGATGCCCACCGCCCAAGCCATCCAGGGCCGTCTCTCTCGCAGGTATTCTTTCGTGATGTCCACCGCGAGCTCCCAGTTCCGGTCACCCATGGACAGTATGGTTTTCCACCGGGGCGTCCGGTTCCGCGCGCCAAAAACAGATTCACTCGATTCCGAACGGTAAATCAGATCCCGTCCATCGGGAGCACCCAAATCCGTCACCTGAAAGACCAGACCTGAAGGGACTTTGCTCCGGGTCGCGATGTCGATCATCTCCTCGACCCTGACCACCGCCGCGGCAAAGCCGATCAAACGCTCCTTGATCGACCCGGATTCCCCCGTTTCCACGATGACCGGCAGCAGCGCCAGAAGGCTGACGCGCTTTTCACGATCCTGCACCAATTGCAGTGGGGCTGTGACGGACATGGCGCTTGTTCTCCGGGCACGTTCGATCGCATCCCGGCGAAGGGGTTCGGAACAAATATCATATCCCACTGCAGGCCGGTTTTTGCTTAGAGGGACAATATAGCGCACCGGAACATATTCCGGCCTTTCGGCGGCCGGAACCAGCCGTTGCTGATTGTCCAGTTCGGTAATCCGGTAAGAACCCAGCGGCGACAGCCTGCTCATTCTGCTTTCATAGTCCGCCCGATCTTCGTGGAGAACCCAGTCGTTGAAGCTGAGCGCGGAAATGTCGGGGTTGTCCTGAATCGTAATGCGGGTAAATTTTTGAAATTGACGAAAAGTGAAACCCGGCGTCGCTTCAATGAAATGGCCCAGGGAGGAAAGCACTTCCCGGTGCGCGATCAGCCGGTCCTGAACGCGGTTGGCAATGGAAAAACCGTCCGCCTCGATATCTCTGTCCACGGCCTGTTTTTCCCAGCGGGCGGTGCCGTAAAAGGCCAGCCACACGAGACCCAGGATCAGCAGCATGGGCACAACGATCTGTCGGCGCCTTTCTCTCCAGAGTTCATCCGACCGGTTGAGAAAACAAAAGGTCAGCGGCGCAAAAACCATCACGCCCAGCGCATCGCCCAGGTACCAGTTCCACCAGGTGAAAAACCACTCGGAAGATTCAATGACGCCGAACAGTCCAAGCCCGCTTACGCTGATCGAGGCCGAAACCAGGCAGGCCGCCAGCGCCCCCCACAGGAAAAAACGAAAGAGATCCTGCTCGCTTTTCAGACCGCGCCAGGCTTGCCCCATTGAAGACCGGATCAGCCGGGATCCGACCCAGGCCTGCGTGGTTGCTCCGACGGCAATCACGACTGCGACAGCCGCGGTTTTCGGATTGAGCGAACCGTGGAGCCAGGCGTTGGAGAGATTCAGCAGAAAAGAGGCCGTCCAGATGCCCGGCAGAGCGCGCAATCCGAAGAGGAGTGCGCAAGCCAGTGCCAGGCCGGCGGCGGGAAATACGGGGCTTGCATAGCCGGGCGGAACGGCCAGCGTGAGACCGGCGGCACCCAGCGCGACATAGGCCAGCCCCACAAAGAACACCCCTTTAATGGAAAGGGGACCCCGGGTCGCAAGTGCGGTATTGCCGCTGGATTCTGAATTCACAAAACGCTGTTCCTTCGCAAGGATGATTTGACGATTTTTTGAAAGAAATCATATGGAAAATGGCCCCGCGTGTCAATCGAATATTCTCAACGTGTTATTTTTAACCGTTAACAAAAAATTCGGTTATCTTTGGAAAAATGCAGTTGCTGATTTAATGAATTATTTAAAGTGCTGAAAGGTATCTGCCCCTGTCGGATTATTTTTACAAGGTCGTCGTTTAACCACAGCCGTAAGGAGGGTTTACCGCCTATGTTCCCAATCTTCAGCGATGTGTTTCAGAGGGTGATACCTATCATAAAACAACGGATAATATCCGTGAAGCGATGGAGATTTACCTGGAGGTCACCAAAGAGAGAAACGGCAAAACTTATTTACCTGGCCTCATAAACAATTTCACCGGTTCTTGCATAATCAGACAGCACAGAGGTACCGTCTGTCAATTCCTCTTCAGTCAGCGTAACAATATCCAACGGAATTAAGAACTTTTTAATAGTCATAATTTCTGCGTCTTTGGTTAATTTTGCCCGTTTAAAAATATCCTTGTTTTTAAAATCATCGGAAATAACCATAATATCTATATCGCTCCCCGCGTTGTCGCTTCCATTTGCCTGTGATCCGAATACAATGATCTTCTGCACATTTATACCTGCCTGCAGAAGGCGGTCTTTCATAAATGTAACCGCCTTTAAAGTTGACTTTTTAACCATTTCAAAACCTCTCTGCTGCTATTGATGATTTCTGTTGTATTCTTTTTCTTATAGATTTTATTCATTCTGGTTAAGTCATCGGGATATCGCGTCGGAATGCTAACTCTGTTCAACTCAAATATCGCATTGTGAAATGTATCAGATGGAGTTAACCCTATTTTTTCTACCAGATAAATCAAGTTATGCACCTTTGGGGGAAGCTCTTTCAGCCTGGATTGATAAAGTCCTTTGAGCGCTTTTTCAATAGAAAGATGGCACATGAACACGGCATATATAAATCTTTTATTCTCCAGCATTATTTCAGCCGTCTTGAAATCATAAGACGCCTGCTTAAACCATTCTTCAGCTTTTTTAGACATATTGACATTTCCAATATTTTTATTGTTTCAGGAAACATAACATACTTGAACATGGGATGTCGATAAATATTCATTTTTATGCAGGCATATAAACAGGAAGCTTTCTTGCCGCTTGTCGTTGCAAAATGGACTTACGGCTGCTGCCATTATTTCTGAAAGATTTGTTTGACTTTGCGTATGGTCTTTTCTATATTTTCGTAAACTAATGACTTTTAAGGATGATGACCATGAAAAAAATAATCTTGTCGGCATGTCTTTTGATTTCTTTTGCTGCCTGTCCCATCATGAGTCACGCTGATTATATCATTCATCTGAAGCACGGCGGCCGGTTCGTTACACCCCAGTACTGGGAAGAAAAAGGCGGAATGATTTTCTTTTTTGTCGGCGGCGGAACCATGGGAATTGAGAAGGATTCCGTCAAGTCCATTAAAAGAATGAAGTTGGATGAGAATCAACCCCGTTCATCCGAAAAAACCGCACCCCAGACTCCCCCGTCCTCGTCGGAAGTAACACCCAAACCCAAAACAGCTTCCAAACCGGTTGATATAAAAGCCTACCAGGATAAAATGGCCAAACTCAAGGTCGAATTGAACAAGACGCTGGCCCGCATCAAAAAGGCTGAGGAACGTAATGATGCACGCGCAAAAGACGAAGCCATGGAAGAAAACCGACGGATCTCGGATGAAATGTGGAAAATCACCGACGAACTGGAAAAGAACAACGTTAAGCTTCCCTCAAACTGGTGGGGAGGAATCGGCCAGGAAACGCCGTAACGATTTCGTGAAAAAAGGTCGTTTTTATTGCACGTCCCACCACGCGAACCGTGGAGCCAGGCGTTGGAGAGATTCAGCAGAAAAGAGGCCGTCCAGATGCCCGGCAGAGCGCGCAATCCGAAGAGGAGTGCGCAAGCCAGTGCCAGGCCGGCGGCGGGAAATACGGGGCTTGCATAGCCGGGCGGAACGGCCAGCGTGAGACCGGCGGCACCCAGCGCGACATAGGCCAGCCCCACAAAGAACACCCCTTTAATGGAAAGGGGACCCCGGGTCGCAAGTGCGGTATTGCCGCTGGATTCTGAATTCACAAAACGCTGTTCCTTCGCAAGGATGATTTGACGATTTTTTGAAAGAAATCATATGGAAAATGGCCCCGCGTGTCAATCGAATATTCTCAAGTTGAATATTC
>DAOTJI010000108.1:0-6029 GCA_035448625.1 Smithellaceae bacterium | reverse complement strand
CTGTCACGACATTTTTATAGCAGCAGCGCCGGCAACAATCAAGAAGATCGATAAGACGCGAATCCGGGTGATGCGCTCTTTCAAGATCAGGACGGATAAGATCAGTCCAAAGAGGATGGACGTTTCGCGCAACGCTGCGACCAGGGCGACCGGCGCCCGGGTCATGGCCCACAGCGCGATGCCGTAGGAGGCAAAAGTGCATCCGCCTCCGATCAGGCTCTTTTTCCAGTTGGCGGCCATTTTGGAAAAGACCTCGCGGCCTTTGACGAGCGCCACGGCGGCCAGACAGATCAAGGCCGGCAGGAAAAGCATCCACCCTGTGTAACTGAAGGCATGGCCGGACAGCCGCGCGCCCTGCGCATCCGCCAGCGTGTAAAGGACGATCAACGCCGGCGCGGGCGAAAGATGTTCGTTGACGCACGGCGGTTAATGCGGTTATAGTCTTTTCGCGTCGCTTCGGTGAACGACCGTTCTTATGAATGAAACAAAACCTTTATACGATCCTCCGACCGTTGTGGGGATCTTCATGCAACAGGCCCGACGCTTCGGCGATCGAAAGATGTCTCTGGCCAAAAAAGAGGGCGTCTGGCAATCCAAGACGTGGCGGCAAGCACTGGAGGCTCTGCCGGCGGCCGTTATGGGACTCGTGTCGCTGGGATTGAAAAAAGGGAGTACCGTTGGAATTGTCAGTCGGACGAGAAGGGAATGGAGCGAGGCCGACATGACCGTTCTGACTGCCGGCGGGGTTACGGTCGGCATTTATCCGTCGGCCAGCCTCTGGGAGATGACGCATGTCGTTTCTCACAGTGAGTTGCAAATCTGCTTCGTCGAAGACGAGCCGCTCCTGGAGAAGCTCCTGGCCGTGCGGGCGAAAACGGGCCTGCCCCGGACCATGATTCTTTTCGAACCGTCGGTCCGACCGCTTCCCCCCGATGTCATGACGCTGGACAACTTGATGGCCGAAGGCCGGATTGCTCATGAAGCCGACCCGACCCGTTTTGAGAGCATCTGGCGGGCTGTCCGGCCTGAAGATCCGGCGACAATCGCCTACACCTCCGGAACGACGGGACCGCCGAAAGGAGCCGTGATCACCCACGCCAATCTTTATTTTACCGTGATGAACGCGACCCAAATGCACCATTATGATGAAAGCGACTTCGGCATCGCCTTTCTGCCTCTGACCCACATGCTTCAGAGGATGACCGTCTATGCGGCAATGCACCTCGGCATTGTCGGCGCCTATGCCGAAAGCATTGATAAACTGATCGAGAATTTTCAGGAGCTCCGTCCCACGGTTCAGGTCAGCGTGCCTCAGATTTTTGAGCGGATCTACAACCGGATTCACCAGATGCTGGATTCGGGATCGCCGTTAAAACGCCGCATTTTTCAGTGGGCCGTGACCGTGGGCCGGAAAGCGGCAGCCCGACGCCGAAAGGGTCAATCCCTGCCGTTTTTTCTGGCGATCGCGCACGCGGTTGCTCATCGTCTGGTTTTTTCGAAAATTCATGGCGTATTCGGCGGACGGGTCAAATATCTTCTTTGCGGAGCGGCGCCCATGCCGGTCGAGCTTCTGGAATTCTTCGATGCCGCGGGGCTTTTGATTCTGGAGGGTTACGGGCTGACGGAAACCGTGGCGCCGGCGGCGGTCAACCGCGCGGAACATTATAAATTCGGCACCGTGGGGCAATTGATTCCGGGCATGGAGGCAAAAGTGGCTGCCGACGGCGAACTGCTTCTCCGGGGGAAGGGGCTTTTTCAGGGCTATTACAAGGATCCGGAAGCGACGGCCGCCGCGATCGATGCCGAAGGATGGTTTCACACGGGCGACATCGGAGTCATCGACGATGAGGGGTTTCTTTCCATTACCGGCCGGAAGAAAGACCTGATCGTGACGGCGGGAGGCAAGAATATTGCTCCGCAGAACATCGAAAACTTGATCCGGGCAATGCCGCTTATCAGCCAGGCGGTGGTGTGCGGCGATCGCCGGAAATATCTCACGGCGCTGATCACTCTGAATGAAAAAGAGCTGATCGATTTTGCCGCAAGGGAAAAGCTGGAAGATCGGGACCCTGGGGCGCTGACCGGTTATCCGGCCGTGTTCCGGGCGGTGGATGAGCACCTGCAGACCGTCAACCGCCGCCTGGCCCCGCACGAACAGATCAGACGCTTCACCATTCTTCCCCGGGATTTCACCGAGGAGGCGGGCGAATTGACGCCGACGCTGAAGGCCAGGCGTCAGGAGATTGTTCACCGTTACAGGGAGGAAATCGAAAGACTCTATTCATAAAAAAGGGGGGGTCGGAAGATGACCGAAAAACTTCATTCCTCGGGGATTAAAGAATGGCCGGAAGACGATCGGCCCAGGGAAAAATTGCTGAGCCGAGGCGCCCGCGAGCTCAGCAATTCCGAACTTCTGGCCATTTTGCTCAGAACCGGCGCCAGGGGACAAAGCGCGATCGATCTGGCGCGAAAGATTCTGGATAAATTTGGAACCTTCCGGAACATGAGCCAGACGGATGCCCGCGATTGGCAAGGGTTCAAAGGGCTGGGACCGGCCAAAATCGCCCAGATCCATGCCGCCCTCGAGATCGGCCGTCGCTTTCGCGAAGTCGAAGTCCGCTCCCCGCAGCGCAGGATCAACTCCGCAGCGGATGTGGCGGAAATCGTCATGCCGCAGATGCGCGATCTCAAGACTGAGGTGTTCAAGGTGGCTTACCTCAACAGCAATCATCGGCTGATCGCCATCCGGAATGCCGCGATCGGAACGGTCAATCAGGCCATGCCCATCGTTCGGGAAATCATCCACGATGCCCTGCAGACCTTCGCGGCCGCCATCATCTGTGTCCACAATCATCCCAGCGCGAACCTTTCGCCCAGCGCGGAAGATAAAAAATTTACCGGAGAGCTGTGCGCCGCGGGAAAGGTGATGGGCGTGAAAGTGCTGGACCACATCATCATCGGCGACGGCACATATTTCAGCTTTCTGGACGAGGGGCTGATGGGCTGACGGGCTTGAGGTAAAAAAAGCATATCCCGGCTTTTTTTATTTGGTCGGATGTTGTATGGAACGGCATATCACAAAAGGAGGTTGTCATGGAATTAACGGCTGCCATTCGCGGAAGGAGAAGCATTCGCAAGTTTGAGCCTCGGAACGTTCCGAAGGCAGTGATCACGGATATTCTGGAGACGGCCCGCTGGTCGCCCTCCTGGGGAAATACCCAGCCCTGGTTTCTATATGTTCTGACGGGAAAAACGCTGCAGAAATTCAAGGAAATGAATTTGCTGCAAAGCATGGCCGGCGCGCCCATTGCGTCGGATGTGCCGATGCTGGAGAAGTGGCCCGACGCGATGAAAGCGCGCTACGGACAGTTGGGGAAAGTCGTTTTAAGCGCGCAGGGAATCGCAAGGGACGACAAGGCAAGGCGCGAGCAATACTATGCAAGCATGGTATCGGCCTTTGACGCTCCTTGCCTCATTTTGGCCTGCATTTCACGCGACAACCTGGTCGAATATCAGATGCTGGACATCGGCATCATTGCCCAGTCCATCTGTCTGGCGGCCCACGACAGAGGTCTGGGCACCTGCCTTTTGGCCGCCGCCGCCCGTTTCCCCGCCGAAATTCGAAAAATCGCCGCCATTCCCGACGACAAAAAAATCATCGTCGGGATCGCGATGGGCTACCCGGACCCCACGTTTCCGCTGAATCAATTTGAGCGGGAAAGAGCCGGACTCGATGAATTTGTTTTCTGGTTTGATTGACCGCTGTTTTCGGGAAGAGACAGCGGCAGCACAGGCCTCTGTTTTTACAAGTTCGAATGGAAGGGTGGCCCGGTATGAGCGTGGTTCCCGTGGATGCTGCGACGGTGATGCTGTTGAGGCCCTGCTCCGGCAAAGATTCGGAAGGCATTGAGGTTCTGCTGGTCCTGCGCAATCGCAAAAGCAGCTTTGTGCCCGGCTATTATGTGTATCCCGGAGGGGTAATCGACGCTGAAGATTACGGGCCGGGCATGGAGCGCTTTGTCCGGGGGCTGGACCGGCAAAAGGCCGCCCTGCTCATCGGAGATATGACGCAGGCCGAAAAAGCGTTGGGCGTCTGGATGGCCGCCGTCCGCGAAACCTTTGAAGAGGCGGGACTGCTGATTGCCCGGAGAAAAGACGGATCATCCGTTGCCTTTGAAACCGACGGGGACCGCCGCCGATTTGAACGTTACCGGCAGGCGCTCATCCAGGGGGAAATGAAATTTTCTTCCATCCTGGAAACGGAAGATTTGGTTCTTCGTGGCGACGACCTTTACTATTTTTCGCACTGGATCACGCCGGAACCGCTTCCCAAACGCTACGATGTGCGCTTTTTCATGGCGTCGCTTCCGGCCGGGCAATCCGTGTCCCACGACGGCGTGGAACTCACCAGCCACGTCTGGATCCGGCCTGCGGAAGCCCTTCGGCAGTATGACGCGGGCAAAATCGGGATGGTTTTGCCCCAGATCATGACGCTTCGGGAGCTTTGCCGCTTCCGGACGGTTGAAGAAGCGCTCGAGTGCGCGAAGGAACGGCGCGTCGAGGCCACGCGGACGAAAATGGTGCAACTGGACGGCCGATATGTGGAAGTCATGCCGGACGGCGAAGTTTTTCATCATCGTCCGCCCGTGTATTCCTGGCCCGACGAAAAGGATTAACAAGAAACTCATGCGGGATTTCACGGAAGGCAGGATTGCCAGACAGGTCATCGACTTCTCCATGCCGATCATGCTGGGCAACGTGCTCATGTCCGCTTACGGCATCATCAATCTGATCTGGGTGGGCAGGCTCCTCGGGCACAAGGCGGTGGCGGCCGTGGCCGCCTGCCTGCCGATCATTCTGCTGATGCCTGCGTTTCTGATCGGCCTGGGAATGGCCACCAACGTTCTCATCGCCCAGGCCTTCGGCCGCAAGGACAAGGAGATGCTCCGGAAAATCCTGTCCAATTCTTTTTTCTCTTCGATTTTGTTCTGCCTGCTGATTTCTCTTTTCGGCATTTTATTCCGGCATCAACTGCTGCAGTGGGTGCACGCGCCAGCGGAAATTTATGACATGGCCCTGTCTTATCTGACGATTACGATGGCGATGCTGGTTTTTCATTTCTATGTCAACTGGATGAACGGAATGCTGCGCGGCCTGGGCGACGCCACCACCGTGGTGAAAATTCTGCTTCTGCTCGCGGTTTTCAACGTGGTTCTGGTGCCGCTGTTCATCCGCGGCATCGGCCCTATGCCGCCTCTCGGCGTGGCCGGCGCCGCCTGGGGCTCAGGGGCCGCGGCCGTCTTGACCTGTGTGATCGGCTATATCTATCTGCTGCGCTTCAACCCCTACATCAACATGCGCAACTGGGACTACAGCCTGGACTGGACCATCATTCGCCAGGTTTTTGTCATCGGGGTGCCCGCTTCGATGCAGATGATCGTCGTGTCGCTGGCCGGTGTCGTCATCGTGTCTCTGGTCAACCATTACGGTACGGCCGTGACCGCCGCCTTCGGCATCGGCATGCAGGTGGACATGCTGGTGACAATCCCCTTCATTTCGATTGGAATCGCCGCAACCACCATTTCGGGACAGAATCTTGGCGCGGGGAACCTGGAGCGCGTTTTTGAAACGACGAGGATCTCCGTTTATTTCGGCGTGTTCATCGGGCTTTGCTGCACGGCCGTTCTTCTGGCTTTTCCCGAACAGATCGGCGGCCTTTTTCTCAAAGAGTCCGCGGAAAGCATTCTGGTGCAGAGGTACGTCCGGGATTATTACCGGTGGATCGCTTTTATCTTTCCCTGCTTCGGCGTCATTTTTGCCATCCAGGGCGTGCTGCGCAGCGCAGGCGATACAATGGCCCTGCTGGCGCTTTCCTTTATTGCCATGTTTATGATCCGCATTCCCCTGGCCTATGGCCTGGCCGGTCCCGGCGGTTTTCAGCAAAACGGAATCTGGATGGCCATGCTGGCAAGCAGCGCGCTGGCCGTCGGCCTGAACTGGCTTTACTACCGCAAAGGCCCCTGGAAGAA
>DAOTJI010000107.1:0-6099 GCA_035448625.1 Smithellaceae bacterium | reverse complement strand
AACCTGTGACATCCACGGTGTAAGCGTGGCGCTCTTCCAGCTGAGCTACCCGCCCACTTGCCCGAAAAAAGCTGATTGGCTTCTAGCAACATCCCGTGGGCTTGTCAAGCGGTAAAACCATAAAAACCCGCGTTAATTCACGGACGGGGCCCCGGCCGGAACGTCGCTTCCCACCGTGTTGCCGAAGAGCTCGTCTTCCTTGACCAGCGCAATTTCCAGCACCTCATCGATGTGTTCGACAAAAACGATCTTCATCGCATTTTGAACATTGCGCGGCACTTCCGACAAATCCTTTTCATTGTCCTTGGGAATCAGGACGGTTTTGATATTTCCGCGGTGAGCCGCCAGAATTTTTTCCTTCAGGCCGCCGATCGGCAAAACCCTTCCCCTGAGGGTGATCTCGCCGGTCATGGCCAGGTCGGCCCGGACTTTCCTTTTAATGAGCGCCGAGGCAATCGAAGTGGCCATGGCGATGCCGGCGGACGGCCCGTCCTTGGGAATGGCCCCCTCCGGCACATGGACGTGAATGTCAATCTTTTTGTAAAAGTTTTTCGGCAAGCCGAAACGCTCCGCGCGCGTCCGGATGTACGAGAGAGCCGCCTGCACCGATTCCTGCATTACGTCGCCAAGCTTGCCGGTCATGACCATGCGGCCCGTTCCTTCCATGATGGAAGCCTCGATCGCCAGCAGCTCGCCGCCGACCTCCGTCCAGGCCAGGCCCGTCGTCAAACCGATCTGATTGTTTTCCTCCGTTTCGCCGTGGCGGAATTTCGGAACGCCCAAATATTTCGGTATATTTTTGGAGCTGATCACAATTTTTTTGCGGTTTCCGTTGCTGACGATTTCTTTGGCGACCTTTCGGCAGATGGAGGCAATTTCCCGCTCCAGGTTGCGCACACCGGCCTCGCGCGTGTATTGGCGGATGATGCGCAGCAGGGCCTGATTGGTGAATTCGATGGATTCGGGCGAAAGCCCGTTGGCTTCCATTTCCTTGGCCAGCAGGAACTTAATGGCAATCTGCATTTTTTCCTGTTCCGTGTAGCCGGCAATGCGGATCACTTCCATCCGGTCCTGCAGGGGCGCGGGAATCGTCTGCAAAACATTGGCGGTTGTAATGAACAGAATATCGGACAAATCATAATCCACGTCCAGATAATTGTCGTTGAACGCCACGTTCTGCTCGGGGTCCAGGACTTCCAGAAGCGCCGAGGAAGGATCGCCGCGAAAATCGGAGCAGAGCTTGTCCACTTCGTCGAGGCAGAAAACGGGGTTGTTGGAGCCGGCCTTTTTCAGGGATTGAATGATCTTGCCGGGCATGGCCCCGATATAGGTCCGGCGATGGCCGCGGATTTCCGCCTCGTCCCGCACGCCGCCCAGCGAAATGCGAACAAATTTTCGGTTGGTGGCGCGGGCGACGGATTTGGCAATGGACGTTTTTCCCACGCCGGGAGGCCCGACGAGGCACAGGATCGGCCCTTTATTTTTCTTGACGAGGGATTGAACGGCCAGATATTCGATGATCCGTTCCTTCACCTTTTTCAGGCCGTAGTGATCCTCATCGAGAATCGCCTCCGACTCCTTGAGCGTGTATTTGTTTTCCGTTACCTCCGACCAGGGCATGTCCAGAAGCCAGTCGATATAATTGCGCACGACGGTGGCCTCCGCCGACATGGGGGCCATCATCTGCAGCTTTTTGATTTCCTGGCGGACTTTTTTGGTTGCTTCCTCGGAGAGTTTCTTCTGTTTGAGGCGCTTCTCGAGTTCTGCGATTTCATTCTTGAAATCGTCCTTCTCGCCCATTTCCTTCTGAATGGCGCGCATCTGCTCGTTGAGGTAGTAATCCTTCTGCGTCTTTTCCATCTGTTTTTTGACGCGGCGCTTGATCTTTTCCTCCACCTGCAGAATTTCGATCTCGGAGAGCATCAGCGAATAGATGGCTTCCAGCCTTTCGCCGATGTTGAAGATTTCCATGATCCGCTGTTTGTCTTCGAGTTTGACGTTCAAATGAGTCACCACGACATCGGCCAGTTTGGATGGATCTTCGATGCCGGCGATCGTGCCCATCATTTCCACATGCACTTTTTTGCTGAGCTTCAGATAAAGCTCAAAGGATTCCTTGATGCTGCGCATCAGGGCCTGTTTTCGCACGTCTCCCGGGTCGTCATCGACATCTTCGATATCCGCGACCCGGACCAGGAAGAAATCGTCGTTCTTCACATACTCGAGAATGGCGCCGCGCGCCTTGCCCTCCACCAGCACCTTCACCGTTCCATCCGGGAGCCTCAGAAGCTGGATGATGATGCCGATCGTTCCAACCGAATAAATGTCGTCCTCGGTCGGATCGTCTTTCTTGGCGTTTTTCTGGGCCACCATGAAAATTCCTTTTTCATACTTCATGGCGGATTCCAGCGCCGCGATGGACTTTTCACGGCCGACGAAAAGCGGCACGATCATGTGCGGAAACACCACCACGTCGCGAAGCGGCAGCAGCGGAATGATGTTCGTTGTATTTTTAAGGGTATCGTCTTTTTCTTCGGTCATTTTTTCTTCCTGCGCCTGCTCATTGCATTATGCGGATTCGGATTTCTGATCATAGATCATAATCGGTTTTTCCTGGTTGAGAACCACTTCTTCACTGATGACGCATTCCTTGATGTCCCGCTGCGACGGAATGTCGTACATCACTTCCAGCATGGTGTTTTCCAGGATGGATCGCAGCCCCCGTGCCCCGGATTTCCTCTCCATGGACAGCTGGGCCACGCGCCGCAAAGCGCCGTCCGTAAACTTGAGATTGACGTTTTCCAGCTCAAAAAGCTTCTTGTACTGTTTGATGATGGCATCCTTGGGCTCCACCAGAATGCGCACCAGCGCCGCTTCTTCCAGGTCGTCCAGCGTGGCGATCACCGGCAGGCGTCCGATAAATTCGGGAATCAAACCGAATTTGAGAAGGTCTTCGGACCGCACTTCGGCCAGAACGTCCCCGACTCTTTTTTCCTTCTTGCTTTTGATTTCCGCGCCGAAACCCATGGTGTTGGTGCCGATTCTTCTGGAAATGATCGTTTCGAGGTCATTGAAGGCGCCTCCGCAGATGAACAGGATATTGGTCGTATCGACCTGGATAAATTCCTGCTGCGGGTGCTTCCGGCCTCCCTTCGGCGGGATGTTGGCCAAGGTTCCTTCCATGATTTTCAGCAGAGCCTGCTGAACGCCTTCACCGGATACGTCCCTCGTGATGGAGGGATTTCCGGACTTTTTCGCTATTTTATCTATTTCGTCAATATAAACAATGCCTTTCGAGGCACGGGCCACGTCATAATCGGCATTTTGCAGGAGACTGAGGATGATGTTTTCCACGTCCTCTCCCACATAGCCCGCTTCCGTCAGCGTGGTGGCATCCGCGATGGTAAAGGGAACGTTGAGGAATTTGGCCAGCGTTTTCGCGAGCAGTGTTTTCCCCGAACCGGTGGGCCCGATGAGCAGGACGTTGCTTTTCTGAATTTCGACGCCGTCGCTCGAACCGGTGTTGGAGAAAAGCCTTTTGTAATGATTATATACCGCGACGGAGAGGATTTTTTTGGTCTTTTCCTGCCCGATCACATAGGAATCCAGAAACCGCTTGATTTCCTTCGGTTCCGGCAGAACATTTTTATGGCCTTTTTCTACCGTTTTCTCGTCCTCCTCGACGATGCACCGGCACAGTTCGATGCACTCATCGCAGATATAGGCCGTCGGGCCTGCTACCAGCTTGCGTACTTCGCTTTGCATTTTCCCGCAAAATGAGCAAAAAAGCATACCCTGTCCCCGATTGTCCTTGTTTCTCTTGATCACTGAAGTTCTCCTTTATTTGACGCCGGACTCCAACGGTTTCCGGATGACTATTTCGTCAATGATTCCATAATCTTTCGCCTGCTGGCTGGTCATGAAGTAATCCCGTTCCGTGTCGTTCATTACTTTTTCCAGCGGCTGGCCGGTCAATTCCGCCAGAATTTTGTTGAGGTCTTCCTTCAGGCGCAGGATTTCCCTCGCCTGAATATCGATATCCGTTGCCTGCCCCTGAAATCCTCCCAGCGGCTGATGGATCAGAATCCGTGAATGCGGCAGCGCAAACCTTTTCCCTTTTTCTCCGGCCGCCAGCAAAAGCGCCGCCATGCTGGCCGCCTGACCCATGCACACCGTGGAAATATGGGGCTTGATGTACTGCATCGTATCGTAAATCGCCATTCCTGAGCTGACATGCCCGCCGGGCGAGTTCAGGTAGAAAAAAATCTCCTTGTCCGGATCTTCGGCCTCAAGATAAAGCATCTGGGCGACCACCACGTTGGCCACATTGTCGTCGATCGCCGTTCCCAGAAAGATAATCCGGTCCTTTAAAAGCCGGGAATAGATATCAAACGCTCTTTCACCCCGTCCATCCTGCTCCACCACCATGGGGATCAAATTCATTCAGCAGCCTCCTCACCCATTCCGACCTTTTCAATGACCTTAATATTGGCCCTCTGTTCGATAAAGTCAAATACCTTTTTCTGGAGAATATCCGCTTTCAGGGATTCTTTTTTCTCCCCGTCTTCGTAAATTTTTTGGACGGATTCAGGATTCATATGATGGATATCCGCTAATTCTTTGATATGATTTTCAATATCTTCATCGGTTACCGTGATGGCTTCTTTTTCGGCTATTTTTTTGAACAAAAGAAAGGATTTGACCGTTTTTTCCGCGTCGGTTTTGAACTGATCATGCATCCGGAAGCTCAGTTCCATCGAATTTTTCTCGTCCATACCGGCCGCCCTCATCCTTTTTTGGGTGTCGGCCATCATGTAGAAAATCTGCCTCTCCACCAGGGAAGGCGGCGCTTCAAATTCATTGGCTTTGAGCACAATCTCGGTCATCAATTCTTTCAATTTTACGTCGCTTTGCCTCCTGCACTGCTCTTCCATAGACTTTCGGACATCATTTTTCAAATCATCCAGTGTATTGTACTTATCGAAATTCTTTATGAAATTCTCATCGATTTCGGGCAGTTTCTGCTGTTTGAGCTCCTTGAGGGTAACCGTGAACGTTACATCTTTTCCGGCCATCTTCTGTTCGGAATAATCGTCGGGGAACTTGACCTGAATATCCAGGGTTTCGCCCTTTTTCATTCCCGTTATCTGTTCTTCAAAACCCGGGACCAATCTTTTGGAACCCAGCTCCAGAAGATAGTCGTCCGCTTTTAATTCAGGCAGCGCTTCACCGCCCAGCGTTCCCGCAAAATCGATCGTGACAAAATCCCCCATCACCGCCTGCCGGTCTTCCGGGACGTCCTCAAGGCTGGCAAACATTTTGCGGATTTCCTGAAGACGCTTCTCCATGTCTGCATCCGAAACCTTGATTTCGGTTTTTGTGAGCTCGATTCCCTGATACCCCTGCGGATCAATGTCGGGCTCCGTTTCAAAGGATGCGCTGAAGGCAAAATCCGTGTCTTCCTTCAACCCGTTCTGTTCGATTTCGGGGCGGGAAAGTGTCACGATTTTTCGTTCATCCAGCTCCTGCCAGTAGTAGCGGTTGACGATGTTGGTGATGGCTTCCCCTTCCGCGTCGCTTTTGAAATAGGTTTCCAGCACCTTCCGTGGTACTTTACCCGGACGAAAACCCTTGATTTTCGCTTTCTTGCCGATGGACCGATAAACGCCGTCCAGTTCGTCTTTTACATAGGCCCAGGGGATCTCGAAAGATATTTTCTTCTTTACCTGGCTCAGGTCCTCTACTTTAACGGAAAGCTCGCTCACGCCTTGATTCTCCTTCTTTAGGTATTATCCTTCATGTTCATTCTGGTGCGAGAGAGGAGACTTGAACTCCTAAGGTTTTACCCGCTGGATCCTAAGTCCAGTGCGTCTGCCAATTCCGCCACTCTCGCCCGTGATGGCTTCGGGATTATATATTCATTGGTCAAAATGTCAACGCGGATTATTGTTCGGCACACGTTTGCTAAACCGGTCCGATTGCAATGCCGGCGGCCTTCTGTAAAGTATAATTCCCCTGAATGCAAGAGAAAGATGTGGGAGAAATGGTCGGGGCGAGTGGATTTGAACCACCGGCCCTCTGAACCCCATTCAGATACGC
>DAOTJI010000106.1:0-6313 GCA_035448625.1 Smithellaceae bacterium | reverse complement strand
CCTTCCTCCATCGCGCCGCTGATGTACATCATGGCCAGGAGCATGAAAACCAGCGTCTGGACGACCGATGTAAAGATCATCAAAAACATGATGGGCAGGGGGACCAGGAGCGGAACCAAAAGCAGGACGACCAGCAGAACGATGTCTTCGCCGGCGATATTGCCGAACAGCCGGAACGTCAGCGACAGCGGCCGGGACAGATGACTGATGACTTCAATGGGCAGCATCAGCGGGATCAGCCACCAGACCGGCCCCAGGAACTGTTTCAGATACTTGAAGCCGTGCGTCATCACGCCGACGATGTGCGTCATGAAAAAAACAACCAGCGCCATGGCCGCATTCGTGTTGATGTTGGCCGTCGGAGACTCAAATCCGGGAATGATGCCGATCAGGTTGGAGGTCAGAATGAAAAGCCCCAGCGTGGCGATCAGGGGGAAGAACTTTTTGCCGTGTTCTCCCATGGTGTCCACCAGCAGGCTGTGGAGACCGTCAATGATGACCTCCATCACATTTTGCAGCCGGCCCGGATAAATCTGGAGGTTGCGCGAGGCCATAAAGGAAAGGATGGACAGAAGTGCGACAATAAATAACGTATTGAAAACAATGGTCATGTTAACGCCGACATCCTTGAACAAAGATGTGTGGAAGAAAATTAGGGGCTCCATTCGTGTCTAACCAACCTCCTCAATAAAGTTTTTTTTTGACAGGGTGGTGATTACGGTAAAAACCATGTTAATCACAACCACGGAAAGTCCGATGACCAGGCCGACCGCGTCCACCGTGCCGCTGGTAAGAAGCAGAAACAGCACGACGGCGGTGAGGGCCAGCCGAATGAAATATTGAATCATGGTCGGGCGCTTGACGTTGCCGGAGAGATTTTTGAACAATCTTTGCAGGCCGAGCGCCATGCCGTGAAAGTTGAGAATGCTGATGAAGCCGCCGAGCAGGACGCCCAGATAAAATTTAGCCGGAGCAAAAATGACGGAAGGAATAAAAAGAACCGCCAGGATGACCCAGTTGGCCATTTCAAGTTTTTTTTGGAGCGGGTCTTTGGCGATGAGGTTCACTTTTCAAGCTCTTAATGATGATTTCTTCATCATTGAAATTTCTTTTTATCAAAACATAGATGTTGCGAAACCCGGCCGAAATTCCAATGAGCAGGAAAACGACGGTGAACGCGTGGCCGGAATCAAATTTCCGGTCCAGATAGCTTCCTAAAAGGAGGCAGCCAAAAATCGCCAGAACCATTGCGATGCCGATGCTGCTGGCATAAGCCATCTGGATGCCTAATTTTTTGGTCTCGCTATCCATTTGGTGAGTGGGTCCTTAACACGGGGGGCAGTCAAAGTCAATCAAAAACATGACCGCCGTTCATTTATTTAAAAGGTGGCGATGATCCCTGTACCAGGCGATGGTTTTTTTAAGCCCGGTGGCGAGGTCCGTCTTTGCCTTAAACCCAAATTCTTTCAATGCTTTGGATGTATCCAGCATCCGCCGGGGCTGGCCGTCCGGCTTGGAGGAATCCCAGACGATTTTTCCGGAAAACCCGGACAACCCGGCAACCAGTTCCGTCAGCTCCCGGATGGAAATTTCAAAGCCGGCTCCGATGTTTACGGGCTCGCTTTTATCGTAGGAATCGGCGGCCAGGCAAATGGCCTCCGCCGCGTCTTCGACGTAAAAGAATTCCCGTGTTGCCGAACCTGTTCCCCAGACCTCCAGCGTATCCGAGTTCCTGTCCAGGGCATCAAAGCATTTTTTGATCAGCGCCGGAATGACGTGGGAGGACCGGGGATCGAAATTGTCGCCGGGGCCGTAGAGGTTGACGGGCAGCAGAAAAATGGAATTAAAACCGTATTGGCGGCGGTAGGCCTGGGACTGCACCAGCATCATTTTCTTGGCCAGTCCGTAGGGGGCGTTGGTTTCCTCCGGGTAGCCGTTCCAGACGTCGTCTTCTTTAAAAGGGACCGGCGTAAATTTCGGATAGGCGCAGATGGTGCCCAGCGCGACGAATTTTTCGATTTTGCGCACCCAGGCTTCGTGCATCAGCTGCGCGCCCATCAAAAGATTGTCGTAAAACAGTTCGGCGGGCTTTTCCTGGTTGAATCCGATGCCGCCCACTTTGGCCGCCAGGTGGATGATCACGTCCGGCCGGGTGGCGTCGAAAAGCCGGCCAATATCTTCCAGCCGGGTCAAATTGTATTCCGGCAGATCGGCAATGTCGATGCTTTTGCAGCCGTATCGGGACAGTTGGTTGATCAGGTGCCGACCCAGAAATCCTTTGCCGCCCGTCACCGTAATTCGTTTGTTTTTCAGCATGACCGCCGTCTCCCAAAAATCAACTGATTCGTTCGGTATTGGCGCAGGAAAATCCCGCGTCCACGAGCGTTTTTTCCTTTTTGGCCGACTCCAGATCGGAGGCGATCATCATATCGACGAGTTCGTCAAAGGAAACCCGCGGCTGCCAGCCCAGCGCCTTGCGGGCTTTGGACGCATCCCCCAGCAGAACGTCCACCTCCGTCGGGCGGAAATAACGGGCGTCCACCGCCACGTATTTGGCGTAGTCCAGCCCCAGTTTGCTGAAGACCTTTTCCGCGAATTCGCGGACCGAGTGCGTTTCCCCCGTGGCGATCACGTAGTCGTCCGGCTTGTCCTGCTGAAGCATGAGCCACATGGCCTCCACGAAGTCGCCGGCAAATCCCCAGTCGCGCTTGGCTTCCAGATTGCCCAGATACAGTTTGTCCTTGAGGCCCAGCTTGATTTGCGTCGCCGCGCGGGTGATTTTGCGCGTGACGAACGTTTCCCCGCGGCGGGGCGATTCATGGTTGAAGAGAATGCCGTTGGTCGCGAAAATTCCGTAGGCGTCGCGGTAGTTCTGCACGATGTGATACGCGTAAACCTTTGCGGCCGCGTAGGGGCTTCGGGGTTGAAACAGCGTTTTTTCGCTCTGCGGCGGAGGCGCGGCGCCGAACATTTCACTCGACGACGCCTGGTAGAACTTTGTTTTGATGCCGGTCTTGCGGATGGATTCCAGAATTCTCAGTGTGCCCAGGCCGGTGATGTCTCCGGTGTACTCAGGCATGTCGAAGCTCACGCGAACGTGGCTTTGCGCGCCCAGATGATAGATTTCGTCCGGACGGATGGAGGAAAGCAGGTCCATGATCTGACCGGAAACGGAGAGATCCCCGAAGTGCAAAAACAGCTTCGCATTCGGGTCATGAAAATCCCGGTACAGATGATCGATGCGGTCCGTGTTGAAGGTGCTGGAGCGGCGGATCAACCCGTGAACCTCGTAGCCCTTGCCCAGCAGAAACTCGGCCAGGTACGATCCGTCCTGTCCGGTGATGCCGGTGATTAACGCTTTTGTCATAGCTTCTCCTTATTTTATAAACGCCAGTATGCAATCCCCAGAGACTGCGCCCGGGCCGGGTCAAAGACCGATTTGACGTCGAGCAGAATCGCACGGTTATTGCTGCACAGCGATGCGATCTTTTCGAGGCCCCATTTCATATATTCCCGGTGAGCCACCGCCAGAATGACGGCGTCCATGTCTTTCAGATCTTTGGCCTGAGCAAGCTCGACGCCGCAGTGCTCCCGCGCCTCTTCGGGAAGGGCCAGCGGATCATGCGCCAGAACCTTCACGCCGAAGTCGGTAAGCTCACGGATAATGTCCACGACGCGCGTATTGCGCAGATCGGGGACGTTTTCCTTAAACGACAGGCCCAGAACCGCGACGCGGGCTTTTTTGACCTGAAGGTCCGCGGCGATGAGCATCTTGACGGTTTTTTGAGCGATGTATTTTCCCATGTTGTCGTTGATCCGCCGCCCCGAAAGAATCACTTCCGGACGGTAGCCGATGCTTTCCGCCTTGTAGGTCAGGTAGTAGGGGTCGACGCCGATGCAGTGCCCGCCTACGAGGCCGGGGCGGAAGTTGAGAAAGTTCCACTTGGTTCCCGCCGCCTCCAGCACTTCCAGCGTATCGATGCCCATTTTATTGAAGATAATGGCCAGTTCGTTCATCAGCGCGATATTGATGTCGCGCTGCGTGTTTTCGATGACCTTGGCCGCCTCCGCGACTTTAATCGAGGAAACCCGATGCAGACGGACCTTGACGACCGCGCTGTAGACGCCTTCCAGCAGGTCCAGCGTGGGCGTGTCGGAGGCGGAAATAATTTTGATCGTGTTGCTTACGGTGTGAATTTTGTCGCCGGGATTGATGCGCTCCGGGGAATAGCCGACCGTGAAATCCCTGCCGAATTTCAGCCCGGAGGCCCGCTCCAGAACGGGAACGCACACATCTTCCGTCACGCCCGGATACACCGTCGATTCATACACCACGCAGGAGCCGGCGGACATGTGTTTCCCGATGAGCGCCGACGCGTTTTCCATCGCGCTTAAGTCGGGGACATGAAAATGATCCACCGGCGTGGGAACGGCGACGATGAACAGCCTGCAGGAGGCGAGATCGGTTGGCCGGGAGGTAAAAGCAATCTTGGCCTTCTTCAGTTCGGCGTCGGAAAGCTCCATCGTTCGGTCGTGGCCCTTCTTCAGTTCCGCGACGTTTGCTTCGCTGATGTCAAAGCCGATCACCTTGAAGTGCCTGGAGAGGTGGGCGGCCAGCGGCAGGCCCACATAGCCCAGGCCGACAATGGCGATTTTATTTTTCCCCGCGTAAAAAGACTGGGCGGTCAGTGGTTTTTTCATGGTTGGATTCCTTCATTGCCTTGATGTCTTTGGTCAAAAGGGAAAAATCTCTTACCGTATTGACCCAGCCTTGTCAATCTCTTCAGTAAAAGCCAGGAACCATCCACTATTTCAGAGTCTTCTCAACGTCTTTTCCACGGCGGTCAGCGTCCGGGCCATGTCGTCTTCCGTATGGGCGAAGGACAGGAATCCCGCTTCAAACTGTGACGGCGCCAGCCACACGCCGTTTTGGATCATGCCGTGAAAAAAGCGGGCATAGAGGTCCGTGTCCGATCGCAGGGCGGATGTCAAATCACAGACAGGCCCTTCCTGGAAAAACAGGGTGAACATGGAAAAGGCGCGGTTGACGCAGACGGGAATGCCGCGAGCGGCGAATAATTTTTTCATCTCCCGGCAAAGGCGGCCGGCCCGTTCATCCAGCGCCGCGTAAGCGCCGGCCATGGACTTCAGAATCGAAAGGGTGGCCGCGCCGGCGCTCATGGCCAGCGGATTTCCGGAAAGGGTTCCGGCCTGATACACGTCGCCTGCAGGCGCCAGCCTTTCCATGATTTCTTTTTTTCCACCCACGGCGCCCACCGGCAGGCCTCCGCCGATGATTTTACCCAGGCAGGTCAGGTCCGGTTGAATGCACGCGAGGCTCTGGTAGCCGCCGAACCGAAAGCGGAAGCCGGTGATCACCTCGTCCAAGATGAGCAGAATGCCGTGTTCGGCCGTCGCCTCCCGCAGTGTTTTCAGAAAACCGTCCTGCGGCAGGACGACGCCCATGTTGCCCGCCACCGGTTCCAGAATGACGGCCGCCAGATCTTCGGCGTAAAGCTCCACGGCTTTTTTCAGCGCGGGGATGTCATTGTACGGCAGGCTCAAGGTCAGGCAAGCCACCGCTTCCGGAATTCCCGGCGATCCCGGAATGCCCAGTGTCGTGACGCCGGAGCCGGCCTTGATGAGCAGGGAATCGGCATGGCCGTGGTAGCAGCCGTCAAATTTGATGATCATGTTTCTGCCCGTGCAGCCGCGGGCCAGGCGAATCGCCGTCATGGCGGCTTCCGTCCCGGAACTGGTCATTCTCACCCGCTCCATCGAGGGGATGGCCTCGCGGATGAGCAGGGCCATTTCCGTTTCCGCCGTCGTGGGCGCGCCGAAGCTGGTTCCCCTCCGGGCGGCATCGCAGACGGCCGCAATCACGTCCGGGTGGGCGTGTCCGAGAATCATCGGCCCCCAGGAAAGAACGTAGTCGATGTATTCTTTTCCGTCCAGGTCATAGATTTTGCTGCCTGCGGCGCGTTGGACAAACAAAGGGTCGCCGCCGACCGATTTCCAGGCGCGCACCGGCGAATTAACGCCGCCGGCAATGACCCGGGCGGCCTCGGTAAACGGATGGATGTTATTCTTGCTCATCAGAAATACTCCGGAGACGTTTTTTTGTATTCTTCCAGGCTTTCCAGAAGCAGAAAATCAGGGCATGAAATCAGCCGGGACATCTCTTCAAGCAGGTGAGAAATGTCGCCGGCCTTCGCGTGAAGCATGGTGAAGAGGTTGTAGCGGCCGGCAAAGGGCTTCCTTTCGTAGCAGTGGGAAATGTACGGCAGTCCGGCCAGTTTCCGCCCCTTGTCTT
>DAOTJI010000105.1:0-6370 GCA_035448625.1 Smithellaceae bacterium | reverse complement strand
GAAACGCGATGGGCAAGCCCATCAAGACCGAACTGAAGGCGTTCTTCCAGCTTTCTTCGGGGGAAGGGGATAACAAAAGCCGTTGATTTCCCGTGTCACTTTTACCAGGGCATTATCCTCTAAAGGTAACGCCGGCGCAAATGCCCCGGTCCGAACACGGTTTATCAGTGCGGCTTTTTGCCGCTCATTTTCGCATCCAGCATTTCCTGCATCAGTTCGTCGACATTGACTTCCTTATAACCGTAGCCCTTAATAAGCGCCGCGTCATACATTTCTTCCAGCTTCCGCAGTTGAGTCAGAGCGGTTTTATTCTGACGGAAGTCATTGTCCATCAGCTTGACCACGGCATCCCCGGCTTTTCTCAGATCGCTTAAATCGATATGGAGCGACGTGAGAGCAAACACTTTCTCCAGAAGGTCGCAGGCGATTTTTTCGTGAAAGGTCTGAATATATGGCGGGACCCTGGCTACGATGCTGGCCGCCTCAATCCCAGCCCGTCCGGCATGATGCACAAGCAGCGTGGAGAAGCTGCACGGCCCATTGTAATTCAGGAGTGGAAACGATTGAAACTCCGGCTTCATCTCGGGACGGCTCAGCACGGCATAGACGCTCGTTTCCCGCGTGTGGGGCACCTGGTCAAAAACGCCGCCCAGCGTATAAATGCGGCAAACCTTGTAGTGTTTCGCCATGCTCAAAATAGCCGAAGTGTATTCCGGCCAGGCAACGTTCGGTTCAAAGCCTGTAAAAAGGATCAGGTCGTTTTGGGCGCCGCTTTGCCAGTAAAAAAATTCATTGGCCGGTTCTTCGAGGGATTTGATCAGGCCTCGTTCAACGACGGCATGGGGCCGCATGATTTGTGCAGGATCAAAGCCTGGGACCTGTCCGATATAAAAATGCCCGGGATCAATGGAAACGAATTTTCGGGCGTTGAGCTTACCGCGCAAAAATTCAATGCACCCGGTGCCGAGTTCACCGGCATTCAACCAGCCGCGGTAGCCGATGAGCAAATAGGGATGGACCAGGTCGGGCGTTTCCTGAAAAATGAGGCTCTCGTTCATGAATCCTCCTTTAACGGCATTCGCGGCTGCAGTCGGTATCGTGCGCCGCATAGATGATTTTTCAAAAACCAAAGCCGCGTGTTGATTATGGTAATTGCGTTTTTTTCAGTCAAGTATTTTGTTTCACGGTGATGGCTGTTGCTTCAATTCGGACGGCATCAGCCGGAAGATATTTCTTCACTTTCCTTATTTCATTTTTTGGCCGATGACAGACGCCAAACACAGAACGCCTGTAATATTAATCAGTTCATGCTGTGGAAGAGTAGAGAAAAATTCTTGACAGTATATAAATAAAATATATATACAATGTATATAGTAGATACATGGGTGGTTAGAGAAAAATGTTCATAAAATAAATTGTTTACTGAGGTGAAACCATGCCTCATGAAGAAAGGAGGGGTGCGTACCGGAGAATATACAAAAAGGCGTGTTACGGTCAGTGTGCCAACTGGCAAAAGCAGCGATGGATACGGAAAAGATGAATTTGAAATGTAGTAAATGAACGCCAAAAAGGAGACCTCATGGACTATAAATTTGAATTGCCGACAAAACTTATCATCGGAGAAGGATGTTCCAAGCAGTTGGGGGAAAATGTCAAACTGACCGGAGCGAAGCGCGTCCTGTGTGTTTTTGATAAAGGGGTGGAGGCGGCGGGGCTGGTCGCGCCGCTCATCGCGGACATGGAAGCGGTGGGCCTGAATGTGACGCCTTTCAACGGTGTGCTGCCGGATCCCCCCATGGAAGTGATCGATCAGTGCACCGCCCTGGCACGAGAGGCCAAGCCGGATGTCTTTGTCGCCGTAGGCGGCGGCAGCTCCATCGACACAGCCAAAGCCGTCAACGCGAATCTGTCCAACCCCGGAACGCTTCGCGACCATGCCATCAACCTCAACGGTCTCAAGGTTTTTCCTTTCGATAACCCGCTCAAACCTTTTTTTGCCCTGCCCACAACCGCCGGAACCGGCAGTGAAGTTTCCCCGTCGGCGGTCGTCACCGATCATGAAGCGAAACTGAAGGTTTCGGTCATGGCGCCGGATCTGGTGCCCACCATGGCCATTATCGACCCGGCTCTTACCGTGGGATTGCCCGTCAATGTTACCGCTTCCACCGGACTGGACGCCTTTGCGCACGCCATGGAAGGCCTCATGGGCGGCCTGGCGATTTTCACCCCGTCTCCCATGCGGGATTCTTTTGCCTTTACCGCCATCGAACTGGTGTTGGAGAGTCTTCTGCCGGCGATGAAGAACGGGAAGGACATCAAAGCAAGGACGGATATGTCCTATGCCGCTTTTATGTCCATTCTGGGAGCGGGCGGCGGACTGAGCATGGGGCATTGCCTGGGTCATGCCATGGGAGAGGTTTGCAGCATTCATAATCATGGCTTTTTATGCGCCTCCATTCTTCCCTACAACATCGAGTTTATGGCCGAACTAATTCCCCAGAAACTTCATAAACTGGCCTCCCTGTTCAAGATCGATCCGAACGGAAAATCCGTCGCCCAGATCGGGACGGCAATCAAGTCAGCCATTCAAGCCTTTTACAAGGATTGCGGCATTCCGCCGCTGAAAGATATGGGACTGAATCTTTCCGACACGGAGGAAATCATTCACCACACGACGTCGGGCACCTGGTATCTTCTGGCATCTAAAAAACCATCGGAAGAGGAACTGAACAGCTGGATTCAGGCCGTTTACGAAGGAGGAAACGCATGAAGACATACGATAAAATCTACATCAACGGCCAATGGGTTTCCCCGGCCGGTAAAGATAAAGTTAAAGTGATCAACCCCTGCACGGAAGAAGCGATTGCTTCCGTGCCGCTGGGCAACGAAGAAGACGTCCAGAAAGCCGTCATCGCGGCGAGGCAGGCATTTCCCTCCTGGTCCAAAATCAGCGTCGCCGATCGGATCAAACTGATTTCAAAACTTTCCGAGGCCATCGCCGCCCGCCAGAACGAGATCGGTGATACGATTTCCCGCGAGATGGGCATGCCTTCCGCATGGTCCCGAATGATCCAGGTCGGCCTGCCCGTTGCCACGCTCAACAGCTTCATTCCGATTCTGGAAAACTATTCCTTTTCTTATCCGATGGGGCGAACGGAAATTGTAAAAGAGCCGATCGGCGTCTGCGGTTTTATTACGCCCTGGAATTATCCCCTGCACCAGCTCGTGGGCAAAGTGGCGCCGGCGCTGGCCGCGGGCTGCACCATGGTTGCAAAACCCAGCCAGCTGGCTCCGCTGAATGCCTATATCTTTACGGAGATCATGCAGGAAATCGGCGTGCCTCCCGGAGTCTTCAACCTGGTTCCCGGGGCCGGATCAAAAGTGGGGTACGCCCTGTCGTCTCATCCCGATGTGGATATGGTGTCTCTCACGGGTTCCACGAAGTCCGGCATTGCCGTGGCCCAGGCCGCCGCCACAACGATCAAGCGGGTTACGCTCGAGCTTGGTGGGAAGTCCCCCAATGTCCTGCTCGAAGACGCGGATATTCCCATAGCGGTGACGAAAGGCGTTTACAACTGCTTCCTGAATTCCGGGCAAACCTGTATTGCCCTGTCCCGCATGATAGTCCCGGCGCACAAACAGAAAGAAATCGTCGAAATGGCAAAATCCATCGTCGAATCCATGGTGATGGGAGATGCCTTTACGGATGGCGTCTATCTCGGGCCGATGGTGGATGATGCCCAGCGTCAATCCGTTCGTGAATACATCCGAACCGGGATCCGCGAAGGCGCCACGCTGGTCACCGGCGGGCCGGAGCCCCCTGAAAACCTTCCGAAGGGATTCTTTGTCAAGCCGACGCTCTTTGCCGACGTCAAACCCGATATGACCATTGCGCAGGAGGAAATATTCGGTCCCGTTTTGTGCATCATTCCATACCAGACCGAAGAAGAAGCCATCGCCATCGCAAACAACAGCGTCTATGGACTTTCCGGCTCCGTCTGGTCGGCGGATCCTGAAAGAGCCAGAGCCGCGGCGCGGCAGATCCGTAGCGGCCAGGTCTTCATCAACGGGGCCGACTTCGACATTAATGCTCCTGCCGGAGGGTATAAACAGTCCGGACTCGGACGCGAACGCAGCAAATACGGTCTGGAAGAGTATCTGGAAATAAAGGCCCTGATTGCACAGAACCCTTAATTGTTTTTCAATGAAAAAATCAGGTCCGGCCGGGGACCGTGCGCTTCCGGCCGGACAACCCCAAACCAATGGAGGACCTTCATGAACAAGGTTATGACCATGCAGAAAGCAATTGCCGAGCATGTCCATGACGGCGATTTTCTATATATCGGCGGGTATATGTGCCGGACGCCTTTTTCGGCGGTTCACGAACTGATCCGCCAGGGAAAAAAGGATCTGACCATTACCCGCGGCAACGCCTCGGATGATTTCGATATGCTGATCGGGGCGGGAGCGGTGAAGCGCTTTATTTCCACATTCATTTCACTCGGAGTTTACGGACTGGCCCGCTGCTATCGGCGTTCCCTGGAAAAAGGCATTCCCCATAAGATTGAGGTGGAGGAATATACCAATTTGTCATTGCCCATGATGCTGATGGCCGGAGCAATGGGCATGCCCTTTGTCCCCGTCAAAGACATGGTGGGAACGGACCTCATGAACGTAAAAGGTTTTTTGGGAGAGGACAAATACCGGATGATCAACTCTCCTTTCGACGGATCCCCCGTCCTCCTCGTACCGGTGCTTAAGCCGGATGTGGGAATCATTCATGTCCAACAGGCGGATGAGGAAGGCAACGCTCAGATGTGGGGAATCGGCGGAGACTGCAAATACGGCGCCAACGCATCGAAGAAGGTTATTGTGTCCTGCGAACGCATCGTCAGCCGGGACGTCATCGGGAAGGATCCTTCCCGGACGATCGTGCCGGATTTCAAGGTAGTTGCCGTTGTGGAAGAGCCTTTCGCGTCGCATCCGGGCTATACGCCGGGATTCTACGATCTGGATTTCAGTTTTGGTTACCTGTATCAGCAGGCATCCAATACGGAAGAAGGTTTTAGGGCGTTTCTTAAGGAGTGGGTCATGGATATTCCCGACCGGGCTTCCTACATCCAGCACTACATCAATAGGTTCGGCTATGCCCGGTTCCGGAAACTCCAGGCGAAATTCGATTATGGTTTTCCGGTCAGTTACGCTTACTGAGGAGGTGAAGACAAATGGTTGAACATCCGAATGACTATATCAAGCCCGAACTGATGGCCTGTTGCGGCGCCAGAGAAATCCACGATGGTGATGTGGTCGTCGTCGGCACGGGATTTCCCGCCATGTCGGCCAATATTGCCAAGCATACCCATGCCCCCGGGGCGGTGATGATGCAGGAATCGGGGGTTTATGATGCCAGACCGGGACGTCCGGCCTTATCCGTCGGCGACGCATGCCTGAATCCCGGGTCGGCCATGATCGGCGGGCTGACCGATGTGATGGGCATGTTTCTGCAGGGCGGTTGGGTGGACGTGGGATTTCTGTCCGGCGCTCAGGTAGACCGTTATGGAAATCTGAACACGACCTGCATCGGTCCTTATGAATCCCCGCGCAGCCGGTTGCCGGGAAGCGGCGGGGCCAATCCCATCGGGGCTCTGGCCAGGCGAACGCTGATCATTGTCCAGCATGATCCCCGGCGTCTTGCCGAAAAAGTCGACTTTATTACCACCCCCGGCTATCTCAACGGCCCCGGCGCCCGTGAACGCTGGGGTTTGCCTCCCGCAACCGGTCCATGGGTGATTATCACGAATAAAGGCATTCTCCGCTTTGACGCGGAAACCAAAGAAGCTTACCTGGAAAGCTGTCATCCGGGATGCACCGTGGAGGAAATCCGGAAAAATACCGGCTGGGATTTGAAAATCTCCCCGGAGGTCCATGAGACGGAACCGCCAAGGGCCGCGGAGCTGAAGGCGATTCGGGAAGTTCTCGACCCGCACCGCATGATTCGGGTTTATGAAGGCAAGGGGTATGTTTAAGCGGCTCTGATGTCAGCGCATTCACCGGGCTGATGGAATGATCAAGATAAAAGGAGAATGGTAAATGGATTTTTCGTTGAATGATGAACAAAAGATATTGATTCGAACGCTTCAGACCATGGGAGAGCGGGAAAAGCTGAATGAACGGGCGGCGCAGATTGACCGGTCGGGGGAATTCCCCGCCGATCTGCTAAAAAAATACGGAGAGATGGGATTGCTGGGTATGACCCTTTCACCCGACTACGGCGGCGGCGGACAGCCGGCGCTCTTCATGGCGGTGCCGACCATTTATGCCAAGCTGATCGACTTCTGGCGGACTTCGTCCCCCGCCGACCGGCAGGGTT
>DAOTJI010000104.1:0-6408 GCA_035448625.1 Smithellaceae bacterium | reverse complement strand
CCTTTCGCGCCGGCATCGCCGGCGAAGGACAGAGACCCTGATCATGCCGAATGTCTTTTTTGAGGCCGCGGCCGGCCAAAGAAAACCTTATGTCGATTCATTGCGGAAACTGCTGGACCGGTTCCGGCCGCCGTTTGATTCAGGCGATTCCGTCGGCATCAAGCTCCACTGGGGCGAACGGGGCAACAAAGGCCACCTCCCTCCCGACTACGCAAGGGAAATCGTCGCCTGGCTTCGCGCGAGGCAATTGAAGCCGTTTATTTTCGACACCACCGTCCTTTACTCCGGCGGGCGCCGCACCGCCGCGGATTCCCTGAAAACCGCCGCCGACCACGGCTACACGCCCGACGCTCTCGAATGTCCGGTCATCATTGCCGACGGCCCGGATGGAAGAAACGTCGTCTCTCTACCGGCAGGCTACCGCCACTTTAAAACCGTTCAGGTCGCATCCGTTTTTGAACAGGCCAAAGGCTTTGTGATTTTTTCCCATTTCAAGGGACATATGGTCTCTTTATTCGGCGGCGCCATCAAGAACATCTCGATGGGATTTGCCTCCCGCGCCCAGAAACAACGGATGCATGCCGATTACCATCCCGTGCTTCACCGGAAAAAATGCAGCCGATGCGGCCTCTGCGCCACGGTCTGCCCGACGGGCGCGGCCCGCATCTCGAAACCCGATTATCCCCTCTATGACCTCGCCTTATGCATCGGGTGCGCCCAGTGCATCGCTCTTTGCCCGGAGCTGGCGCTGGAAGTTTTCTGGAATTCGGATCGGAGGGATTTTCAGGAAAAACTCGTGGAGACGGCGGCGGCCGTCTGGAGAAAAATTCACGGCAGGACCATCGTCATCAACGCCCTGCTCAACATTGTCGCGGAATGCGATTGCCTGCCGGGCGCCAACCCCCGGCTCCGTCCGGATCTCGGCTTTATCGGCGGCTATCATCCCGTGGAGGTGGACGAAGCCTCCCTGAAGATGACGGGACCGGCTCTTTTTGAGAACATCCATCCCGGCATACCCTGGCGGCGTCAGTTTTCCTACGCCCGCGAAATCGGCTTTCTCGTCTCCCCGAAGCCGCCGTTTCCGGAAAAACGACATCCATAGCTTCTTAAAAAACGGGTCTGCCGCCGGCTCAGAAACGGAACGTAACGCCTCCCATGAAAATATAGTCCGTTTCCTCGCGGGTGATCCCCACCTTCATCCCCGCGTCCAGATCCAGACGTCCGGTGGGCGAGTAAATCACCCCGCCGAGCACAAAGGCGCGGTCCTCGCTGGAGGTCCGGTCGGTGTTCTCTTCCACGCCCGCGTTGGCCACCAGCCTGAGCTTGTTTGAGGCTTTCCATTCACCGGCGAGCGACGCGTGATAAAGATCCACCCGCTGATCGATTTTGTTTTCGTTGCGAATGTAGCCGAGATTGCAATGAAAAACCAAAGGATCCCACTGGGCGGTTGCAATGAAATACAGGCTCAGGGTCATTCTGCCGGTGCCCAGATAACGCTCCTCGTCGCCCACAGGCAGGGTGATGCCGGGTTTGATCGCGAAGCTGAACCGGTCCTTTTCGAAGAACCGCCACTTCAGGTCGATGGAAATGTCGGAAAAACCGTTTTCGTCAAAGATCGACCGATCGTCCATTTCCCGGCTGCTCCATTGGTAGGGAGCAGCCAAAATGATATCCGCCGAGTCGACAAGCCCGTAGGTCAGCACGGTTTTGACTTCACTGATCCGGCTTTTGACGACCAGGGGAACACCGGTCTCGTCGGTTTGTTCCTCCCGGTCCATACCGACCTGGCCGTGCATTTCCACCTGGAACTTCCCCCGGCCCTGCGTCGCGGCATCTTCGGTAATCAAAGGCTGAGAACAAAAGGCGGCCGGCGGCAGATACAGAAGCAGGATCATGCTCACCCATAATCTCTTGATCAAAGCAACCGGCCTCTTTCCGGTAAAAGTGTTCTTCTCAAATTTCTTTCTCCCGGTTTTCGTGCAGGGCCCGGTAGCGTTCGACGGCCTGCTCGATGGTGGGAAAAAAATTTTCTACGCCCAGACGGTTGAACAGGCCATAGCGTTTCAGCCGGTCTTTCACCGGCCCCTTCATCTCCGCGAAGCATAGCTCCATCCCCGCATCGTGCAGAGCGGCATCCAGCTCGGCCAGCATGCCGGCTGCCGTAATGTCCACGTCCGTGATCGGTTCGGCCGCTACGACTACCCATCGGGTCGGCGTCGGCGCGTTTGCTGCCGCGCGCAGGATATGCTTGCGGAAGATTTCGGCGTTGGCGAAAAACAGCGGGGCATCCCAGCGGAAAAGCACCAGACCGTCCATGCGTTTGGCTTCCGGATGACGGGAAATGTCGTGGTAGCTGCCGAGCGCATCCACATAACCCATCACCGCGCTATGGGGCTGCCATTCGCGCCAGATAAACGACAGCAGCGCAAGGCTGACGGCCATAAAAATGCCCGGAATGACGCCCAGCAGGACCACGCCGAGAAAGCATACCATCGACAAAACAAATTCGTCCGGCCGCAGCCGGTACAGCTGCGCCACGCCCCGAACCTCCACCAGGATGACGCAGGCGGCCACCACGACCGCGCCCAGCGCCGCCTGAGGCAAATGGGCCAGCAGTCCCGGGGCGACCATCAGCAGGAGCGAAACAAACCCCGCTCCCACCAGGCCGGTCATCTGCGTTTTGGCACCCGAAGCCTCGGCCACCGGCGTGCGGGACATACTGCTGCTGACGGGAAAGCCTGAAAACAGGCCGGCCGCCACGTTGGCCGCGCCCAGCGCGAAAATTTCCTGATTGCTGTCTACTTCCGCGCCGGTCCGGTGCGCAAACGCGCGCGAAACCGCGCTCATGTCGGTAAAGGATACCAGGGCGATCGCAACGGCGGCGGCAATCAGTTCGCCGATTTCGGCGAGAGACACGGAGGGGATCCGGAATTGCGGCAGTCCCTGCGGCAGCGGACCGATGACGGCGATTCCCTCCCGGACGGTTCCGGGAAGCCACGAAACGAGGATTGTCGCTCCCGCCACGGCAATCAGTACGCCGGGAACGGCCGGCGCCCACCGGCGGAATCCGAGAATCACCGCCAGACAGGAAAGGCCGATGACACAGGCCGTCGGGTGAATCTGTCCGCTGCCGATGCCCTGCAACAGATTGCCGGCTTCCGCCAGGAAACTGCCCTGGCTGACGGAAAAGCCGAGCACTTTCGGCAGCTGGCCGACGAGTACGGTCAGCGCGATGCCGTTGATGTAGCCGTCCCGGACGGGCCTGGAGAGAAGATCCGTGATAAAGCCGAACTTGGCCAGGCCCGCGAGAATGCACAGCAGCCCCGACAAAACCGCCAGCATGGAAGCCAGCGCCACCGCCTTTTCCGGACTGCCGGCGGCAAGCGGCAGAATGGTCGCTGAGATGAGGCCGACCAGCGCGGAATCCGGGCCGAGAACCATAATGCGGCTGGGTCCGAAAACGGCATAGGCCGCAAGCGGAACGATCGTGGCGTACAGGCCGCAAATGGCGGGCAGACCAGACGCCGCGGCATAGCTCATCCCCACCGGCACCAGAAGAGCCGTCAGGGCCAGTCCGGCGGCGATGTCGCGCCACAGCCAGCCTCGCTGATACCCGCGCAGGGTTTCAATCAGAGGAATCCAACGGGAAAGACCGCGGCGGCGGCTTTGGGGTGAGAGGGGATTCGTTTTCGGAATTTGCAAAGCTGCCACGGCGCACCTCGTTGAAATGATGAAGAGCTTATAAATTTTCGGCTCTTTTTACAACACGAAATCCCTCTGCGTCATTCTCTCCGGACATTTGTCATTTTTAAAAAATCAGTGTATGAATTCGAAGACGTTCCAATCCGGAGGTCCGCTATGATCAGATTCCATGTCGCCGCCTTCCATGCCGGATCAAAAAGAAAGAGAGGTTGTTTCCCGATGAAAAAATGGATTGTTCCATGGACGATTCTTCTGCTTGCCGGCTGCACGGTAAGCCCCGTGCTTTACCCCAACACCCACCTGAGCAATGTCGGAAATGATCAGGCCCAGCGGGACATTGCCCTGTGCCGGGAGCAGGCCGACCTGTACGTCAAATCCGACGCAGCCAAGGAAGCCGCCAAGGAAACGGCCGTCGGCGGCATCGGCGGCGCCGTGATCGGCGGCGCGATGGGCGCGGTGGACGGAAGCTTCGGCAGGGGCGTAGGCATAGGCGCGGCGGGCGGAGCGGCGGCGGGGCTGGTGTCCGGAATCATCAAAGCCTCTCAGCCCGACCCGCTCTACATCAATTTCGTCAATCGCTGCCTGAATGAAAAAGGCTATGATATCATCGGATGGCAGTGACGGCCAAAGGACGGCGCCCGATGAAAATTTCCATACCGGACCGGAGCCACTGCCACAGACGATCCCTTCGAAATGACTAAATTTCACTGGTGAAAGATCGCGCGCCCGCCTAGGCCAGCCTCCATCGTGATCAGAACTGGCGGTCTGCTTTCGTCCAAGACAGCTGCTGTCATCGATTGACATCCCGGCTTGCGTTTTCTATAGTTTGCCGGGCTTTCCGGATTCCTTTCGGCACGCCCAGACTCCCTTGGAGAACGCACGTGAAGACCAGCGGCAAAACGGCACTCCTGTTCATGCTATACCTTTCGCAGGGCCTCCCCTTCGGCTTTCAGGCCACCGCGCTTCCCGTGCTCCTGCGGGAAAGAGGCACATCGCTGGCCGCCATCGGTTTTGCCGGGGCGCTGGCCGCGCCCTGGCTGCTCAAGCCGCTGTGGGCGCCGCTGGTGGACCGCTTCTGGTCGGGCAAAATCGGACGGCGCCGTTCCTGGATCATTCCGCTGCAAACCTTCATGATTATGATCATGCTGGCGTCCGTCCCGACGGCGGCTTCCGGCGCGGTGGCGCCGCTTCTGATGTGCATCTTTCTCATGAACCTCTGCGCCGCCACGCAGGACATCGCCGTGGACGGTCTGGCGGTGGACATTCTGAAGGAGGAGGAGCTCGGCCCGGGCAACGCCGCGCAGGTGGCGGGCTACAAGGCAGGCATGATTCTGGGCGGCGGAATCCTGGTGTGGTTTGCCGGACGCGCGGGCTGGGACAGCCTCTTTCTGACCATGGCGGCGGTGGCGGCGCTGCCGTTGTTTTTCATTCTTCACTACCGGGAAATCCATCCCGGCGGCCCCGCAGCCGTCCGGCCGAGGCCGGCGGATTTTCCAAACGCGCTCATGAACGCCCTTCGCTCCCCCGGAGCAATTCCCTTTCTGGTCTTCCTCGCAACCTACAAGACCGGGGAGGCCATGATCGATATGATGTTCAAGCCTTTCCTGGTGGACTGCGGTTTTACCGCCCATCAGATCGGCCTGTGGGTAGGCACCTGGGGAATGTCCGCATCCCTTCTCGGATCGGTCTTCGGAGGCTGGCTGGCCATGCGCCTCCCCATCGTGCAGGCGCTCTTTGCCGCCGCATCGCTTCGGTTAATCCCGCTTGCGGCCGAGTGGTGGCTTTCCACCATCACGCCCGCTGCCTCGCAGGTGGTGACCGTAACGGTCGCGGAGCATTTCTTCGGCGGCATGCTGACCACGACGCTTTTCGCGTACATGATGTTCCGCGTGGACAAACGGATCGGTGCCACGCATTACACTGTTCTTGCGGCCGTCGAGGTTCTGGGAAAATCACCGGGCAGTTGGGCATCCGGTTGGCTGGCCGAGCGCTTCGGCTACACGGAGCTTTTTTCACTGGGCTTCGCCCTGTCGGTGCTGGTGCTGTTTCTCTATTTCCCGCTTCGGCGGCAAAACAAACCGCCGCAGACGGATTGATCTCCGTACGACCGAAGAGGGGAAAGGCCACGATATCCGACCGGCCGGATATAGGAAACTCTCAAAAACGGCAGACCTTCTATCTGCGCGACACTCCCTGCCGTCTGATTGCCATCCGGCGGGGTTTGAAGTATAGAAGCATATTCTGAATCGGCCGATGCTTTATATAACGGCCGGATCCGGAAATCTTTTCATCCGGAAGAGTCTGGCCATGAGCCAAAAGGAGGTTTGACCATATCAATGAACCGGCGCTTTTTCTTCACCAGGATCCTGTCCATCGTTACAACAGAAATTGTTTTTTGTGCCGCGATTTTTCTTTACACTCCATGCCTTTATGCCCAAGGAGCGGCCTTCATCCCCACGCAAGCCAAAGATCCCTATTTTTTCCCCCTGAACAGCGGCGGCACGACCTATCCGGGGCAGTGGCACCTCTGGAATCAAATGCCGACCGGCGAAGTGAATGCCGGCCTGGACGCGGGGCTGAAAAACGCCTGGAATGTCGGAAGCGGCCTGGGCTACACGGGGCGCGGCGTCGTCATCGGCATCGTTGACGACGGGGTGGAGGGAACCCACGAGGACCTCAAGGACAATTACCGCGCCGATTTGAGCA
>DAOTJI010000103.1:0-6924 GCA_035448625.1 Smithellaceae bacterium | reverse complement strand
CTTCGTTGTCGAAGCAGACGTAAATCATGTCATGGCCGCGTTCCATCGCGCCGGAGAGCGCCTGGAACCCGATGTCCATCGTGCCGCCGTCGCCGGCCATGCCGACCACTTTAATATAGCGGTCGTCAATTTTACCTTTCTTGCGCAGGGCCTTCAAACCGGCCTCGATGCCGGAGGCCACGGCCGCCGTATTTTCAAAGGCGACATGGATCCAGGGTACACGCCACGCCGTGGTGGGAAACATGCTGGAGACGATCTCCATACAACCGGTCGCGGAAGCAATCACGGTGTTTTGTCCCAGCGCCTTGGCCATCAGCCGCACGGCCAGAACTTCAGCGCAGCCGGAGCAGGCGCGATGACCGGAGGAGAGCAGTTCCTGTTTGTTGATCAGCCGCGGGGCAAATAAATCAAAATTTTCTACAATGCTCATTATTCTCTTACCCCCCAAAATTCATAGGTGTCCGCCGCCTTGTCGGCGGTGTCCGCGAGAACGTTTTCGAACATCCCGATAAACTCTTTCACCTGAACATCGCGGCCGCCCAGACCGATGATGTAATTGTAGATCAGAGGACGTTTGGTTTCGGCATACAGGGCCGACTTGACTTCCGAAAAGACCGGGCCGCCGGGGCCGCCGAAGGAACAGGCGCGGTCGGTGACGATCAGTTTCCTTGCATTTTTGACGACGGCCTTGAGCTCCGCAAACGGGAAAGGTCTCCAGAGTCTCAATTTGACGAGTCCCGCTTTCACGCCTCTGGCGCGCAGTTCGTCAATCGCTATTTTCGCGGTTTCCCCCATGGAACCCATCGTCAGCATCAGGATGTCCGCATCATCCGCCAGATAGGTTTCCACCAGCCGGTAGGGACGTCCGAACATTTTTCCCCATTCGTCAAAGACGTCCTGAACGACCTTTTTGGAGGCTTTGACGGCTTCGTCTTTGGCTTTCATGATTTCCGTGAAATAGTCCGACATCGCAAAAGCGCCCATCGTGACCGGTTTGGCCGGATGCAGCGTCGCGTGCGGCACAAACGGCGGCAGGAACCGATTCACTTCATCCTGCGAGGGCATTTCAAACGGCTCGACCATGTGGGTGAGCTGGAAACCGTCGATGTTGACGCAGACCGGCAGCATGACGTCCTTGTGCTCGGCAATCCTGAAGGCCGCGATGGACAGATCGATCGCCTCCTGGGCGTTTTCCACAAAAATGGCGATCCAGCCCGCGTCGCGCTGAGGCATGATGTCGGAATGATCATTCAAAATGTTGAGCGGACCGGACACGGCGCGGTTGGCGATGGCCATGCATATGGGCAACCGCATGGCCGAGGCGATCGGCAGCAGTTCATGCATCAGCATCAACCCCTGGGAACTCGTGGCGGTATAGGAGCGGGCGCCCGCAGCCGATGCGCCGATCACCGCGCTCATGGCCGAATGCTCGGATTCCACCGTCACGAATTCGCAGTCGATACGGCCGTCGGCAACCAGATCCGAAAGATGTTCCGCGATGTGCGACTGAGGAGTGATGGGATAAACGGCCGCCATGTCGATGTTGCACAGACCGACGGCTTCCGCGACGGCAACTGCCACTTCCATCCCTACGCGTTTGCCCATGTTATCCCTCCTCAATCATCTTGATTGCCCGGGGCCAGCATTCGTGCGCGCAAATTCCGCAACCCTTGCAATAATCCAGATTCGCCTGAAAAAAACCGTCCTCGCCCTGCTGAACGCAGCCTTCCGGACAGTAAACGTAACAGATGCCGCACTTGATGCATTTTGCGTTGTCCCAGATAGGCCTCTGCGACCGCCAGCTTCCCGTATGGTATTCACTGGCACTGCCCGGTTCGGACACAACACAGCCGATGGGAAGTTCCCGCCATGATTTCAATGTCATATTTACCTCTTATTTGATTATTTGAATTTCGTCGTAGGCCCGTTTCATTGCGTTGAGATTCTTCTGGGCGATTCTGCCGAACCGGTGTTCGATGGCCTCCTTCATCGCGTCGAGTTCCATAACGCCGATGACCTTCAAAAGCGCGCCGATCATGGTCGTATTGGCAATGGGAACGCCCATTTCCTTGCGGGCGATGCCCGTGCCGTCCACCGTGGCGACCGTACCGTTGAAGTTCAACTCTTTGCGAATTTCTTCGGGTGTCTTCGGCGTGTTGACGATCAGCTTTCCATTGGGTTTCAAACCGTCGGTTACATTGACCAGGCCGATGAGACTCGAATCGAGCACCAGAACGACGTCGGGTTCGTAGATGCCGGAACGGACGTCGATTTTCTTGTCATCAATGCGGGTAAACGCCGCGACAGGCGCCCCTCTTCTTTCCGGGCCGAAACTGGGAAACCCCTGGGCGAACTTTCCGGCGGCGATGGCCGACACGGCCAGCAACTCCACCGACGTGACCGCCCCCTGTCCACCCCGTCCATGCCATCTCACTTCAATCATGTATCGCAATCTCCTTCAGTGAATGTTTACAAAATGACCGTTTTCCTTAATATAAATGGATTTTTGAGTCAATATCTTTTCTCGATTTCCCAAATGAACCAAAATTACAACGAGATGCGCCACTTATTCTGTTCGGTTTTGTACAGATCGTTTCCCTGTGCGTCGTTGGCGACGACGAGCGGCAGATCTACGACCGTCAGGGAGCGGATGGCTTCCGGGCCCAGATCCCCGTAGGCGACCGTCTCCATGCGGATAACGCAGCGGGCGGTCAGGGCGGCGATGCCGCCGATGGCGCCGAAATAAACCCCGCCGTATTTTTGGATGGCGGCCGCCACTTCCGGAGAGCGGTTGCCTTTGCCGATCATAACCCTCAAGCCCTGTTCCATCAGAAAAGGCGTAAAGGCGTCCATCCGGTAGCTGGTGGTCGGCCCGATGGAGCCGATGATCTTTCCGGGAGGCGTAGGCGAAGGGGCCGCGTAAAAGATGGCGGCCGTCTTCAGATCCACCGGCGGCGGCAGGCCTTTTTGGACGGCCTCCACCATTCGACGGTGCGCCGCGTCACGGGCCGTATAAAGATCTCCGCTGAGCAGAACCATGTCGCCGGCTCGCAGGGACGCGATGATTTCCTCCGTCAGCGGCGTTTGAACAGAAAAGGGGACGGTTCTATTTATTTTCATTTTATGAATCCGCAACGGCATTAGAGAGTTATTTCTTTGTGGCGGGCGACGTGACACTGAATATTCACGGCCACCGGCAGAGACGCGATATGACAGGGCATCATCTCCGCACAAACCGCGAGGGCGGTAACACGCCCCCCCAGCCCGGCCGGGCCGGTCCCCAGGGCGTTGATTTTTCCCAGCAGTTCCTTTTCCATTTGCGCCAGGCGCCTGTCCGTTTTGTTTTTACTGCCCACCGGCCGCAAGAGCGCTTTTTTCGCCAGGAGGCAGGCCTGCTCCAGCGACCCGCCGATGCCGACTCCCACGATGATCGGCGGACAGGGATTGGCGCCGGCGGTTTCCACCGTGTCCAAAACAAACTGTTGGATTCCTTCGATTCCGGCGGCAGGGATCAGCATTTTGGCCGCGCTCATGTTTTCGCTGCCTCCGCCTTTGGGCATGGCAATGATTTTCAACCGGTCACCGGGAACGATATCGAGATGGATAACGGCGGGCGTGTTGTCGCCGGTGTTGCCGCGGGTAAGCGGATCGCACACGGACTTGCGGAGATATCCGTCGGCATAGGCCTGACGAACGCCTTCCCGGACGGCCTCCCGCAGATCGCCGTCGGTGATGTGCACTTCCTGCCCCACCTCCACAAACAAAACGGCCAGCCCGGTGTCCTGGCAGATCGGCATTTCCGTCCGGCGGGCGATCCGGGCGTTTTCCAGAATTTTTGTGAGCACCTGACGGCCGATGGGCGATTCTTCCTTTTTAAGTCCGCCTTTCAGCGCGGAAACCACATCCGGGCTCAGCGCGGTATTGGCTTCGATAAAAAGCTTCCGGACGGCCTGGGTAATTTTTTTCGCGCGGATTCTCCGCATCATCCTACATCCCCCGGCGAAATTCCAGCGATTTGGAGATGGTCATTTTATCGACGTATTTCAAATCTCCGCCCATGGGCACGCCCATGGCGATGCGGGTGATTTTCATATCGCTGTCCCGGAACATCCGTGTGATCAGAAGCGCCGTGGCCTCGCCGTGAACATTGGGATTGGTGGCCAGAATGATCTCGTCAACCTGCCCTTCCCCGACTCTTTTTTGCAGTTCACCGAGGCGAAGATTTTCCGGTCCGATGCCGTCGAGCGGGGCCAGCGCACCGTGCAGGACATGATACGTGCCGTGAAAAACGCCGCTTTCTTCGATGGCGGCCAGCGCGTCCGGTTCTTCCACCACGCAGATCACCCGCCGGTCCCGTGAAGGATCGCCGCAAATGTGGCAGGGATCTTCTTCCGTGGGGTTGAGGCATATCCGGCAAAGATGGATCTTGCGTTTGACTTCGACCAGACTTTCCGCCAGCTTTTCCACATCTTCGGGGGTGGCCCGCAATATATAATTCGCCAGGCGGGCCGCCGTTTTCTCGCCGATGCCCGGAAGCTTGGCCAGTTCCGCAATCAGGCGTTTAATGGGTTGCGCGTAGGATTTCATGAGACGCCTTACATGCCGCCCAGGCCCGGAATGGCCAGGCCGCCCGTGATTTTGGCCATTTCCTGCGAGGCCATTTCCTGCGACTTGCGGATGCCTTCGTTCACGGCCGCCGCGATCAGATCCTGAAGCATCTCGATGTCTTCGGGATTGACCACGTCTTTTTCAATTTTGAGCGACACGATTTCAAACTTGCCGTTGACCAAAACACGTACCATCCCTCCGCCCGACTGCGCCTCCACGGTTCTCGTTTCGAGCTCCTGCTGGAGCCGGCCCATCTTCTCCTGCATTTTTTTGGCCTGTTTGACGATATTGCCGATATTGTGCACTTTTCTACCCCCTGTGGTTTTTATCCGTAATCGGTTTTATTTCGACCAGTTCCGCGCCGTCAAATTCGGCGAGCACTTTCTGGAAAAGCGGCGAGTTCACGGCTTCACGTTTGATTTCGCTGAAGTTGTTCGCCCTGGCGTTTCGTGAGCCGCCGTTGCCGTTGGCCTTCGGCGCTTCGATGGCAACGATCTTCAAGGAGACCTGCTGCGCATAATAACGGCCGGCGATTCGTTCCAGTTCTTCCTTGTGCTGTTTTTCCAGGTTGTCGAGGAAAAGATAGCGCTGGGGAAAACCCAGCGTCAGGCATCCGTTTTCCATCTTCACCCATTCGGCCGCGGCAATTTTTGCCCCCAGCAGCGGATTCTCTTTGTTGATCCATTTTTTCAGATCATCATCCGGACCGGGTTTTTCGACAGGACGATGCTCCGCCTGCTGCCCATCGGGCCGCCGCAGGAGGGTCCCGGGATCGTCTTGGGCGGCGGCCGCCTGCCGGATTTCAGAAGGCTGTTGGATCGCCGGTCCCGCATCCGTGCCGCCCCGCACCGCCGGCGAACCGGCTTTTATCCTCTCTTCCAGTGATTCCAGCGTCGCCAGAATTTCTCCGACGGGCAAAACCGGTTCCAGGTAAGCCAGCCGGACGAGAACGGCTTCGATTTTCATCCGCGCTTCCTGGCTTCGGCGCAAAGCATCGGCCTCGCCCAGCAGAATATCCAGATAGCGCTGCAGCGTTTCACGGGAGACCTTTTCCGTTTGGACTTTCAGCGTTTCCAGCTGCTCGGGGGCAATGTCAAAAGACGAACTGCCGTCGCCGGCTATTTTGACCAGGAGCAAATTTCGGAAATGCTTCAAAAGCATTGAATAAAAGTGCTTCATGTCCACGCCCGCCAGGTAGGCTTCTTCCAAAATCAATAAGCATTCCGAAGCGTTGTGTTTCAATATGGACTCTGCCAACCGGTGCAGATACCGGCGGTCGGAAAGCCCAAGGAGGTCCTCCACGTCCTCGTCCGAAATATTCTGGCCGGCGTAGGAAATGATCTGATCAAAAATACTCTGGGCGTCCCGCATGGAACCGTCACCCGCCTCGGCGATCCAGGAAAGAGCCGCGGGGCTGATGACGATGTTTTCCTCTTCGGCCACACTGCCCAGATTGGCCGCGATCCGGCCCAGCGGAATCCGGCGGAAGTCGTAGCACTGGCAGCGCGACAGGATGGTGGCCGGCACCTTGTGGTTTTCCGTTGTGGCAAAAACAAAAACGACATGCTCCGGCGGCTCCTCGAGCGTTTTCAGAAGCGCGTTGAAGGCTTCGCGCGTCAGCATATGGACTTCGTCGATAATGTAGATTTTATATTTGGAGGTCGCGGGAGCGAACTTCACATTTTCGCGCAGTTCGCGGATTTCGTCGATGCCGCGGTTGGAAGCGCCGTCGATTTCCCGCACGTCCATCGACGTGCCGTCCGTAATTTCCCTGCAGTTCGGGCAGACATTGCAGGGAGTGGCACTCGGTCCTTTTTCACAATTGAGCGATTTGGCCAGAATTCTTGCCACGGATGTTTTGCCGACGCCCCGGGGACCGGCAAAAAGATAGGCGTGGCCGATTCTCCCCTGGCGGATGGCATTGACCAGCGTCCGGACCACCGGCTCCTGTCCCACGACTTCCTCAAACTTCTGCGGGCGAAATTTTCGGGCTAAAACCTGGTATTCCAAACGAACCTCATCGCGTGGTTTTGATCAAGACGGGATAAAGGTGACCGGGTTTGCCGCAACACACGACGGGATTTGCTGCCGCTGCTTCCTTCCGGACCTGACGGGGTTCACAAGCCTTCGTTGTACGGGACCCGGCCATATTCAGACCATTCTTCCCTGGCCAGACTCTTAATGGATAAATCGACAGGAATCAACCAAATTTTAAGAGGAATGGCGGAGAGTGGGGGATTCGAACCCCCGTAGGAGCTTGTGGCCCCTAAATCGATTTCGAGTCGATCCCGTTACGACCACTTCGGTAACTCTCCG
>DAOTJI010000102.1:1726-7010 GCA_035448625.1 Smithellaceae bacterium | reverse complement strand
GCATCCAGATTCGTAGTCTGGCGCTCTATCCAGCTGAGCCATGGGCGCGTTGTTTTCAAAAGAACGAAGGTGGCCTATAGCACATTATCCGTCTGATGCAAAATGAAAATGTTCGGCCAGGGTTGGATGGGAGTCAGTCTTTGCTCTTCAATGTTTTTTCAATGTCGTCGATGACATCCTGCAGGCCTTCTTCCCTTTCGATCACGAGGGTCGTGTCGTCGGAGACGCCGGTCTGTCCGGCCGCTCCCCCGGCGCCGGCCGTTTTCCTGACCCGGTTGACCTGCCAGGAATCGCCCGACGTGTCCACCAGCCAGTTGTTGAGGTCAAACTGCAGGCTCCGGACATGGGGCAGGGCGGCAAGCTCGCGGGCGATGTTTTCAACTTCCTGCGCGGAGAAATCTCCGTTGGGCCGGACCAGATCCCCGCTCAGATAGACCGTACTGCCCATGAAGGAGTACTCTATTCGGGCCAGATCCGCATCGTGTCGGGTGATGACGATCCTTACGTTGCGGTTGACTTCATACCGGGAAACCTGATCATCCTGTCGCATACGCCACTCTCACCTGCCTTTCAATACCTCATAAGAATGTCCGGTTGTCAAGGGCGGAATGAGCGCCGGAAGATGCGACACTTCAGATTTGATTTTGAAGGGATATTCGTGTACAAAAAAGCATCTTGCCTGGAGATCTGAAACCGAGAATGGATAAAACCGTCACCGAACACGAACTGAGCCAACCTGTCGTCCAATATGCTTCGGAGGACTTCATCGCCCTGCGGGCGCGAAGCTCCGTGGCGGAAGCGCTCGAATGCATCCGTTCGTCCCGGACGCAGAGCGCGATTCTTTATTTCTACGTGGTGGATGACGAGGGCCGGCTGGTCGGTGTCGTCCCGACCCGCCGGCTTTTGACGTCTTCACTCACCGCCTCCGTGGAATCCATCATGACCGGCAGCCTCGTGTCGATCCCGGACAACGCCAATTTGCTGGAAGCGCTGGAGTTTTTTATTCTCTATAAATTTCTGGCCTTTCCCGTGGTCGATGCCGATCGGAAAATTCTGGGGGTCATTGACGTCAATCTTTTCACGCAGGAAATGATCGATATGGAGGAGCGCGAACAGGTTCACAGCATTTTCGACACGCTGGGCGTCAGCGTTGCGGAAATGAAGGACCGGTCGCCGTTCAGCGTTTTCCGGAGGCGCTTTCCCTGGCTTCTGGCGACGATCGCCAGCGGCACGGTCTGCGCGCTGCTGGTCGGTTTTTTCGAGGCCACGCTGGCGCAAAGCCTGATTCTGGCTTTTTTCCTGACGCTTGTGTTGGGGCTGGGCGAAAGCGTTTCGACCCAGACGATGGCCATCACCGTTCACTTTATGCATCACCGCAGGGCGCGGTCGGGCTGGTATTTCGAGGTGCTGCGCAGGGAACTTTCCCGCACGCTGCTTTTGGCCCTTGCCTGCGGCGCGATCGTGGGAGCGATTGCCTGGATCTGGCGCGGCGAAGCGGCGGCGGCCTTTGTGATCGGCGGGGGGATTTTCCTGTCGCTTCTTCTGGCCGGTCTTATCGGCGTCAGCGTTCCTTCTTTGCTGCACCGGTTCAAACTGGATTTGCGGGTGGCCTCCGGGCCTCTTACGCTGGCGCTGGCCGACATCTGCACCGTCGTCGCTTACTTTTCCCTGGCGACGAAAATCCTCACACCCTAATCGAAAATCTTCGAATAATCCGGTTTGCGATGCTCGTAGAAAGCGGCGAAGGCTTCTTTGGCCGCCGGCTCCCGCAGCATGGCGCTGAAATGCCGGTTTTCCAGGGCGATCTGTTCGGTCACCGCGTCGAGGTGCCGCGCTTTGAGAAGCTGCTTGGTGACGCGCAGGGACGCGGGCGGCAGGGCGGCAAGTCCGGCGGCCCGGCCGTCGGCGTAAGACATCAGCTCCGCGGCCGGCAGCACTTTGTTGACAAGCCCCATGTCGAACGCCTGTTCGGCGGTAAACGGCTCGCCGAAGAAGAGCAGTTCCGCGGCGCGCTGGTAGCCGACAATCTGCGGCAGAAGGAGGCTGGAGGCAAATTCCGGGCACAGTCCCAGCTTGGCAAACGGCATGGAGAATCTGGCGCCCCGGGCGGCGTAAACTTGGTCGCAGTGCAAAAGCATCGTAACGCCGATGCCGATGGCCATTCCCGAGACCGCGGCGATCACCGGTTTGGCCGCAAGGCTCAAATTCCGGATAAATTGCGCCACGGGGCGGTCCGCGACGTCGCTCTTCATGTTCATGAAATCTTCCAGATCGTTGCCCGCCGTGAAAATCTCCGGTTTGCCGCAAAAAAGCAAGACGCGCACGGCCCGGTCTTCTTCGCCGTCTTGAATCGCGTCCGCCATCATCCGGTACATGGCGGCCGTAATGGAGTTTTTCTTGTCCGGCCGGTTGAATTCGATGGTCAGGATTCCGTTTTGTTTTCTGGTTTCGATGTCCATTTTTACTCCTTCAGGGTTTGAAAAAATTATGCCGCCGGGGATCCGTTGGCGGAGTTTCCCTCCAGCTTCTTCAGCCCCAGGTCGATCGCGCTGTGGCTGCCGAAAAGGATCAACTGGTCTTCCGCCTCAAAAACAAAATCGCCGGGCGGATTGGTGATGGTCCGGTTTTTGCGGATGATGTTGATGATCGTGGCGCCTGTTTCCGCCTTCAGGTTGACCTCGCGGATGCTCTTGCCGATCGTGGGATTGCCCGGGGCGATGTAGAAGGTTTCGATGGTTCCCTGCGCCAGAATCTGGCCGATCTGGTCGAAAGCCTCCTGTGTGAAGCGCACATCGCGCAAAATGCCGTAGGATTTGTTCCGGATGATGTTGCCCTGCGCCAGGACGATGCTGTTGGGAATATGAAAGATTTTGAGGACGCGGCTGAAGATTTGAATGGACGTCTCGAATTCCTCGGGGATGACGTCGTCGGCCCCCAGAGCCAGCAGCTCTTCGATGTCGGCAAGGTATTTTGTCCGGACAATCACATGCAGTTTCGGGTTGAGGACTTTGGCGTTGGACAGACAGCTTTTCGTGAGAAAACGGTCGGAAATGGCGATGACCATGACGCGCGCGCGCTCGACGCCCGCGCGCTTCAGAATTTCCACATTGGACGCGTCGCCCCAAATCGCGTTTGCATCCCCGCTGTTTTTCGCCTTTTTGATTTTCTGAAAATTCAGATCGATCATCACGTAGCTGATGGCTGTGTTTTTCAGCACCCTGGCCAGGTTTCTGCCGTTGAGCCCCATCCCGCAGATAATCACGTGATTGAACAGGGAAACGCGTTGACCCTGAAGAGAGCCGGTTGAATCGGAATGCAGGGTGCTTTTGCGGTTGAGCAGCCAATAGGTCAGCGAGGCCAAAAGGGGTGTGATGATAAAAGTCAATACAGAGGCGCCGATGAAGGTTTGATACATTTCATCGGAAATGATGCGGCTCCGGTAGCCCTGCGAGGCCAGAACAAAGGAAAATTCACCGATCTGGGACAGCAGAACGCCGCAGAGAAGCGCGCTGCGCAAAGGATACTTCATCAGAGCGACCAGGCTCACAACCACGGCAAACTTGATGAGGATGATCCCCAGAGAGGCAAGCCCGATGGAGCCGGGATGAGCCTTGAGAAAATCCAGATTGAGAATCATGCCGAAGGATACGAAAAACACGGACAAAAAGACATCGCGGAAGGGGCTGATATCACTGATGATCTGGTGCGTGAAATCCGTGTCGGAGAGAGCCAGCCCGGCCAGAAACGCGCCGATGGCGAGCGACAGTCCCAGCGATTCCGTGATCCAGGCGATGCCCATGGTGATGACCACGGACACGATCACCAGCACGTCACGCATGTTCATGCTGACCAGGCGCTCCAGTGCAAACGGGATCACGTACCGCGCCGCGATCAGAAGGGCGACGATGATCAGGACGGACTTGAGAAGTTTCCAGAGAATCATGAGGGCGTCCGGACCGCTGCCGGCGGCCAGAAAGGGGATCATCAGCATCATCGGCACAACCATGATGTCCTGAAATAAAATGACGCCGATGGAAATTCGCCCCTGCGGCGACGATTCGTCGTCCCGGTCCTTGAGGAGCTTCAGGATCAGAGCCGACGAGCTGTGGACCAGCAGAAAGCCGATCAAAACGGCCTGGCTGAGGCTGAGCTGCATGGTCAGCCCGGCGAGCAGGCCGATGATGAAGGTGCAAAGAAGCTGCATACCGCCCGTGAGGAGAATTTCGGAGAGGTGCTTCAGGAAGCGGGACAGCCGGATTTCGATGCCGATGGTGAACATCAGAAAAGCGACGCCAATGTCCGCCATCAGCGAAATGCCGGCAATGTCGTCGATCAATTTCAGACCGAAAGGCCCGATCAGAATGCCGGTGATGAGAAAGCCGATGATGGAAGGAATCTTAATTTTATTAAATACATAGATGACCGGAATGGAGAAGCCTAAAATGATGATCAATTGGTGAAAAAACTTCAGTCCGTCCACGGGCCTTTCCGATCGTTGAAGGGAATTTGCTTTAAGATCCTGTTTATCACTGATCGGAAAAATTTTCCAAAAAAACATCGCCGGAGCGCTGATTTTGATTGACAAAACGCACTCGGGAAATTATTATTCTGCAAAATTCGTTATTTAATGGTGCGGATTATGAATGTTTTGCGGGCCATCATCATTAGCAGAATAATTATCCGCTTCCCCCGAGGAGGCCTGGCCGTGGAGTAGCTGAAATTTACGCTCAACAGGAATTCAAATCCGCTGCCGGGAAAACCGGGCAGCGGATTTTTTTATGGGAAAGAGAGGAAACCATGACGCAAAACAGGATTTTGATTTACGATACAACGCTCCGCGACGGCACGCAGGGGGAGCAGGTCACCTTTTCCGCCGAAGAAAAGCTGAGGATCGCCAGGCGTCTGGATGACGTCCATTTTCATTACATTGAAGGCGGCTGGCCCGGTTCCAACCCCAAGGACATGCGCTTTTTTGAAATGGCCAAAACGGTGAAGTTTAAAAATGCGAAATTGACCGCATTCAGCTCGACCCGAAAGCCGCGCGTCCGGCCCGATCATTGCCCCAACCTCAAGGCGCTGATCCGGGCCGAAACCCCGGCCGTTGCGATCTTCGGCAAGGCCTGGGATCTTCACGTTGCCGATATTCTGAAAGTGACGCTGGAAGAAAATCTGTCCATGATCCGCGATTCCATCGCCTGCATGAAGGCCAGGGGCAAAGAGGTGCTTTTTGACGCGGAGCATTTTTTTGACGGCTACAAAAACAACCCCCGGTATGCCCTCCAGG
>DAOTJI010000102.1:0-1626 GCA_035448625.1 Smithellaceae bacterium | reverse complement strand
GACGCGGAGCATTTTTTTGACGGCTACAAAAACAACCCCCGGTATGCCCTCCAGGTGGTCAGGACCGCTCTCGACGCGGGCGCGGACCGGATCATTTTCTGCGACACGAACGGCGGGGCCATGCCGCATGAAGTGAGCGCCGTCCTGGGCAAAGCATCCGCCGTTATTCCAATGGAGAAGGCCGGCATTCACGCCCACAACGACTGCGGCCTGGCCGTTGCCAATTCTCTTGCGGCGGTGCGCGAAGGCGTCAGAATCGTTCAGGGAACGGTCAACGGCTACGGCGAGCGGTCCGGAAACGCCGATTTGATCTCCGTGATTGCCAATCTGCAGATCAAAATGAAAATGCGCTGCCTGCCGGTGGCTTCGATCCGGCAGCTCACGAATCTTTCCCTGTATGTCAGCGATGTGGCCAACATTCCGCCCCTGATGTCGAGGCCTTTCGTGGGGCGGAGCGCTTTTGCGCACAAGGGAGGCGTCCATGTCAGCGCCGTGACGAAAAATTCGGCGGCTTACGAACACATGCCGCCGGAGCTGGTCGGCAACAGCCGGCGCGTTCTGGTCTCCGACATGGCCGGCAAAAGCAACATTGCCTACAAGGCCAAAGCCCTGGGCATCGATCTGGACAAGAAAAACGCGCTGGGCAAGGTGGTGCGCGAGGTCAAGCTGATGGAGGACAAGGGGTATCAGTTCGACGCGGCCGACGGGTCTCTGTCGGTCCTGATGAAGAAGGCAGTCGGCCAGTTTGTGGAGCCCTTTACGCTGGAGTGCTTCAGCGTGGTGACCTCGCGGACGCTGGATAATCCCTGCCTGTCCCAGGCCACGATCAAGATTTCCGTGGGCGGCGAGGAGGAGCTGACGGCCGCCGAAGGAAACGGTCCGGTCAACGCGCTCGACCACGCCCTGCGCAAGGCGCTGACCAAATTCTATCCGCAAATCAAGGAAATGCACCTGGTGGACTTCAAGGTGCGCACGCTGGAAGGCTCCGAGGGCACGGCCGCGGGCGTCCGCGTTTTGCTGGATTCGACGGATGGTTCGGAGCTCTGGAGCACCACGGGCGTTTCCGAAAACATCATCGAGGCGAGCTGGCAGGCGCTGATCGACAGCATCGAATACAAGCTCAGCAAAGACCGGAAAAAGAGGTGACGACCCGCTGATTTTTTGGCTGTTTACGGCCATTGCTAAATCCTGCAATTGCTGATATGGAAGCCCGACGTGAAGCGAGGGCCCGAACGGTGTTATCGATCAACAGCCAGAATCCCCAGATGCGTCTCATCCGGAAGGCGACCGATGTTTTGAGGGACGGCGGCATTATCATCTACCCGACGGATACGGTGTACGGCCTGGGCTGCGATTTATCGAACAAACGAGGCATTGAGAAGATATACGAAATAAAAAGAAGAAACAAAAAACGCCCTTTGAGTTTTGTCTGTTCCGATCTGAAGCACATCAGCCAGTACGCGCTGGTTACGGATTACGCTTATAAAACCATGAAGCGGTTTTTGCCCGGACCCTACACGTTTATCCTGGAAGCGTCGCGTCTTGTCCCGAAAATCATTCTGCCCAAGAGGCCGACGACCGGCATTCGCGTTCCGGCAAACGAAATTTGCCTTGCCCTGATCCGGG
>DAOTJI010000101.1:0-7262 GCA_035448625.1 Smithellaceae bacterium | reverse complement strand
TTCCACGGCCAGGGAGATGGTTTCCAGATCGCGCAATTCGCCGACCAGGATGATGTCCGGGTCCTCGCGCAGCGCCCCGCGCAGCGCCGAGCTGAACGACTTGGTATGCACGCCCACCTCGCGGTGGTTCACGACGCAGCTCTGGCTTTGGTGAACGAATTCAATCGGATCTTCCACCGTAATGATATGGTCCTTGCGGGTGCGGTTGGCTTCATCGATAATGGCCGCCAGCGTCGTCGATTTGCCGGAGCCCGTCGGCCCGGTGACCAGAACCAGTCCGCGCGGCAGTTGGGCCAGTTTGGACAGCACCGGAGGAAGCGCCAGCTGTTCGCAGGTCAGGATCTTGCTGGGAATTTCACGAAAAACGGCGGCAACGCCGTACTTCTGCTGGAAAAAGTTCGCACGATAGCGGGCCAACCCCGGAATTTCATAGGCAAAGTCCACGTCCCCCGTTTCTTCAAACACCTTGATCTTGTGCTCCGGCGTAATTTCATACAGCAGCGCTTTCAATCCGTCGTTGGTCAGGACATCGTACTTGATGCGTTCGAGGTCTCCACGGATTCTAATCACGGGCTGCTGCCCGGAAACCAGATGGAGGTCGGACGCACCCTGTTCATGCATGAGCTGAAAAAAAGCGTCGATTTTTGCCATAAACGTCTCCCGTCAATAATATGATTTGATCCTTTGGGTTAGGTTGTCCAGACAGCCCTTCCGAACGGTTCACTCCCCGTCCGCATGCAGCTTCCGATGCTACCCGGCACGGATGCGAGTATAGGGAAAAGGGCCCGGTTTTGTCAAGAAAAGTTTGGGCAAAACAGGCGCGGGGCGCAGTGTTCAAAACGCCTCAACTCCCTAACTTATTCTTGACAGTTGCTCAAACTATGGATATGCTCCGCGCGTTTTTCCGGGTCGGGGATGTAGCTCAGCTGGGAGAGCGCGGCGTTCGCAACGCCGAGGCCAGGGGTTCGATCCCCCTCATCTCCACCAAGACCTTATCCGATAAAGTCCAAAGAGGGACATGAAGCCCGCGGTCACAGCGGGTTTTTTGTTGCTGTTTGTTTAAAGACAAAAGGCTTTCAGATTCATCCGGTTAAAGCGTGCTTGGCTTCGTGAACGGTCATAATTTTCCACACAAGGCCGTGTGCGACTTACCGGAGCGACAGGAGGGAAACCATGGACAAGCCCATGACGTATAAAGGCTATACCGCAAAGATTGAATACAGCGAAAAAGATGAATGCCTGATCGGCCGTGTTTCCAATATTCGCCACACCATAACCTTTCATGGCGATTCCGTGAAGGAAATCAAACAAGCTTTTGAGGAAGCGGTCGACCATTATCTCGACGGCTGCGCCGAAAAAAACGAAGAGCCGGAAAAGCCTTTCGAAGAAGGCCGGGTGGTGCGGATGAGTGCCGGGCTTCATCGCATGATCGCTTTAGCCGCCAGGAACGAAAATAAAAGCGTCGGCGAGTGGATTGCCGAAGCCCGCAACAAGCCCCGGGGCAACAAAGATGAATAGTATTTAGCCGGGCTTCTGCCTCCGGATGCAGTTGCAAAATCGCATGCCGCTTTCCGCCGATTCAGAAGACGTATGGCAAGAGCGGGTTTCCTGTCGGTCGGCGCCTTGCGGCAGCGGATTACTTGCCGCTCAGGGCCTTCATCATGGCGCGCACCGCTTTCATCTGCGGAGCCTCTTTCGTCAGGTAGGCGTCTTTTCCGCAGTCGAGATAATCCCACCAGTCAAAACAGCCATAGGGGTTCGCCTTATTTTTTTGCGCCTGGGGATACAATACGATGATCTGATTCGTGTTCGCCCATTCGTTGTAACCGGCGCGCAGGACCATCTGCAAACCAAAAGCGACGCCGTCTTTTTCCATGTTCCCGCCCCGCGGGTCTTGATTGTAAACCTGACGGCAACCGTGAAAAACAACATGAATTCTGCACACCCTGCCCTCCAGGCAGGATTGAGGGATATACGCATAGCCGAATTCGTTCAAACCGGCTTGCTTTGCCAGATCCCCGGGAGTCGGTGGTTGCGGATCCACAAATGCCGCTTGTGCAAATTCGATCAGTTTGCCGCTTGCTTTCGTGACCGGTGAAGCAGGATGCAACGGGCCATAGATGTGTTTCAACGCCTCGCCCGCGCCGTCATAATTGCAGGCGCTCATCCAGGGTGGGCGGTTTGCTTCTTCACACCGGTTTCCATAGCGGATCGTGGGAAACGCGTGTCCCGCCATCATGTCCTTTTTATAATGAATGTTGCTTTGCGGGACGCCCATGTCCAGATACCAATCATAAGCCCGGTCCACAACGGCCTGCGGAACCGTCTTATCCGCCATGCCGCCAAACAAAAATATTCTTTTTGTTTTCAGGTTTTCCACCGGGTCAATCCGACCCTCCCGGGAATAGGACCCGGCCTTTTCCCTCAACTGCGCCATGGCTTCGGCGGTAAGAAAAGAAGGACGGGCCATGCAATCATTCAAGGCTTTCCATAGGCTGCCGCGGGCGCAGCCGTAGGGTCCTCCCGCAAAAACACCGACACCCGACATGATGCCGGAATAGGCCACGAAAAATTGGCCGGCCATAAAGCCGCCGGCGGACAGGCCGGAAACGGAACTTTGCCGGATGTCTATGTTATAGGGGTTCAGTTTTTCGCGAAACGGCTTGATGTCTTCAGACGCGGCGGTGCTGCAGATCAAGGCGGTCAGCAACAACACGACAAAGCATGTCCTTGGAAATCTGCCCATCTTTGCAACCTCCTCCCGGCGTCGGAGCCGTCAATTGCGACTCCCGGTTTTCCGAAACTGCGGGCAGATTTCGGAGGAGCCCGGCTCGTAGAGGCGGCATGTGGCCGGCCTTGTTTCGTGAATGGCACAGCCGAATTTTTCGCCGTCAAACATGAAAAAGGGGCAACCATGAAGCGTCTTTCCCGTTTCCGACGAGACCAGGTGATCTCCCTCCCAGGATCCATGCTCCCGTTCCAGCATCTCCAGGATGTCATCCCGTCGTTCGGCCCTCCAGCGCGCCATATCCTCATCGGTGACGTAAGCCGTGAAATCGGCCAGGCAACAGCGGCCGCAGCGTATGCATTCCATGGGTTTTGCGTCTTTCATTTTCTCCGCTTCTCCGGATCAAAAAATACCACCGGCCCGGCCATTTGTAAATTCATTCTTGGAATTGTAAAAAAAGTATGTTTAAGGAGCCACTTGGAAAGGAAAAAAAATGATCAAGCTTTCCGGAACATTGAACGAAAAGCGCGGCAACATTCCCGTTGTCCTGCTTTACAATATAGAGCCGGACTGGACCCGGGCCGAAAAAGAAGAAGCGGCCGGCCACTCTACAAAACTCGGCCTGGCGCTTCTCGAGGCCGGATTCCCGACGATTTTCGTGCCGCTTGCCGACGGAGATCTCGAGAGTCGTTTGGGGTGCTTCGATCCGGACGGATACATCGTTTTTAACTGGTGCGAAAGCCTGCCCGGAATTTCCCACAGCGAGTGGATGGTGGCCGGACGTCTTGAAGCGATGGGATTCACCTTTACCGGCGCGGGTTCGGAAACGCTCGCGCTCGCGCAGGACAAGGCCCGGGTCAAAGCCCTGCTGGATGCGGCCTGCATCCCCACGCCCGCCTGGCGCGTTTTTCAACCCGGCGAAGCCGTCCGGTGGGAAAGGTTCCCCGCGATCGTCAAGCCCGTCCATGAGCACTGCTCCGCCGGGATCAGCCGCGATTCGGTTGCGCTGGACGAGGGTGAGCTGGCCCGCCGTGTTCCTTTTCTATTGGACGCCTACCGGCAACCCGCTCTGGTCGAAGATTTCATCGACGGGCGCGAATTTCACGTGTCGGTCTGGGGAAATGAAGAACTCACCGTATTGCCCGCCGCGGAAATGGATTTTGCCTTTTTCAAAGATGTCAAGGACCGCCTCTGCGGCCATGAAGCCAAGTTCATTCCGGGCTCCGACGCGTACGAAAAAATCGAAACAAGGCTGCCCGCGCCGCTGGGCCCCGAAGAACAAACGGCGCTGGAAATCGTGTGCCGCGCCGCCTACCGGGCCATCGGCTGCCGGGATTACGCCCGCATGGATATCCGGCTGCAAGACGGCGTTTTTTACGTCCTTGACGTCAACCCCAACGCGGACATCAGCCACGACGCCAGCATGGCCTGCGCCGCGGAAGCGGCCGGCATCGACTACGGCCGAATGGGCGCCGCCATTGTCCGGATGGCTGCGCGCCGACATCCGGTTTTCAGACAATGGGTTGCAACCCCTTGAGGTTCAAGAGAAATGACCGGCTCTGTTGAAAAATATCCCACCCGGAAGGGCAAAGATGATATAAGGGCTCACTAAAAAAGAGTCCCGCGGGGAGTTGACGTGACGAAAAGCCAGAAAATCAAAAGTCTTATACAGAAACATCTCTTGATCCTGGACGGAGCGACGGGAACCGAGCTGCAGAAAAGAGGATTGCCCGCCGGGGTCTGTCCGGAAATATGGTGTCTGGAAAATCCTGCGGTGATTCAGGACATTCATGCCTCTTACGCAAAAGCAGGCGCCCGGGTGATCTACACCTGCACGTTCGGCGCGAACCGCTTCAAACTCAAGCAGTTCGGCGTAAAAAAAGACGTCGTTTCGGTCAACCGGGAACTGGCGCGCCTGGCCCGGCAGGCCTGCGGCAACAAAGCGCTGGTGGCGGGCGACATCGGACCCACCGGCCTGTTCATTGAGCCTTTCGGCCCGCTGGCCTTTGAAGAGGCGGTCGATGCATTCAAGGAACAGGCGCGCGGCCTGATCGACGGAGGCTGCGATCTGATCGTGATCGAAACCATGATCGACATTCAGGAGGCGCGTGCGGCCCTGCTGGCGGTAAAAGAGCTGGGCGACATCTTCACCATCGCTTCCATGACCTTTGAAAACGACGGACATACGCTGGGCGGAACGCCGCCGGAAGCGGCGCTCATTACGCTGCAGAGTCTGGGTGCGGATGCCGTGGGCTGCAACTGCTCCACGGGCCCTGAACAGATGGCGCAATACATCGCCGCCATGAAGCCTCTCGCGACGGTTCCGCTTCTGGCCAAACCCAATGCCGGCCTGCCCCGGCTCGAAGGGCTGAAAACCGTCTTCGACATGGACGGCGCGGCCTTCGCCGCCGGCGCCCGGAAGCTGGCCGCGGCGGGCGCCGACCTGCTGGGAGGCTGCTGCGGCACAACGCCCGCCCACATCGCGGCGCTGGCCGGGGCAATCGGGAAAAGAAAACCGGCAAAGCCCCGCAGGAAGTCGGTTGCGGCGCTCAGCTCCGCCCGAAGCTACCTCCCCCTGAACGAGGATCAGCCCCTGCTGGTCATCGGCGAAAGGATCAATCCCACCGGCAAAAAAGCCCTGCAGCAGGAACTCCTGGAAGGCAAACTCTCCATCATTCGCCGGATGGCGCAGGAGCAGGAAGCGCAGGGAGCTTCGCTCTTGGACGTCAACATCGGCGTGCCGGGCATCGACGAAGCCGCCACGATCCGCAAAGTGATCGGGCTGCTCGCCTCAACCACCCGTCTGCCGCTCGTCATCGATTCGTCGAGAGTGGAAACCATTGAAGCGGCGCTCCGCCTCTATCCGGGCCGGATGCTCATCAACTCCATTTCCGGTGAAAAGGAAAAGCTCGCAAGGCTTCTGCCGCTCGCCGCAAAGTACGGCGCGATGTTCATTTTGCTGCCCCTCACCGACGGCAACATCCCGAAGACGGCCGGCAAACGCCAGGCGGTCATCCGCTCGATTTACGCAAAAGCGCAGAAGGCCGGAATGACCAAAGATGATTTTATTGTGGACGGGCTGACCATGGCGGTCGCCTCCGACGCCGGAGCGGCCCAAGAAACGCTGGCCACGGTGGCCTGGTGCAAAAAGACTTTTAAAAGCAGAACGGTTCTCGGCCTGTCCAATGTTTCCTTCGGCATGCCGGGGCGCCCCTGGCTCAACGCCGCGTTTCTGGCCATGGCGCAGTACTGCGGACTCACAATGGCCATTGCCAATCCGGCCGGAACGGAATTCATGAACGTGAAAAAAGCGGGGGACGCGCTTGTCGCCAGAGAAAAGGCGCCCCTGCTGTTCATCCGCCATTTTTCCGAACAAACCGCGACTGCGGCGCCGCAAACCGCCTCTCGGTCCCCGGAGGAAAAAGTCACTGCAGCCATCCTGGACGGCGATCGGGACCGCATCGTCTCTTTGGTCGAAGCGCTCCTCCAGGCGGGACTTCCCGCCTCCCGGATCGTGGATGACCTGCTGATTCCGGCCATTGTGCGGGTGGGGGACCTGTACGAAAAGAAAATCTATTTCCTGCCGCAGCTCATGGCCGCGGCGGAAACGATGAAAAAAGCCCTGGCCCTGCTGGAACCGTATCTGAAGCAAAAGGCGGCCGCGGAAAAGGGCAAAGTTCTGCTGGCGACCGTTCGGGGCGATATTCACGACATCGGCAAGAATATTGTCGCGCTCCTTTTGAGAAATTACGGATATGGTGTCATTGACCTCGGCAAAGATGTTCAGGATCAGGCGATCATCGAGGCGGCCCGGAAGGAAAAACCGGACGTCATCGGGCTTTCCGCCCTGATGACGACCACGATGGTCCACATGAAGGAGGTCATTTCGATGGCCCGCGCTCAGGGAATCCGCACGGACTTTCTGGTCGGCGGAGCCGTGGTTACGCGGGCGTATGCCGAATCCATCGGCGCGTTCTTTGCCAAAGACGGCGTGGCCGCCGTCAAGGAAGTCGATCGGTTGATCAAGCGATGATGGGCGGAATAACTGAAAAACAAGACAGGCGGTTGAGCGTTTGCGCTTCGGTCGGACTTCACGCCCTGGCGGCGGCCGTCCTGATGTTCGGCCTGTCCGGGCCCGCGAGGGTTCCGGATGCGCCGGGGAGGCTCGATTTTGTCTGGGCATCCCTCGCTTCCGGAAAGGGGGCTCCTTCACCGTCTGTTCCGAAAGCCCTTCGGAAGAAGCCGTCGACCGCGGAGGGCCGATTGGTAGACGCGGAGGAAGCACAGGCCCCGCAGAATGCGGCGGCGCAGAACCGCGACGGCGCACCGGCCGGCGAAAATGCAGCGTCCGGCGCCGCAGCGGCGCTTTCCGGGCCGCAAACGGCGGTCTATGCGGAAGCGCCCGGCCACGGGGTTGCATCCGATGCCGCAGGAGCGCAGGCGGGACCCGTTGCGCAGCCGGTCGTTTCCAGCGCCTATCCCCGATACCGCGAGAACCCGCCGCCCGGTTATCCGGAAACGGCCCGGCAAAGGG
>DAOTJI010000100.1:0-7617 GCA_035448625.1 Smithellaceae bacterium | reverse complement strand
GCGTTATGGAATAAAGTTTTTTCTGGGGGCCGCCGTTTTCCGACGGCGCGATTTCGAGCATATTCACCAATCCCTCTTCCTGCAACTGCTTTAGGCTTGGATAAATCTGTCCGAAATTGATCGACCACATGTGGCCGAAATTTTTTTCGATGTGCGCCTTGATCCGGTAGCCGTGCATATCCGAATACTGCAGGAGCCCAAGAATGGCGTATTTGATCGACATCGGTCTTTTCCTCTTTGCTTGGACAGAAGACTATATATTTTTTATATACCTGTCAACATTTTTTTCATAAAATGAAAAATACCCGAATCAAGACGCGAACAAAACGTCAAAATTCCGGAAGGATGACCATGCTGACTGCCGCGTGGAGATCCGAAGCACATAAGGGAGTTATAACATACAGTTACGCAATCTACGGCAATTCGTTGCTCTCTATTTATTCTTCGGTTGCGGATGAAGCCGTTCGCCTGGCGATTGCTTTACAGCTACCGGATTTACTTTCTCAGTTTTACAAAGCTCTCCATCATGTAGGACATATCATCCACCACTTCGGGAATGGACTTGCCGCCGGTTAATTCGGCAATGCGCCGCTCGGCCGTAATGGGATCGATCTTGTTCTTCCCGAAATCATCCAGTACGGAAGACACCTTCTTCCAGTGTTCGGCCGCCGCGTAAACCTGCTTAGTTTTTTGCATATTTCCGAGAACCGGCAACAGTTTGGTATTAAGATCTTTGGCCGTCCCGCGGCTGATTTCCTGAAGCTTTTCAAATTTGGACATGGAGCCGTCCTTGAGCATGTGCATCGCCTTGAAGCGCGTTACATCGGCCGTCTGTTGAATCCAGTCCTTGGAAACCTTGGACATATTTCCGTCCAGAACGGCCAGATCCTGATAACTTTCGGGATGAATCCGGGTCGTCAGATTCTCCCAGGACCGTTCGGCATTTTTCAGCGTGACTTCTTCATAGGCCTCATTCCAGCATTTCTGCGCCTCTTTTTGCCACAGGCTGCGGGTGGCGGGCTTCCCGTCTCTCATCAGCCAGTACTGGCGCTTCATCGTGCCGTCCGGCAGTTTGATGAAATTCGCCTTTTCGATCAGTCCTACGTCATAGTCCATCCCGACGGAGCCTGCGCTGGAGGCGTTTCTCATTTCTTTGATTTCAAACTCACCCCACTTATACGGCTCTTTTCTCATCTTCTCGTAGAACTTCTTTTCCACGTCCTTATGGACGCTCTTAATGCTCCTGTTAAAACGGGTTTGTGTCAGCTTATCACCTTGGTATTTAAGGAAATTCTTAGCATGAGGATCCGCCTGGATCTCGATGGTCTTCTCCCGGATTTGCTTCTTGATGGCGGCGATCTCGTTTTGCGACGCCTTGTTTAAATAAGCATTTTTCAGCGACTGATTTAAGTTTTCAAATTCCTTGACGGTTTTTTCACCCCGCGCCCGGTTGGCCTGGAATATTTTCAGCTCTTCCGCACTGGAAAGTCCTTTGGAAACTTTTCCGGACTGACGGGCTGCCGCTTTGGCTGCCGCCGCTGCATCATCTGCGCCTGCTGCCGCCTTGGAGCCGGCCCCCACATATTTTCCCAGAGCAAAAGCCCCGGTTTGCAGAACCAACTGGGTGGCCGCCTCTTTGATGCCCCCCTGAAAATAGCCCGTCGAGATATCATAAGAGGCAGAAAGCGCCATCGGGCCTCCGAGGAAGGAGCAGCCCACCATGCCGATGTCGGCGGCCATTTTCACCCGCTCCGCGCGGGTCAGATAATCGTCCCACATGTAGGATTCTTCTTCATATTTGGCGGCCTCGGCTTCATTATACCCTTGCGTCTTGTTGAAGATGGCCTCCCCGGCCTTTTTGATGGTTTCCTCATCAAGATCGGCCAGGGTTTTGCCGGTAAGGTGTCTATCGACAAACTCCGCGGCTTTTTCCCTTTCCCCCGGCGGCAGCTTGTTCACTTCCTTCCGGATAATGGCGGCGGCACGCTCCAGTTTGACGTATTTTTCCTGCTCGTCTTTGATCCTTTCGATGAACTTGTTCTGGACATAGTCGTCATACTGCGTCCGGGTATGGGCGATTTTCCCCGTGTGCAATGTGTTGATCTTGTCCTGTTCGGCCTGGATGTCGGCCTGAATGCCCATCATGCGGAAAAAGAAAGCCGCCTTTCTGTCCGGGTCTTGCTCACGCGCGTAGTCCGCCTGTTCCCGGGACAGATTCTTTTGCAGAATTTCGATATTGGAGCGGTAAAACTTTTCCGCTTCCAGCAGAGCTTCTTGCTTGCGTTTCAAGATCTCTTCCGGCTGCAGGCCGGTTTCATCGATATCAAGCCAGGCCAAATCAGCCGGCGATATTGCCGGCCCTTCATCTGTTTCCGTTTGCGCATAGGGCATGCTTTTGAGTTTAATGCCCGCAATAAACTTCTCCAGATCTTTATAATAGGTTACTCTGGTCACGGAAAGCTTTTCCCGCAATTCATTCCGGAACTTGTCCACAATCTGATTTTTTTCATAATTTCCGCAGCGATGGCCGTCTTTTTTACATTCAATACCAAACGAATCTTCAGAATATCCGACCAAAGTGTTTATTTTGAAACCTATCGACGTGCTCTCCTGACCTACTCCATAATAATCTATTTCATGCCTGATGCGATCGGCGCTTGCGCCCAAAGGATTCTTGACGCTGCCGTAACCAAAAATTCTTCCGTAGCCTTTGAAATTATAAGGTTCATATCCCCATCGTTTCATGTCCTGCTGATTGGCCAATAATTTCTGCAAGCCTTCTACTACCGTCTGCTTGTAGTACAAGGCATTATTCGGGGGAAAGTAATCAACACTAAAGGTAACAGTCGCAGGCGTTGCGTAGATTTTGAAGGGAACCGGCTTGGTCAGATGTTCCAAAGATGCCTGTCCCTGTTCAAATATTTTCTCTTTACAGCTAATGTTTGCGATAAATGTAAAGCGGGTATTTTCCGGATCACCTGTGTGTACAGGCATTTCCTTTTCACCCTTATTTACTTTGACCACACAACCATCAGGAAGGCCACTTATATCAAACGGCTCTTTTTCAATAAAAATGAATTTTTGTTTATCTTCTTTTTTACCTGCCCCGCCGACTGCTGCGCTCGCTCCTGTTATCAGGGCCCGGGCTTCGGCAACCGGAACCTTTGTTTTCGTCGCGGCGGAAACAAGAGACAAGCCGATGACAAATTTACCCGGTTTCTTAAACACATGCTTCACCTCACCCGCCGGGGCTTCTTTGACTTCTCCGTCGCCGAAATCCCAGTGCAGTTTCGCGCCTGCTTCAATCTCCGAGACTTCCGGTTTAAACGCATACGATACGCCCGTTTCCCCCTTGAGCTTCTTGGGAACAATGGACGCCTTCAGCGCATCTTTGACAATCTTCCTGGCTTCTTCATGTTTCTTTCTGGACTTGCAGGCATTTGCCAGCGGATTGGGCGGATCACCCAGCGCCTCGATGCTGGCCGCCAGCGTTTTTAACTCTCCATCCAATTCACGCAAGATTTCTTTTTGCTGCTCGGCAATCATCAAGGCATTGGCCCGTACTTCGGCGTTTCCATACGCTTGCGCTTCCCCGGCGTCTTTCAAAGCATCGTCTCTGGCCAGGACGGCGGACGTCGTCTGGTTTCTTTTCTTGATCAGCTCGGCTAAAAGCGGAATCATTTTTTCAAAATAGGCATTTGCTTCGTCGGACGGGTATTGGAAAAAAAACGACCATTTTTCATCAAATTTTCGTTGACCGGCCGGGGACAGATCACCCATCAGGTAGGCGAGTTGCGCTTTGGCGGTGGTTACCGGATGGTTATGTCGTGTTTTCGAAAAAACCAGCAGATCGTTAAAACGGGATGTATTTTCAATAGGTTTATTTGCTTGTTGCGCCGGCTGCTCAACGCTCGACCAGACCAGATCGCTGAGATTCACATCCGGCTTGCAGGGATCAAAATCCTGAAGAACACCTCCGGCAGCAGCCGCCTGCGACGCGCCCAAAGAAGGCGTCGGGGAAACAGGCTTGCCGTTCTGTGCTGAAACCGAGGGAGAGGGAGTGGGGACACGACCTGCCACAGATGGAAGATCGGCACTCATGGGAGGCGGGCCGGACGGCGACGGCGTCGCGTCGGTCGGCAAAGGCTTCGTTAGCGGTTTTATCTGCGCCTGCTGGGGCGCAAGCGTCTGTCCGGCTGACCCCAGCGAGTGGAGCATACGCGTTGCAAAAGCGTGATTCGGACTCAGGGCCAGCGCTTTTTCAAAATCAGCTTTTGCCCCCGGATAATCTTTAAGCTGCTTGCGGGCGTATCCTCTCGATACGACGGCGTCAAGATTATTGGGATCGGAGGCAAGAATCCGGCTTAGATCGGCGGCCGCCTCGTCGTACTTTCGCATGTCCGTCTTAATATTGGCCAGCGTGATCAACAGATTCTTGTCTCCCGGCTTCAGATTGACCGCTGCCTCGTAGTCGGTCATCGCTCCGGCGAAATCTTTTTGGGCCCGTCTTGCTTTGCCTCTGCCGATATAAGCTTCGCTGCTTTGCGGATTGAAACGCACAGCATTCGAAAAAGCCTCTACCGCCTCCTTGTAACGGCCGTCTTTCGCAAGTTCATTGCCGCGTTTCATGGCGGAATCAAAGTTGTCCGGCGCCTGCCCAACAGTTTTCTCCTTCGTCACCCTCGTCCATTGATCCATCCCGACCCTGTCGTCCCCTTGGCAAAAACCCGTCGCGGCAAAAAGAATAAACAAACTGAAAACGACGCCTGCGGCAATTCGTTTTTTAATGTTCATTTTTCGACTCCTATAGACTGGCTGTAATTTCAAGGTTTGGAAGAAAAAGGGCGTTGCATGATGACTTCCCGGTAGCGTTGACATAGAACCCATAAGAAAGCAGATGGAATCCCTTCATTCCATCGAAACTGAAGGGAACGGAAACCACATCATTTTTGGATTTGAGTATAAAAGACAGACGCTTACGTGTCAAGCAGGTTTTGACGGGCGTTTTGCCGTGTATAGAGCCTTTGAACCTTTATGCCAGGTCAATTCATGGTAACATCCAGGCTCACATGGTTTGAGCAATGAAATATCAAGAATAAAGATTTGAACCCATTGATCATTTCCCGGTCAGCCGGATAAAATCCGGATGCTGTCGAAGTAAAGTAAAAGCTGCATCGCTCAAAATCATCTTTTTATAACCGGGATCCATTTTCACAACCCTGGCCAAGTCCTGAATGGCTTCTTGCGGTTGTCCTTTGAATCCATAAGCCTGAGCGCGGCCGTAATAAACCGCCGCAATCTCATAATTTTCAGGTTTGAGTGTGAGTACCTTGACGTAGCCCTTGATGGCCTGATCGTACTTTCCTGCTTTGACATAGAGGTCCGCCCTCTGTTTGATGTAAAAACGATCATCTGGCTTCTTATTCAGGAGGGCGCTCCAATCCGCAATCGCCAGATCGTACTTTCGGAGTTTTTCGTAGTTGAACGCCCTCAGCATGAAATCATGAGACGCAAAGAGATCGTCCGGTCCCTCCAGTTCGATGGCGCGGCTCAGATCGGCGACGGCAAGTTCGTATTTTTTCAGAAACTGGTAAGCCTGCCCACGGGCGGAATACAGTCCCGCACTTTTCGGGTTGATCCTCAGACCCTCGCTCAAATCCGCGATCGCCTCGTCATACCTGCCGAGACCCAGATAGGAGTTGGCGCGGTTATGAAAATAGGACGGGTCGTTCGAATCGAGCGCGATGGCCTGGTCATAATCGCGAATGGAAAGCTCCAGCGCGTTGGGAATCTTCTGAGCGGAAGGTTCGGCATAAGGCCTGGGACGAAAAAGGGTATAATATCTCGCCCGGTCAGCATAAGCCTCGGCCTTTTCTTTGTTGTTCCCGGCCTTCTCAATGGCTTTCCCGAATTCCTGGAACGCGGAATCGCGCTGATCAAGCTCTTTGTACGTCCAGGCACGGATCAGATGTTCCTCTGAAGTCTTCGCCTCGATGCTCAGTATTTTGTAATAATCCGACATCGCCTGGTTCTTATCGCCGCTGATCCGCGCCCGGAAATAGTAGGCTTTGATATTGGTCGGATCCAGTTCAATGGCCCGGCTGTATGCGCTGATGGCGCCCTTGAATTTGTCATCCGGCCCCGAAACGGCATGACCTCTCTCAATCCACTCCGCCGCGGATAGTTTCCGGATCGACTGGTCGTATGCTGCCTTTTGGCCCTCCCGGTCGTCGTGCTTCGCCGCCATTTCCCTGCGCAGCTTTTCCACTTCGCGCATCAGTTCATCCGACTTCTGCCGCATGGCTTCCAGTTCTTTTGTCTTGTCACGGTCTTTGCGGAGAGCATCGATCGATCGGACCACGCTGTCGGAGTTCGCGGATATTTTCGCTTTGAGACGGTAGGTTTTGCCGTCCCATTTTTCATCGAGCAATTCCGTCTGCACGATGCCGGCTGTCAGCGTTACGATCTGATCCCTGGTCAGCTTGAAATTTTGCACTTCCGTCGTACTTTCCAAGTAGGTCCCCAACTCCTCCAGCAAAAGTCTTTTGACTTCGCGAAGCGCGATCACCCGGCTAGAGTTTTTGCTGTCCTCGTCGCCTGCCTGATACGTATATTCCTTGATGAAAGTTTTCGTTTCAGCGCAAAGCGCCTGGGGAATCAAAGGAGAAAATAGAATCAGCAAGAGAACGATCTTTTTTATAACCTGTTTCATTGGCGAGCCTTTATGCATAGATTCATGCTGTTTTCATACAGCAACCCTGAATAAAGAGCAAGGGATGCAAAAAATACATAGTTGAAGAATTGCACGGGAATATGCAAGGATGAACTGTACATGATTTTCATAACATTTCAGTTTTAAGGAGAGAATCATGAAGGCCTTTATCGAACCGCCAAAGTCCATTCCATTTTACCTGAGAATCGGCATCTGGATTTCCCAGAAAGTGACCGGCCGTGATCTTCTGCCGGGTAAACTGCTGGCATGGTATCCCAAAGCAGCCGTCAGTTCCGGCATCATGGAAGCCCTGGTTGCCCACAAGGATAAGAATTTGAATAAGCGGATCCTCAAGCTGGTGCGGCTGCGGACATCTTTTGCGGTTGCCTGCCCTTTCTGCATCGATATGAATTCCTATGACTATGATCAGTTTGGAATCACGCCGGAGGAGTTTTCCGCGTTACAGGGAAGAATCTCCATTGCAACCGTTCCTACCTTTTCCCTGCGTGAAAGAATGGCGATGGAATACGCTTTCTTGATTTCCCAATCACCGCTGTTGTTCCCGCAAACCTTTGTTGATCAACTGAGGACGAATTTTACCGAACGGGAAATTGTGATTCTGGCCGGCACGGCCGCGCAGGTTAACTACTGGGCCCGCCTGCTTCAGGCACTGGGCGTTCCCCCGGCGGGCTTCTCGGATCACTGCGAGATGACAACGCAAACTTCACCGTGACAGGCCATTGATTAAAACCCCTTCAAGGCTCCCTTTGGTTTTGCCTCATATAACGCTGCATCCGCCTTGCGCAGGAGATCATCGAGATTATTTTTCCCCTTGGGAACGACAGCCAGGCCGAAACTGACGCCGGTCCGGAAACCGTTGTTTGCGGCCCAGGCGCCGAACTCTT
>DAOTJI010000099.1:0-7643 GCA_035448625.1 Smithellaceae bacterium | reverse complement strand
TGACGACCTCGTAAAAAGCAACCCACACCGTCACCCCGGCGAAAGCCGGGGTCCATAACTCATTGTAATTACTGGATACCGGCCTTCGCCGGTATGACGAAAAGAGTGCGAAATTGACTTTTTACGAAGCCGTCAAATCTCTCTAATCGATCCGGCGCATGGCATTCATCTTCACGATCAGATCTATTCCCTTCAGCGGCGGGCAGGTTCGGCAAAGTTCGCAAGGAATATAGACAAAATACACCCGACTGTCAACAAAACAATAGCGTCCGGCGGGCGAAAACCATTTTGTCATGGCTGCATGTTTTCCTTGTGCAAAAACGCCGATGCGTGATAGTTTTTTTCAAAATTTTTAAAGTGCGCTATGAATAAAATTATCAATCGCTACATATTCCGGGAAATCGCCCTTCCCTTCATCATTATTCTCTTTGTCCTGACGTTTGTGCTGCTGATGGGCAAAATTCTGCAGATCATGGACCTGATGGTCAATAAAGGCATCCGGGTTCTGGACATCGGGCATCTGATTGTTCTGATCATGCCCAATTTCATGCTGTTTACCATCCCCATCGCGCTTCTGGTTTCCATCCTCATTGCCATGGGCCGTCTGTCCGCCGACAACGAAATCACGGTCCTGAAGGCGTCCGGCGTCAGCCTGCTTCAGCTTTCTTATCCGGTGGCGGTCGCCTCCCTGATGGCCTTTGCCTGCGCCATGGTCATCGGATATTTTCTGGTGCCCCAGAGCAACTTCGCCTCCAAGCGGCTTCTCTTTGAACTGGCCTCGCAAAATGCCGGCATCGGCATCAAGGAAAAAGTTTTCAACGCCGACTTCAAAGGACTGCTCTTGTATGCCGATACCGTTCCGGCCGACGGGGAATCGATGGAAAACGTGATCATCTCGGACAGCCGAGTCCTGGGCGAACAAAACACGATCCTCGCAAAGAAAGCCTTCCTGGTGGCCGATCCGAAGCTGATGATTTTGAAGTTGCGCCTTGAAGACGGCTCGATTCACACCGTGGGCAAAGATTTGAAAAATTACCGGAAAGTGGATTTTAAAAGCTACGACATCAACCTTGACCTGTCGTCAACGTTCGCGTCTTTTACCGACGAATCCAAGTCCAGCACCGAGATGACTCTGTCGGAGCTTCTGGAGCGAATGAAAAAACCGGCGCTGGCGGATGCGGTCGTGCGGGAACTGGCCATTGAGGTGCATAAAAAGTTTTCCATCCCCCTGTCCTGTCTTTTCTTCGCACTGCTGGCCATACCGCTGGGCATCACGCACCATCGGGCCGTAAAATCCCGGGGCTTCGCCGTCGGCCTCATCATTGTGGCCGCCTATTACCTGCTGCGAATCGGGGGAGAAGCCCTGGTGGAAAACGGCAGAATGGACCCGGCACTCGGCGTCTGGGCGCCGAATGTGCTCTTCGCGCTGCTGGGTGTTTTTCTGTTTTACCTGGCCCACCGGGAGATTTCCGTCTCCCAGACGCTGATCGCGATTTTTCAAGGCGAAAAGCCGAGAGGATGAACTCGTGAAACTGATCGATCAATACATTCTGAAAGAATTTCTCAGGTTTTTCCTGATCACGTTTGTGTCGTTCATCATGCTTTTCCTGATTATCGATTTTTTCGAGAAAAGCCGCATGTTCATGAGCAACCATGCCACGGTGGCCCAAATCGCCTCGTATATTTTGTATTCCATCCCCTTTGTCATTTCCATGACCCTGCCCGTCGCTGTCCTGCTCGCGACTTTGCTGACCTACAGCTTTCTGTCCAAGCACAGCGAGATTACGGCCATGAAAGCCAACGGAATCAGTCTTTACCGCATTTCTCTTCCCGTACTGGCCGTCGCGGCGGCCGTGTCCGTCTTCCTGTTCTTCTTCACGGAGATGATCACACCCGCCAGCGTCCAGAAAATGGAACATATTATCAAGGTAGAAGTGCAGAAGCAGCAACCCCTGGGGTTTTTCAAGCAGAATGAAATCTGGTACCGCAGTCAAAATGCCATCTACAATTTTAAAATGTTTGACGTTGAGAAAAATATCCTGCACGGCGTCACCATCAACCGTCTGAACCCCGACTTCACGATGAAAACCCGCATCGACGCCGAACGGGCGGAATGGAAAAACCAATCATGGGTGTTTTACAATCTGCTCGTCACGACCTTTCAGCCCAACGGCCCCCCGTCGCTGGAATGGTCGAAAGAGAAAGTCGTTGCGCTGCCGGAGGGACCCAACGACTTCAAGATTATTCAGAAAGACGCGGAAAAGATGGGGTATTTCGAACTGCGGCGCTACGTGAAGAAGATCCGGGCGGAAGGGTACGACGTCTCGCGATACCTGGTCGATTTGCAGGGTAAAATCGCCTTCCCGCTCGTCTGTCTGATTGTTGTTCTGATCGGCATGTCGTTTTCCGTCCGCTCGGAGCGAAGCGGCGGCATCATGCAGAGTCTGGCGCTTGGATTATTCCTGGGCTTTTCCTACTGGATTGTTCACGCTTTCAGCATGTCTCTGGGCAGATCCGGAACGCTGCCCGTTTTCCTGGCGGCCTGGACCGCCAACATCCTCTTCGGCGGCCTGGGAGCCGTGCTGTTCTATCGGATCAGAACCTGACGGACTGTTGCTCAAGATATCACTTTGAGCGGCCATTGGGAGTGTTTTGTAATGCAATCTTGGCGAAGCGAAAGATCAGCAATGACAACTGTTTGAGCCGAAGGCGAGTTTTGTCATTGCCTTTCGCGAGCCTTAGATTTATACAAAACACTCGCAGGCAAGCGAAAAGGATATCTTGAGTAATAGCCTGCTGATGGGAACCTCTCCCCAACCGCTATCTCGCCCCCCCTGTAAAGATCTTTGCGGGCTTTGCCGGCAACACCCCCGGCCGCAGGCCGTGCGGGCCTCCCGAGACGGGTGAAACGTCTTTAAAAAATCAATACCGATAATAATCCGGCTTGAATGGACCTTCCACCGGAACGCCCAGGTATTCCGCCTGCTTCTTCGTCAATTTTGAAATTTTGGCGTCCAGACGCGACAGATGCAGCAGAGCCACTTCCTCGTCGAGTCTCTTGGGCAGCGTGTAAACGCCGACATTGTATTTCTTCGTGGCCAGCTCAATCTGCGCCAGCGTCTGATTGGTGAAACTGTTGCTCATCACAAAGCTCGGATGCCCCGTGGCGCAGCCCAGGTTGACCAGTCGCCCTTCGGCCAGCACGATGATCGAACGGCCCGATTTCAGCGTCCACTTGTCCACCTGCGGTTTGATGGTTTCCTTGCGGCAGCCCCTGGTCGTTTCCAGGTAGTGCATGTCGATTTCACTGTCGAAATGGCCGATGTTGCAGATGATGGCCTCATTCTTCATCTTTTCCATGTGGCGGCCCGTAATGACGTCACAGCAGCCGGTCGCCGTCACGAAGATGTCCCCGGCTTCAACCACCTCTTCCAGCGTCCGGACCTCGTAGCCTTCCATCGCCGCCTGCAGGGCGCAGATGGGATCGATTTCGGTCACCACCACGCGTGCGCCGAACCCGCGCATCGACTGGGCGCATCCTTTTCCGACATCGCCGTAGCCGCAGACCACCACCATCTTGCCGGCAATCATGATATCCGTCGCCCGCTTGATGCCGTCCGCCAGAGACTCCCGGCAACCGTAGAGATTGTCGAACTTGGACTTGGTCACGGAATCGTTCACGTTGATGGCCGGAAACAGCAGTTCTCCCGCGGCCTGCATCTGGTAGAGGCGATGAACGCCGGTGGTCGTTTCTTCGGACACGCCGCGAATGCCGGCGGCGACCTTCTGCCAGCGCTTTGGATTCTTCTTCCAGGACTGCTCGAGCCTCTCCATCACAATGGCGAATTCCTTGTTGTCCGCCTTTTGCCGGAGCAGCTTCGGATTCTTTTCAATTTTTACGCCCTGGTGAATAAACAGGGTGGCGTCGCCTCCATCATCCACGATCAGATCGGGGCCGGTGCCGTCCGGCCAGGTCAACGCCTGCTCCGTGCACCACCAGTATTCCTCCAGCGTCTCGCCCTTCCAGGCGAAAACCGCCGCCGACCCCGCCCGGGCAATGGCCGCCGCCGCGTGGTCCTGCGTGGAGAAGATATTGCACGACGCCCAGCGCAGATCGGCGCCCAGTTCCTTGAGCGTTTCAATCAGCATGGCCGTCTGGATCGTCATGTGCAGACTGCCCATGATTTTCAGCCCCCGGAGCGGCTTTTGGCGTCCGTATTTTTTGCGCACCGCCATCAGCCCCGGCATTTCGTTTTTGGCCAGCTCCATTTCTTTTCTGCCCCAGGCGGCCTGCGACAAATCCGCGACTTTATATTTCAAATTTTTATCAATTTCCTGAAAAGCCATTAGGTTCCTCCAATGATTGGGAAAATTATGCGCTCAATTGCGGACTCTGTTAACATACTCATCCGGTCAGTTCAATAGCTTTATTCTCACAAGGCAAAGCCACGATGCGATCGGACCTTCAATCGTTTTCAGCCTCGATCTTTTTCAAAACGGGGTCATCAGCCGCAAATATATTGGTCGTCTCGGTTTCGTCATCAAAAACAAGAACGGCTGATCCGTTCTTGAGCTTGTTTTTCACCTGTCGGAAACTGGTTTCAAGGGGAACCTCGATCGCGCCATAATCCGTCCCGTTTCTGGAAATGAATTCTTCAATAACCCCTTGCAAGGCTTTGGTGCTGAGCTTATGGACGGGAATAACATGAATCGCCATTGAAACCCGCTTTCTGGACTCCGGGATACTGCTTCCGCCGGGGATCTCCCGCGTCACGAAAAACAAACAGATGGCCGGCAATTTCTTCAATAACGGCCTTTAGTTCGCACACGTTTTTCGATAAGACGACGCAAACGCGTTGTGATTTTTGCAATGGGTTTTTTGAGCATTTTGACTTAAAGCAGCCGGCCGAAAATATGACCGTTGCGGCGGAGAAAATGGTTGACGCCGTCTTTTTGCCTGCTTTTTTTGTAAGCCTTCAATATTTCTTGGATCTTTTCGTCCAGATACATGGGGGGATAAGACAAGTGACCGCCGGATATCAGATAATATGGACCGGCCGGAAAAACTCTCAAAAAAACAGCACAGCCCGGCTGTGCGGATTTGGACATCATGTTGTCGTGAACAAACACTTCCGTTTGATCGAACATATTGCGCAAAAGAGCGCCGGTTCCTCTTTTGATGAACGTCACCAGATAGACGGATTTCGGGGCTTCCATCCGTGCCTCCACAATTTTTCGTTCAGCCTCCGATAGATGGTTCTGCTTGAGTAATTTGCCCAGGACGTACGGCGTCGATTCATCCGGAGCGAAGTAGTCGTTCATAAACCACTCGTTGAATTCTTCCATATCCTGCTCACTCACGCCATATTTCTTGGCATCGGCGAGGCGTTCTTTCCCATAATAAAATTCGAACAATGAAGAAAAGTCGATGTCTTTGCTCTCGTCCATCAGTATCATGCCCTTACGAATGACCCAGGTGTCAAACCGTTTCCATTTTTCAATTTCTGTTTTTTCCTGTTCTTCGCTCACCAGGCAGCACACCTTGTATTTCCTGCCGCTTCCGCAAGCGCAAGGGTCGTTCCGTTTTTGCCGCGGTTTGTCCATCAAGCAGTTCCAGTTCATTTTAACGTTTTCAAACCGGGCAATCAGCGCATCATCTTTCTGCATGGCCATCTTGTCTTTTTCATTGATGTCGAACGTGTTCCAGACATTCATGACGTATTGCAGAATTTTATTGGCTTCCTCTATATCCTTGAAATCTTTATTTTTCGCAGATTCGAGGTATTCCTTCATCTTGCAGTCGGTAAAAAGCCCGGAAACCCGCAAGGCGTCGTTGCGCTGTTTTTCCGCCGCCGCAATGCTGATGCCTTTTTCTTCCGCGGACATGCGAATCATGCAGTCGCAGCAGGCCACTTGCGGATCAGGCGACATCGGGTTGAGAAAACCGCCTAATTTTGATTTTTTGCCGCAAACGTCGCACAGACAAAGGCCGCCATCAAAAATTTTTCCGGATATTTTATCTTTCATGGGATTCTCTTTTCACGGGACGTGACATTAAAAGGGACGGTTCTATTTTTTCATTTTGCTGTTGAACCAAACCAGAAATGAGAAGGCATGGGAACGCCTCCTTCATGAAATTGAATGAATGCTCAAGCCAAACGTGTCTATTTGGAGACTTTTTTAATCTTGTTTTTCGCGTCCACCAGAACGCATTTGGGCTTCCAGTTCTGGGCCTCCGCATCATCGACCGCCACATAGGTTACGATGATGACCAGGTCGCCCTTGGCGACTTTGCGCGCGGCGGCGCCGTTGAGACAGATCGTTCCGGAGTTCCGCTTGCCCTTGATGATATACGTTGAAAAACGCTCCCCGTTGTTGACATCGTATATCTCCACCTGTTCATACGGCACCATGTTCGCTTCTTCCATCAGCTTCTCGTCAATCGAGATGCTGCCTTCATAATGCAGGTCGGCATCCGTAACGGTGGCGCGGTGGATTTTCGACTTCATCATAAATCTCTGCATGGCTTTCTTCGCTCTCCTGTCTCCAAATTTTATTTACGCTTCAAGCTTTTCGCCCAAAACGGAATTGTCGATCAGACGGGTTTTCCCCACTTTGACGGCCAGGGCCATCACGACCTCCCCCTTGATCTCCAGAACGTCTTCCAGGGTGGCCGCATCGCAAATTTTTATATAATCAATGGTGGTGAAGGGCGCGCTCGTGATGATCTTTTCCGCCTGCCGGATGATCTTGACCGCGTTTCTTTCCCCTTCGGCATAAAGCTTCTGCGCCGTCTTCAGCGAACTCACCAACGTGAGCGCCGAAGCCCGCTCCTCCATGCCGAGATAAACATTGCGGGAACTCATGGCCAAACCGTCCGGCTCCCGGAAGGTCGGCATGCCGATGATCTCCAGGTCCATGTTCAGGTCGGCAACCATCCGCCGAATGGCGGCGAGTTGCTGATAATCTTTTCTGCCGAAAACCGCGCTGTGCGGCTTGACGATGTTGAACAATTTGCAGCACACCGTCGTAACGCCGCGAAAATGGCCGGGTCGGGACAAGCCGCACAGATTCTGCGTGACTTTCTCCACATTGACATAGGTCTGATAACCTTCCGGATACATATCCTGGTTCGACGGGAAAAAGATGACATCAACACCCGCGCTCTTCGCCATGGCCTCATCCCGATCAAAATCTCTCGGGTATTTGGAAAAGTCTTCTTTGGGGCCGAACTGGGTGGGGTTGACGTAAATACTGACGACCACATGGTCGGCGATTCTACGGGCTTCCTTCATGAGGGAAAGATGCCCCTCGTGGAAATAGCCCATGGTCGGGACAAAGGATATCTTCTTGCCGGCAAGCCTAAGATTTTCGCAATGCGACTGCATTGCTTTGGCGGATTCGATGACTTTCAGATTCCCCATAAAAAAGCCTCCGGTCGCGAGACGAGAGGCTGAGGGTTCTTTGATGTTTTCCTTCCGTCCCAGTCCTTGCGGATCCAAGCGTTGGGGGACCCTAACAATAAAAATAATCTCTTGTCAAGAAAAAAAACCCCCTTGGACCGATGGTTCCAAGGGGGCTATTTTACTGCCAGATCATGGTTTGGGATCACAAATCCTTCATCCGTTGCCGGGCCTCGTGAT
>DAOTJI010000098.1:5936-8186 GCA_035448625.1 Smithellaceae bacterium | reverse complement strand
TGCTCTACCATGACCAGAACCGTCACCTGGCCGGCATTATTGAAATGGAGCGCCGTCTGGAAAAGGCCGAGCGTCTTTCTTCCCTGGGGCAGCTCGCCGCGGGGGTGGCGCACGAAATCCGCAACCCGCTCAACGCCATCAGCATGGCGACGCAACGTTTGAAACGGGATTTTATTCCCGCGGATGAAGCAAAGGCCCGGGAGTTTGCCAATCTATCCACGGTCATCCGTGATGAAATCCGGCGCCTCAATGCAATTATCGAAGAATTTCTTTCCTTTTCCAAAAGCCGCCGCCTTGAGCTGAGGGATTTTTCCATAACGGAGGTTCTGCAAAAAATTGTCAGATTGCTTGCGGAGGAGGCCGGCTTACGGGGGATTGCACTGGAAACAAAATGGCATCTGAGTCCGGCCATCATTCCCATGGATATAAACAAACTGCAGCAGGCATTCCTGAATTTTATCAAGAACGCCATGGAGTCGATTCCGGGAAAAGGTGTCATAACGATTACCGTCGAGAAGGAAGGTAAGAATAATATCTTGGTCGGCATCACGGACACCGGCTGCGGTATGACTCCGGAGGAGATCGAAAAAATTTTCAGTCCCGAATACACCACCAAGGAAAAGGGTCTGGGGCTGGGTATTCCTCTGGCCACGGAGATTGTCCGCGGCCACGGCGGAGACGTCCGCGTGATCAGCCGCCCGGGCGAGGGGACGACGTTTGAAATTGTGCTGCCGATCAAAAAAAAGGATGAAAAAACCTGACGTCAGGGACTGGAAAAATGCGCAAATTAAATATTCTGATTGTGGAAGACGGCCAATCGCAACGTGAAATGCTGCGGGATTTTCTCATTTCCGAAGGACATGAGGTCATGGAAGCGGAAAACGGGGAAGCGGCCGTTCGAACGGTTTCGAACCGTCATTTTGATTTGCTTCTGCTGGACTACAAAATGCCGGGCATGAGCGGGCTGGAGGTTCTCAAGGAAGTAAAAAAAATCAATCATGAAATCGATGTCGTGATCATTACCGCATACGGGACCATTGAAACCGCCGTGGAGGCGATCAAGGCGGGGGCCGTGGATTACATCACCAAGCCGATCGAACTGGATGAACTGCTGATTCTGGTGGACCGGGTGGCGGAGCGCCGCGGCTTGATCCGTGAAAATGACCTGCTGAAGCAGGAACTGGGCAAGACCGGCGTCACCGCGGAAAAAATCATTTATAAAAGCGCCCGGATGGTGGAGCTGATCAACCTGGCCGGCCGCGTCGCGCCCAGCCGGGCCAGCGTGCTGATTTCAGGGGAAAGCGGTACGGGCAAGGAGCTTCTGGCCAGGCTGATTCACCAGCTGAGCCCGCGGGCCGCGAGGCCCATTGTTGTGGTGAACTGCGGCGCCCTGCAGGAAAATCTGCTGGAGAGCGAATTGTTCGGCCATGAAAAGGGCGCATACACCGGCGCCGGTTCACGGCGCATCGGCCGCTTCGAAGAGGCGGACGGCGGCACGCTTTTCTTGGACGAAATCGGCGAACTGAGCCCCGCCATTCAGGTGAAGCTTCTGCGGTTCCTGCAGGAGCGGGAAATTTCGCGGCTCGGCAGCAACGCCAGCATCCCCGTAGACGTCCGGATCATCAGCGCCACCAATCAGGACCTGGATGCCCGGGTCAGTGAAGGATCTTTTCGGGAAGATCTGTTTTACCGACTGAACGTCGTTGCTATGGTTCTGCCCCCGCTTCGCGAAAGAAAAGAAGATTTAACGGCGCTGATTGATTATTATCTGTTTAAATTTACACGGGAAAACGGTAAAAACATCCAGGGGCTAACTGCAGAGGCCAGAGATTTGCTCTTGAAATACGACTACCCGGGTAATATTCGGGAACTGGTTAATATTTTGGAACGTGCAGTGGTCATCGCCCGGGAAGATTATATAACCGTCGGCGATCTGCCGTTCAAAAATGAATCCTTTAATAATTTTTCAAGCAGGAATATGTCCGGATCTCTGCTGGAAATGCGAGAAGAACTGGAAAAAAATCTAATTATTGAGGCAATGGCCAAAGCGGACAACAACCAAACGAAAGCCGCCATAAGCCTTGGAATGACGCGGAGAATGCTGCGCTACAAACTCAAGAAATACGATTTGAAAAACTAAGCGGAGCATTGGATATGCGCGTAAGCGCGGGCGCGCACCGCTGCTGCGTTATCCTGCCGTTCCTTCCCGAAGTCCCGATTCAATGACGCCGCGCGCCCGATCCACCAGTT
>DAOTJI010000098.1:0-5836 GCA_035448625.1 Smithellaceae bacterium | reverse complement strand
GCCGTTCCTTCCCGAAGTCCCGATTCAATGACGCCGCGCGCCCGATCCACCAGTTCGTCCAGGTTGTCATCCGTATAGCCGGCGATGTCGATCGGGCTGTGGATGATCATGCGCACGCGTCCGGGAAAGAGATCGATGGAATCCGACGGCAGGATATCGCGCGTGCCGATGATGGTGATGGGCAGGACCGGCAGCCGCAGATCCACCGCCATTTTAAACGCGCCTTTCTTGAATGTTTTGAGCGAGCCGTTTCTGCTTCGGGTGCCTTCCGGAAAAAAGATGACCGACGTACCGTTGACGATTTTTTCTTTTGCCGCGCGCAGCGAGGCGAGGGCTTTTTCATGGTTGGACCGGTCGATGAAAATGTGTCCGACTTTTTCGCAACCGATCCCGATGCCGGGCACTTTTCTCAATTCCTGCTTCATCACCCATTTGAAATCGATTCCCAACCAGCCGTACAAGACAAAGATGTCATACTGGCTTTGATGGTTCGCGACGATGACGTAGGACTGGGCCGGGTCGATATGGTCTCTTCCCGTGACCTTCACGCAGATGGGCGTCAGATAGCCGTTGAGACGGGCCCAGATGGTTCCGCAGACAAAGCTGGTAATCCGGGGATTCGTGACCACGGCCAGCACCACCGTCAGAGAGCCGAAAAAGAGGGTGGAAACCGCCAGATAGGGAGCAAAGATCAACCACTTGTAGGGTTGATATAAAATTCGGAGTATTTTATTCACCGCTATCTTTCCAAAACAACATTCGGAGCGTCCGTTGTTCGAACGGCTGAATAAGACTTGAACGCGAACCGGAACGGGCACCGCCTCGTTATCGGTTTTCGTAGCGTTTTTTCATGTCGCACAGCAGCGTGTAATGCCGTCTTTCCTCTTCGATGATTTTGTCGATGGCTTCATGCTGTGCGGCGGGGACCAGATTTTTGATCTCATGGTAGTACAGGACCGAATCCAGTTCGCGCTGCATGGCGAATTCAAAGGCGCCCACCGTGTCCGTCACTTTGGAAAGCTGCCGGTCCATGATTTCCTTGGTAAAGATCAGATTGTTGTCCACATAGCTGCGCAGATAGGCGCTGTACTCTCCGGCATACTGCTCCGGAGGGGTGTATTTTTCCATGGCGGCGAAAAACTTCTCAAACGTGCGCTTGTGGGCGGCTTCCGCCTGCGCGAGCTGGGAAAATAGTTTCTTGGCATCTTCCTGCTTGGCGATCTGCTCGGCGAATTTGTAAAAATTGATTCCGTTTTCCTCAATTCTAATCGCCACTTCGACGATGTCACTTGCTGCGAATACCTGCATAGGGTTTCCTCCTGATCAAATATGATGACGGTGCAAAACTGAACATATTTTGAAGGTTAATGCAACCTTTTTGGCAATCCTTCAGATCCATTTTTTTCTGCGGAACAAAATCAGCATTCCCAGCGCAATCGTCAACATGGTGCCCAGGACGGCAAAGTAGCCCCACCGCCAGCCCAGCTCCGGCATGTAGGCGAAATTCATGCCGTAAATGCCCGCCAGAAAGGTCAGCGGCATGAAAATGGTCGCGATGATGGTGAGAACCTTCATGACCTGGTTCATCCGCATGCTGGCGGAGGAAAGGTAGATGTCCAGCATGCCGGCCAGCATGTCCCGGAAAGTGTCCACCGTATCGATGACGGCGATGATGTGGTCGGAAATGTCCTTGAAATAAATCAGATCGGAATCGGCGATGAGCGGGGAATCCGACCTCTGCAAGAGACCGATGGCCTCCCGAAGCGGCCAGAGCGACTTGCGCAGCAAAATCAGCTCTCTTTTCAGCAGGTGAATCGTCTGCAGTTTATCGGGGGTGGTTTTCCGGACGAGGTCTTCTTCGAGGAGTTCAATCTTGTCGTCGATGTTTTCCAGTACGGCAAAGTACTGATCGACGATGGCGTCCATGAGATGATGCGCCAGATAATCCGCTTTGGCCCGGCGGATTCGCCCCTTGTCGGTGCGGATCCTCTCGCGGATGGGGTCAAACAGCGTTCCCGCCTTTTCTTGAAAGGAAAGAACGAAATTCGGGCCCAGGAGGATGCTGATCTGCTCCGCGTGCAGGTCCGATCCGGCGTCCGGCTGGATGTTTTTTAAAACGATGAAAATATAATCCGTGAAGTCTTCCGCTTTTGGTCGCTGGTCGGTGTTGAGAATGTCTTCCAGAATCAGGGGATGAAGGCCGAACAGGCGTCCGATTTCCTCCAGGCGACCGACATCCTGCAGGCCATCGACGTGGACCCAGAGGATACCCGGTTTTTTCTTTTCCTCGAGCAGTTCCCCCGGCGAGAAAATTTCCTTCTCCTCCAGTGTGGCTTCATCGTAGCGCATCAGTTGGATTCGGGATGAATCCGCGTAGGTGTGGCCGATGTGGATCAGGGCTCCCGGGCTCAGGCCGGCTTTTTTCGATCTTTTTTTCACGGCGAGGGGCATGGTTTTAGCTCCTTCATCTTTTCCCGACGCGGACGCTGACCCGGACCATCGCGGGTTTTCCATCCGGGAAAGAAACGCCGGGCAGGGAGTTGACCTTCAGGAATAACGTTTCGGAGGATGTGATGTTTCGCAGATCGAGCGGCTCCGTTTCCAGCCGGATGCCGCCGGGCTTCATCCGGGAATCCAACATCACTTTCAGTGTGGCCGGCTTCACGGTTATTTTTTGCAGGACCAGGTCATCCGGCAGTCGGTTGACGACCCCGACGCTGACCGGCAGCTGCGCGGCAACCTGCCGCGATGCGGAAACCCTGATTTTGGCGGGGCTGATTTCGGCAATCGACAAACCGGGCGGAGTGTTCACCATGTCCCGGTTCAGGGGAAATTCCAGTTTTTTCTGTGCCAGAGCCGACAGGTCCAGCGAAAGTTTCAGCGAATCTTCATTCATCAGGCGGAAAGCCTGATCCGGCCCCTGCAGCGTCACCTTGGCCTCCTTCACCGGGGGTTCGTTGAACTGCCAGCCCGCCGGCATATTTTTATACTCGAGGGGAACAAAAAAATCGCGGCGCACCGTGTCGCGCTGATAACCGAAGGCCGCCCACAACACGAAGGCCAGGCCGACGGCAATCAGTTTTTCCTTTGTGTTTTCGCTGAGCCAGGCCCAGACCGGCCTTTTTTGCGGCGCCGGCCGATGCTTGGCGTAGTACTTTTCCAGGATTTCATGCAGCGTGGAGGGGCCGGACACGGCCAAGAGAGCCTCTCCCTCGGAGACGGAGAGGCTTCCCCGTTCTTCGGACACGACGACGCACAGAGCGTCCGAACGCTCCGTCAGACCCAGGGCGGCCGTGTGGCGCAGCCCCATGTTTCCATTCCGGGCGGTATGGACGGAGAGGGGCAAATGACAGCCGAACATCGTTACCCGATCGTCCTTGATGACCACCGCCCCGTCGTGGCCCGGGGAATGAGGATCGAAAAGACTTTCCAGAAGCGGCTCGCTCACGGCGCCGTTTAAGGGAACGCCCCCGGTCAAATGGCGGTCCAGAGGGTCGTTTCCCTGGATGACCATCAAGGCGCCGACGCGCCTTTTGGCGAGATTCCCCGCGGTTTCCGCGATGATGTTCGCGGTCTTTTCCAGCCGCGACAGGGGCGGCGCCGGTTTGCCGAGCTGGCCCAGCATGGCAATGCGTTCGAAGAAGCCGCGCAGGTCTTCCTGAAAGATCACCACCAGCACGAACAGCAGAATGGCGAAAAACCCCTGGAGCACGATCACGGTGAGATAGAGCTGGAAAAACCGAGCGGCCAGGTACACGCCGCCCAACAGCAGGATGCCGATCAGAACAAAGCGCGACGCCCTGGTTTTAAACCACATCAAGAGGGCGAAAATCATTCCGGCGATGATCGCCATGTCCAGAATGTCCTGGATCCGTATGTTTTTAATCACGGACGCGGCGGTGTTGATGATCTCCATGGCGGCACGTTTCCAGTTCGGGAGAAAAGAATGTCTGGATATAACGGCATTTAAGGGCGGATGTCAAGAAACAAGGCAACAAAAAAGCCTCCCCGGAAGGTGGGAAGGCGCTCCGGCGGGTGAACCCCTTTCCCCGAATCGTCGCCTGCATGCTGCGTCTTCGGGGAAAGGGATTTGCGTCTAGTAGTATTTTCCTGCGATATAGTCGCTCAGCTGATTGATGAGGAAATCTTTATTGGAGATGATCAGCTTCAGGACGTCGCCGATGGAAATGATGCCGACAAATTTGGATTTTTCAAAAACCGGCAAATGCCGGACGTGCTTTCCCGTCATCAGGACCATCGCGTCTTCCACGGTGGTATCCGGGGTGACGGAGAACAGATGGGAAGACATGACTTCCTTGACCAGGGTTTTCTTGGAGGTCTTCCCCTGGAGGATAATTTTTCTGGCATAGTCTCTTTCCGAAATGATGCCCACCACCTTTTTGTTTTCCATGACCACCAGAGCGCCGATTTCCTTCTCGCTCATTTTTTCCAGGGCTTCATACACTGTCGCTTTGGGAGAAATCGTCTGAATCTTGCCGTCCTTCGTCCTGAGAATATCCCTGACATAGTTCATAGTCGCCTCCTGTATTGCCTCGCGTGATTTGTCTTTATCTTAATATATGTGCGCTCAAAAATAAAGTCGAAAATGAACGAAAAAAGCGTCGCGCGATTTTTCGCCCGGCGTCGCTAGATCATTCGTCCGACCAGAATGCCGGTAAAATTCCTGTGGCGGCGCAGGTAGACCGCCGGCGTCTCTCGGGAAACGACGACGGCGCCTTCACGGCTCGAGGCGTGCAGCAGACGCAGGCGGCCTTGCTCGCGGACGGCAAATCCGACATGCGCCACGTCCAGACCCTCCTCTCCGGTTGTAAAAGCGATGATGTCTCCCGGTTGTATGCCGGCCTGGACTCGGGGCGCTTCTTCCCGGGCGATCACGTAAAACGTCCTGCGCGAAAGCCTCCGCTCCGTTTGCCGAATTTTTTCCGCCTGGTTTTGACGAATCAGGGCGGCGTACCGTTGGCGATGGGTTGTCATGAAATGGATTGTTTTGCGCATGTGCCGGCCGCCCAGAAGACGCGTAACATCTTTCAGCACCTTTTTTTTCTGATTATCGGCGAGCCAGTCCGTAAAGTAGTGAAGGCGGGAAGCGTACCCGTCGATTTTGCCCCCGCGGTAGCGAATACACTGAAGATTCCTGCGGAATTCCGGAGGGCTGAACTTTCCGGACGCTGCGCACCGGACCAGGGCCAGCACGGTTTCCACAAAGGTCATGCAGTCAAAAGCGCACAGATGGACGATCAGCTTTTCACGGCCCGGCCCTTCGAGGGTGTTTTCCCGGTAAGGCGCGCCCAGGAAAAGGCGGCCGGCTTCAACGATCAGGTCCCCGGAAAAATTTCGCCCCTGCGTCTTCCGGTGTTTCTGGCTTTCAGGGTCTGCTGCCGGTTTTTTCATCCGTCCCCCTCGGGGTTGTCCGGGATTCACCGGCCGGGACCCCGTTTTTTATTTTTTGATTTTCAGATGCGTCTGCAGGTATGTTTTGAAGGAGGCGAAATCTCCGGAGAGGTTGATGGCGCTTCCTTCCCGTCGGGCGAGGTCCTTCATGCTTTCCGGCGGTTCCGGATCGATCCCCAGCAGGTTTTTGATTTCATCGGGAAACTTTGCCGGATGGGCGGTTTCCAGGCAGATGGCGAGCCTTGTGTCTCCGGTTTGCCGCTGATAGGCTTCCAGTCCCGTCCAACCGACCGCACCGTGCTGCTCGAGAACCACCCGGTAGCGCTCGTAGACGCTTTTGATGGTTTGCCGGGTCTGGTCGTCGCTGACGCTCACGGAAAAAATGCGGCGCCGCATTTCATCCAGGTCGGGATAGCGGTGAACC
>DAOTJI010000097.1:0-8186 GCA_035448625.1 Smithellaceae bacterium | reverse complement strand
TGGGAATGACCATCAATGAGGTTGTCCGAAATATCGGCGGCGGATCTGCGCGAAAAGGGAAGATCAAGGCCATCCAGACCGGTGGGCCGTCCGGCGGCTGCATACCGGCGTCGATGTTCGATCTGCCCATTGACTACGAGAGCCTGAAGAGTGTGGGCTCGATCATGGGCTCAGGCGGCATGATTGTCATGGACGACAACACCTGCATGGTGGACGTCGCCAAATACTTCATGAACTTTCTGAAAGACGAATCCTGCGGCAAATGCTTCACCTGCCGCAAAGGAACGCAGAGAATGCATGAAATTCTTGAGGACATCACGCTCGGCAGGGGCACGCCGGACCATCTGGGTCTTCTGGAGGAGCTGGCGCAAACGGTGAAAGACACCACCATGTGCGGCCTCGGCCAGACCGCATCGAACCCTGTTTTGAGTACGCTTAAATACTTCCGCGACGAATACAAGCGTCACATCGACGATAAGCGGTGCGACGCTTTTGTCTGCAAGCAACTGACGGGCGCTCCCTGCCAGGCCGCCTGTCCCGTCGACACGGAGCCGTGGCGATATGTGGCCATGATCGAGAAAGGCGACTACGAGGAAGCCTACAGGGTCATCCGCTGCGCCAACCCCTTTCCTGCGGTCAGCGCCCGGGTGTGCGACCGCAAGTGCGAAAGCCGGTGCAGTCTCGGCACAAGCGGCGGGGAGGCCGTCGCCATCCGCGCCCTGAAACGCTTCGTGACGGACCGGGTGAAGCCGTCGGTCTATAAACCCGTCATCGCGAAAAAGAAGAGGCAGAAGGTGGCCGTCATCGGTGCCGGGCCGGCGGGCATAACCGCCGCCCATTGTCTCTCTCTGTTGGGATACGGCGTGACGATCTTCGAGGCGGAAGACAGACCCGGCGGCATGCTGTCCTGCTCGCTGCCCGCCTACAGGCTGCCGAGGGATATTGTCGAGAAGGAAATCAAGACTCTCTTGAACAGGAACATCCAAATGCAATTCGGCCGCGTCCTGGGAAAGGACATGACCATCCACGACCTGTTCGTCGACAAATATGACGCGGTCTTTCTGGCCTTCGGCGCCCATGAAAGCATGCGCCTCGATCTCAAACATGAAGATGTCAGAGGCGTCTTCCCTTCCATAGAGTTCCTGAAGGCCTTCAACATGAGAGGGGAAGAACTTGCCCATGGACATGTGGGCGTCATCGGCGGAGGGAATTCGGCGGTGGATGCGGCGCGCGTCGCCCTGAGACAGAAAGATGTCACAAGCGTCTCCCTTTTTTACCGGCGCACGCGCGAAGAAATGCCCGCCTACGAAGAGGAAGTCGACGCGGCCCTGGAGGAAGGCGTGCGGATTGAAACCCTGATCTCACCCGTGAAAATCCTCGTCCGCCAGGAGGAAATCGAGGCGGCCGTCCGGGAAGGCGTCGAACTGGAAACTCTGGTTTCACCGATAAAAATACATTCCAGAAAAGGCCATCTGGTGGACATTGAATGCATCAGAAACCGGCTGGGCGAAGTGGATGCCACGGGAAGGCGCAAACCCGTGCCCATACCCGGAAGCGAATTCAAGGTCAAGCTCGACACGCTCATCGTGGCCATCGGTGAAAAACCGAAAAGCGAATTCCTGGCCTCCATGGGCTTGAAAATCGACAAGGGCGGCCGCGTTCAAGTGAACGTCAAAACCCTCGAAACCAACCTGAGAGGGGTGTTCGCCGGCGGTGATCTCGTGACGGGTCCGAATACCGTTATTGATGCGGTTGCCGCCGGGAAAAAAGCAGCAGAAAGCATCGACCGGTACCTGCAAAAGAAGCCCCTTGCCAAACCGGCAACACTGAAACTTCCCAGCGTCTACATCGAACCCGCACAAGTCGATGAATCGGAAGACAGGACGGGGGGCCGGGCCGTGAATCCCGCACTGACCCCTGCGGAGAGGATAAAAAATTTCCGGGAGGTAGAAATGGTCTTGCCTGAAAACGCAGCCCGAGCGGAGAGCAGTCGCTGCCTGCGCTGCGACCTGGCGTTTACGGAGAAATTGGCGATCGGGGTACCGCTGAAAATCGCCTCAGGAGGAGCACAACATGATTCATCTGAAAATTAACGGCTTGCCCGTCTCCGTTGAAAAGGGCACCACGGTCCTCGAAGCCGCACGGTATTTGGGTTTTCCCATTCCGACACTGTGCCACAAAGAGGGGCTCACCCCCTACGGCGCCTGCAGGCTCTGCGTGGTCGAAATCGGCGAGGCTCCGAACACAAGGCTTGTTTCATCCTGTACCTATCCCGTCGAAGAGGGGCTTTCCGTGCGCACCGCCTCGGAGCGCGTGATGAAGGCGAGACGAATGATCATCGAGCTTCTGCTGGCGTCCTGTCCGCAGTCCAAAGTGATCCAGGACATCGCATCGGCCCACAATGTCCGGCAGCAGCGGTTCCGGCAGGAACACGAAGACTGCATTCTTTGCGGATTGTGCGTGCGCATGTGCAAAGAACAGATGATCGCCGGGGCCATCGGATTTCGCGGCCGCGGACAGTCGAGAAGCATCGGAACGCCGTTCGATATCAAATCCGAGGTCTGCCGGCTCTGTGGCGGCTGTATGGAGGTCTGTCCGGCCTGCCAGGCCCGGTGCACCTTTAACGAACCGGACAGGGCGATCTGCGGCGCCTGTGCGAACCTGAGCCCGCCCTGCATCGAGAAGGAATCGTTCCACGATCTGATGTGCTACATGACGCCCTGCGTGGCATGCGAAATGAAGAAATGACCAAATCCAGAAAGGAGCATCACATATGTCCTTTTCGAGAATCAACACATCCAGCGCAACACTCACGAAGAACAGAACGGAAGAGTCCATCACGCCGTCGTCGGGCATGTGCGTGACGTGCATTGACGGCTGCATCGGTATGTGTGAGATAGGAAAATCCGCATACCGCGGCCATGAGGTCATCTATCCTCAGCCCTTCGGCGTGATCACCACGGCAGCGGAAAAAAGCTATCCCGTCGATTATTCGCATTTTAACATCATGGGAACAGTCGTCGGAGCGCACGGCATCGAAGCCGACAGCGACAAGGCGATCTTCCCGGCCGTCAATCTTGAAGTGGTTATCGGCCACGATAAAGGCATCAAGTTCCGTCTCCCCTGGCTGATTTCCGGCATCGGTTCCACCAACATCGCCAAAAACAACTGGGAGGGACTCGCCATTGGTTCCGCCCTTGCGGGAACGGGCCTGACCATCGGCGAGAATGTCGTCGGCATGGATCCCGAAGCCGTGTTCGAAAAGGGCAAAATCGTGAACACCGCGGATTTGAAGCGCCGGGTCAAGCTCTATACGGATTATCAGAAAGACGGCTACGGAGCAATCATTGTGCAGGCCAATCTGGAAGACGGCCGTCTGAAGGTTCAGCAGTATGCCATTGAAAAACTTGGGGTTCAATGTGTCGAACTCAAATGGGGCCAGGGCGCCAAGGACATCGGCGGAGAGGTGAAAATCAAGGATTTGAAAAGGGCCCAGATGCTCCAGGACCGCGGTTACATCGTTCTGCCGAACCCTCATGATCCCAGCGTGATCAAAGCCTTTGAAAAGGGTACCTTCAAAGAGTTTGAACGACATTCCCGTGTCGGCATGGTGACTGAAGAAGGTTTTGCCGAAACCGTCGAAGGGCTGCGCAAGGCCGGGGCAAAATATATCTTTCTCAAGACGGGAGCCTACCGTCCCGCCGATCTGGCCCGGGCCATCGCCTTTGCCTCGAAGTACCGGCTGGACCTGCTGACCGTGGACGCCGCCGGCGGCGGCACCGGCATGAGCCCGTGGCGGATGATGAACGAATGGGGCGTCCCGCCGGTGGAACTGCACACCCTTGTTTATCAGTACGCCGGAAAGCTGGCAGAAAAGAAAAAATACCTGCCGGCCATCGCCGTCAACGGCGGATTCACCTTCGAAGATCAGATTTTCAAAGCCCTGGCCATGGGTGCGCCCCATGTAAAAATGGTGGGCATGGCGCGGGCCCCCATTGCGGCGGCCATGGTCGGAAAAACCATCGGGCAGACTATCGAGGCACAACAGATCCCCGTTTACATTGAGCGCTTCGGCAATTCCAGAGACGAAATTTTCGTCACCGCCGGCGAGCTGCGCCATGAACTGGGGGATAAGGAATTCGAAAAACTGCCCACCGGCGCCATCGGGCTCTACACGTATTACGAACGACTGGCCCAGGGACTGCGCCAGTTCATGGCCGGGAGCAGAAAGTTTTCCCTCGAGCATATCAGCCGCAATGACATCGCCGCCCTCACGCCCGAGGCGGCGCGCATCAGCGGGATAGATTATATTATGGATGTCGACAAGGAAGAGGCATCTCGTATCCTCAATATCTAAATCGATCCGGAACGGATTCCCGAGCGATTGAAGTCGATGATTCGTTTCCACCGAGGGGACGTTTGATTCTTCCGTACATCGGCGGACAGGTTAACTTCGCTCAATGTCGAAGCTCTCCGTGGACGGGGCAGGAATGACGGCTACGGGTTATTTCCATTCCTTTTGTGGAAACGACCCTGAAGGCTTTGTCCTCCCCGCTCTGATCCAGCATATCCGAGTCGCCGTGCAGGACGCGAGGGGCATTCGCTTTGTCGGTGAAGAAGTTGTTTATGGGCCGCGGCCGCCGCAGGAACTCCCTGGGGTACCTCTCAACGAGGTTGGTCGTCCGGAGCGACACCCGCCGTTCCTTCGGGAAGTCGAAGAAGGTCAGGCATGCCGCCGGAGACCGGTCCAGGGAAGCGACTCCCGAAGGGGCGTAAAACACGTCTCTCATGTCCGCAGCCGTCTTCGCCTCGAACGCCCGGGGCGCCTTTTTTCCTGCCCGGAGAATTCCAGCAAGATTTTTTACACTGCGGACTCCCCCACAACACCGTCTTCATCCATTGGACATCGCTGGACAGGCAGGCGGAAAGGTTTTATACTGACCTGGCGATACCCGGTCAAATATTACAAAGACAATTTTGGAACGGAGGCACACATGGCAGAGGAAAAAGGATTGAATAAACCGGTAAAATTGAAAGCGGATCTGGCGGAATTGCTGGGCGTTGAATCTCTCCCCCGCACCGAGATAAACAAGAGATTGTGGGATTACATCAAGGCAAACAAGCTTCAAACCACATCGGTCAACGGCAAACCCGAAAATGCCGGCAAGTACATCGTGGCTGACGCGAAGTTGATCAAGATATTCAACAACACTAAAATCAAAAGCAAGACAGGCAAGGTAACCGATTTGACGAACCTGAAAGAAGGTCAGACCATCGATATGATGCAAATGGCGTCCGTTGTCAGTGCCAATATTGAATAGAATAAAACCATCCATGACTCATCTGAAAATGTTCCGGTCTGGCCAAGGATGAACAAGAAGAGGCCGGCAGCAAACCGGGCAGGAATTATCGTCAGGCCCGGGGCCAAGTTCGTCGGGTGGATCGGAAATGCGGATGAGGGAGGCGGGGGCATCACCGCCGAGGACATCGAAAGAGGGCCCTATGTCGACCCGTTCGATGACCACGGGATGGACGAAGAAAAGAACCGGCTCTTAGCGGAATACTGCAAGGAGATATTTGAAAAGGAATTGAACGGCGGGATCGCCGATGAGTCGGCATGTCTGAAGACAAGGGATTTGAAGACTTTTATTGATTGATCTCATGTGGATTTCCACAGCATGGCGATTGATCGTTGCGACGAAGATCTCCTGATGAGTACTTGACCGGATCAGAAGGGCCCGATCGGTATAAACCCCTTCCCGAAACATGGAATTTCCCCACTTTGCCGCTCATGTGATTTTTCAACTGCTAAACATGGATGTCGGAATCACGGAATACGAGGGAGAAGATGAACACGGACACAGCTGATATTCTCATCCACCTGATCGTGGCTATGGTGGCGGGGGGCTTGATCGGTCTCGAGCGAAGCTATTATGGACGGCCTGCGGGATTTCGCACCCACACGCTGGTCTGCATGGCTTCCAGTCTGCTTATGCTTGTGACCATATACCAGCGGGACTGGTTCCCCGCGGGCATAATCGAAACGGTGCGAATCGACCCGACTCGAATGGCCCAGGGGATCATGACAGGCATCGGATTCCTCGGCGCAGGCGTGATCATGAAGGAAGGGGCGTCGATTCGAGGCCTGACGACCGCTGCATCCATCTGGATCACGGCGGCCATCGGGATCCTTGCAGGAGTCGGTTTTTACATCGCGATGATCGCTGTGACCATTCTGACGCTGGCCACTTTGACCCTGTACCGTTTCGTGGAGCAACAACTCCCGATGCTCGTTTATGTCCATACGTTCATCCGTTTTCGCCGGGAGCATGCGATGACCGAACCTCAGGTGCGGTCACTGATACTCGAAAAAGGTTTTCGCATCTCAAAACTGTGTTGTGCCGTCACCCATGAAAGGCAGTTTCTCGAATATGACCTGGTCATCAACACCCGCAAGGAAGAAAACATGCATCGCCTGACGCAAAGCCTGGAAAAGAACAGTGAGGTCATCGAATTTCGGGTTTCCCCCACGAGGGATTGATATTTTTGGGAACAAATCATCCATTGTGGGTTTTTTGTTCTACCGAGACAGGACGGGCGGTGCGGGGTATGACAACAATCGAGTGGAGTTCGTTCAGGTCTACCCGAAATCCGGCAAAAACGAGTGCAGAAACCGGTTTAGAAAATAATGAATCAGAGAAAGAGGGTCAGAAATGGCCCCTTTTTTCGTCAAGGATCCTGCCGGATTAAGGAGGGGAATTCACTCAACAGGTGATTCGGAAAAATCGCATCATCGATTTCTTCGGCCTGAAGCGAAGCATCGTCGCTCTCCTGGCCATGGTGATCCTTGTAGGGCTCGGCGAACGCCTGGCCGATCGTTTCCTGCCCATCTACCTGCTGGCCCTGGGCGGCGGGATCCTGTCCATCGGACTCCTCAACGGCATGCAGAACCTGCTGTCGGCGCTTTACTCCTACCCCGGTGGCTACCTGAGCGACCGTCTCGGCTACAAGAAAGCGCTGGTCGTTTTCAATCTGGTCGCCATGTTTGGCTACCTCATCGTTATCCTGTTTCCCTACTGGCAGGCGGTGATCCTGGGGGCCGTGTTTTTCTTATCATGGTCCGCGATCTCGCTTCCGGCGACCATGAGCCTGGTTTCAAGGGTCCTGCCGGAGAACAAACGGACGATGGGCGTGACCATGCACTCCCTGGTCCGGCGGTTCCCCATGGCATTGGGTCCGGTCATCGGCGGCGTTTTCATTGAGCTCTATGGAGAGAAAAACGGCGTGCGGATTGCCTTTGGGGGCGCGCTGCTGCTCGGCCTGGCATCTCTGTTTCTCCAGCAGGTGATGATCGAAGACGAGGTCCCGCAGAGCAGGGAAGCATCAACGCCTTTACGACTTTGGCAATCAATGACACCCGCCTTAAAACAACTGCTCATGTCGGATACGCTGATCCGGTTCGCAGAGCAGATCCCTTATGCATTTGTGGTTGTCTGGTGCATCAAGATGAACGGCATTACGCCGGTGCAGTTCGGCATTCTCACGACCATCGAGATGACCGCAGCGGTCCTGGTATATATCCCTGTGGCCTATATAGCCGATCGGACCACAAAAAAGCCCTTTGTGGTCATCACCTTTTTCAACTTCACTCTTTTCCCCCTGGTCTTGCTTTTCTCCCATTCCTTCCGGGCTATGGTCATCGCATTCTTCATTCGTGGAATGAAGGAATTCGGGGAACCCACGCGCAAGGCCCTGATCATGGACCTTGCACCGGAAGACAAAAGGGCGGGAATGTTCGGGCTGTATTACCTCATCCGGGATGTTATCGTTTCCACGGCAGCCTTTGGAGGAGCTTTTCTCTGGCAGATCTCTCCCGAAATAAATTTATTGACGGCCACCGCCTGCGGAGCGGCCGGCACCATCTACTTCTGGATTTTCGGGAAGGATCTGAAAGGCTGAATCGGCTACCCCTTCCTTCTGGTCCGTCCGGCTTTTCAATGAGCAACGGGCGGCTTTCCCCACCACATGAGAAAGGGGGAAAAATCACATAAAAACCAAAGGAACACAAACAAAAAGAGGTTCGGCAATAACACGGAAATCCTTGTCTTAATCGACTCCCCGGCGCCGGGTTCCGACAGGGGAACCGACGGCGTCAAACCGATGCTCTTGACCGCAAAGTAAAAGAA
>DAOTJI010000096.1:0-8220 GCA_035448625.1 Smithellaceae bacterium | reverse complement strand
AAAGGCAAATCCGGCGACATCGAACTGCTCGAGGAAATGGCCGGCGTCATCAAAAACGCAGCCCTGTGCGGCCTGGGGCAGACGGCCCCCAATCCCGTGCTGAGCACCATCCGCTACTTCCGCAAGGAATATGAGGAGCATATTTTCGAGCATCGCTGCCGCGCCACCGTGTGCTCGGCCATGTTCAAATCCCCCTGCCAGCACACCTGCCCGGTGGAAATGGACATCCCGTCCTACATCGCGCTGGTGCGCGAAGGCCGGTTTGAAGACGCCTACAAAATTCTCCTGCAGACCAACCCGTTCCCGTCGGTCTGCGGCCGCGTCTGCGACCACAAATGCCAGTCCAAGTGCCGCCGCGGCAACATGGATGAACCGCTGGCCATCAAGTTCCTCAAGCGCTTCATCACCGACAACGCGCCCCGTCCGAAAACCGAAGCGGTGCCCGTCACCCGGAAGGAAAAAATCGCCGTCGTCGGCGCCGGGCCGGCCGGCCTTACCGCCGCGCGCGGTCTGGCCCTGCGCGGATACAAAGTCGTGGTTTTCGAAGAGCTCCCCTATGCGGGCGGCATGCTGCGCTGGGGTATTCCGGCCTACCGTCTGCCCCGGAACATCCTCCAGGGAGAAATCGACGACATTGTTTCGCTGGGCGTCGAGATCCGTCTCAACACCCGCGTGGGACGGGATATTTCCTTTGAACGGCTTGAAAAGGATTTTGACTACTTCTATCTGGCCACCGGCGCCCACAAGAGCACGAAAATGGGCGTCGAAGGCGAAGATCTGGCCAACGTCTTCGGCGGCGTGGAATTCCTGCGCGACTTCAACGACAACGAAGACAAGTGGCTCAAGGGCGAAAAGACACTGGGCAAGAGAGTGGCGGTCATCGGCGGCGGAAACTCAGCCATCGACGCGGCCCGCGTGGCGCTCCGCCTCGGGTCCGAGGTCACCATCCTGTACCGCCGTCTGAGAGCGGATATGCCCGCCGCGGAAGAGGAAATCAAGGCGGCGGAAGAAGAAGGCATCAAGATTGAATACCTGGTCGCCCCGCTGAAAATCGACGGCGCAAAGGGCAAGGTCAGCTCCATTACCTGCCAGCGGATGACCCTGGGCGATTTTGACAAAAGCGGCCGCAAGAAACCCGTTCCGGTCGAAGGTTCCGAATTCACGCTGGCCGTTGACGCGATCGTGGCCGCCATCGGCCAGGTTCCGGATATGAGCTTCATCGACAAAAAGTCCGGCGTCGAAATCAACAAGTGGGATTGCTACACGGTCGGCAAGGGCTTCAAGTCCCGCACCACCAATCCCAGGTACTTCGCGGGCGGCGACGCGGAAACCGGGCCTGACACCGTCATCGGAGCCATCGCGGCCGGCCATCAGGCCGCCGACGACATCGACGCGGCCATTCGCCGGGCCAACCATGAACCGGCATACGAAAAGCCCGCCCTCGAAAAGATCGATGTGCCGCTGGTCATCGATGATGAAACGGCTGAAGCGCCGCAGATGCCGATGCCCGAAATGCACCATGCCACGCGCAAGATGAGCTTCGCGGAAGTGGAACTGGGCTTCAGCAGGGAAGATGCCATGAAAGAAGCCTGCCGCTGCCTGCGCTGCGACGCATCGGTATAATTTTTCCGCCAGCCTCCGACACAAAAGGGCGATTCCCGAAAGATCGGGAATCGCCCTTTTCTTTGTCCCTTACAGAAAGAGTCCGGTGATCACAGCGAGCCCATGGCGATGAGCTCCTTGATGTCGAGATGCCTCGACTCATCGACGGACAGGCCTTCACGAATCAGCTCCAGCACATGAGTCTTTTCCTCCGGAAACAGGTAACCCTCATAGGACTGGGAGAAAAGCAGGCCTCCCTGCCGGTTGGTCCAGGCGTTCATGTTGTGGTCAAAGCACACGCGCGACGTGACGTTCAGGGCTTCGATCATCACCTGCAGTTCTTCCAGCCGTTCGTGCGGGGAGGAAATATGCAGCCGGCCCTGTTCATATTCCCGGAACAGTTCCGTTCCCTGGCGGGGCACCAGGGGACGAGACCGGATGTAATGCGGATTGACGGCGTTCAAGACCCGCGCCGTATTTTCCGCATGCTGACGCCAGCGCTCCCGCCCGCCCAGATCGGGCATCCAGTATTCGGACAGCTGAAAACCGGCGGCCATCGCCTTTTGGCCTCCTTCGATCTGCTCTTCGCTGGTCACGCCTTTGCGAATGATTCTCAAAACTTCATCATCGCCGGTTTCCAGGCCCACATGGATGCGGTCCAGTCCCGCTTCCCGAATCGCAACCAGTTCCTCCGGCTTCCTTTGCGCCAGCGTCTTCGAACGGGTATAGGACGTCACCCTGGTGAGGCTGTCCAGCGTTTTTCGCAAATACCGCAGCACTTCGACGAATTCTCCGGGCCTCATGATCATGCTGTTGGCGTCCTGAAGAAAGGCCGTTCTTCCGCCGTAATACAGCCAGTTGAAAACGGAAGTAAAACAGTAGTTTTCCCTCAGGGAAGGATCGACGCTCAGAATCGCCTGCAGGACCTCGCGGTTGAGGCGCCCTTCATTTCCGGTTTTGATGGAGATTTCCCGGATTTCCTCCACCATGGCCTTGACGGCGTCAATGTCCGCTTTAATTTCGGAAACCGGCCGATAGCCGAAGGGATGTCCCTTGTACATCTCGCAAAAGGTGCACTTATTCCACGGGCAGTTCTCCGTGACCCGCAGCAACAGGGAGGCGCTTCCTCCTTCGCTCGGCGGCCGGTACACGCCGATGGCGAAAGACAAGGTGCGTATTTTTTCAACCTGTTCCCGATACGGTTTCTTTGCCGGATCCGACGCCATTCATCACTCCTTCAATCGATTTTACAGGTTAATATAACCCCCTTTTTCCCTTTGACAACCCCGATGGCTTCCTTTTCATGTTTTTCATAAAATTCTCGGCAAAATAACTTGAAAAAAACGAACATGTTCCTTGCAAGGAACCTATTCTTTATGTATAAGAGCCACTTTCTGACCGGGAGTTCGATGCAGGAAAAACACATTGAAAACGTTCTTCGCTGTATCGCCGAATACTACTCAAAAAGGCAAAGGAGGAATCAAAGTATGGCGAATGAAAATTTGGAGAGCAAGCGTTGGCTGATTGCCATTGCTGCCGTTGTCATTCAATTATGTCTCGGCACCGTGTATGCGTGGTCGGTTTTTAAGATTCCCCTCATGAAGATGCACGGTTGGAACGGCCAAGAAGTCCAGTTGACCTTCATGATTCTCATGGGAATCATTGGTTGCGCCGCCGCTTTCGGCGGAACGCTTGTGGATAAGAAAGGGCCCCGTTTTGTAGCGACCATCGGCGGCATCCTTTTCGGCATCGGCACCCTGATTGCCGGATACGCCGACCAAGTGGGAAGTATCGCTCTTCTGTATCTGGGATTCGGCGTGATCGCCGCTCTGGGCAACGGTTTCGGCTACGTGACCCCGATTGCCACGCTGATCCGATGGTTTCCCGACAAGCGCGGCCTGGTGACGGGACTCGCCGTCATGGGATTCGGCGCGGGCGCTTTTTTTATGGGAAAAATCGCACCGGCCATGATCGCCTCCTTCAAGGAAGTGGACGCCGCCGGCAAAGTGTTGTCTTCCGGCGTTGCCACGACCTGGTACATCTGGGGCGTTATTTTTCTGATCCTGGTCACCGGTGCGGCCCAGTTCTTCAATAACCCTCCCAAAGGATGGTTACCCAAAGGTTATGTCCCCCCCACAACCACCGTCTCCGCCGCCGATTCCTTCATGTTTGGTGAAGCCGTGAAAAGACCCCAGTGGTGGATGCTCTGGGCCATGCTGTGCCTCAACGTTTCCGCCGGTCTGGGCTTGATTTCCCAGCATTCTCCGCTCGCCCAGGATATTTACAAAAAGACCATGGGGCTCCTCGGCGATCTGACGCCTGAACAGGTCGCGCTCGTGGCCGCCGCGGGCGGCACGGTTGTGGCGGTTGCGGCGATCTTCAACGGTTTGGGACGTCTGTTCTGGGCCAAGATTTCCGATAATATCGGACGCCGTATGGTATTCATGATCATGTTCGCCTCCCAGGCCGTTATCTATCTTTTGGTGGCCATGGGTTACGTCTCCAATTACTACCTGTTCATCGTGGTGTCCTGCTATCTGCTGGCCTGCTACGGCGGCGGCTTCGCCACGATGCCCGCCTTTGCGGCGGACGCCTTCGGCCCGGCCTATATCGGCAAGGTTTACGGATTCATGCTGACCGCCTGGAGCGTAGCCGGCATCATCGGCCCCTTTGTGTTCGAATCCTTCAAGCCCCAGGCTCTGTACATTGCGGCCATCCTGCTGGTTGTGGGTTTCCTGATCGCCCTGGTGTACAAACCGCCAAAGGGCAAAAAAGCCTGACTCTGAAATTTTCCTGACAAAAGCCTCCGAATAGTTCAATACTATCGGGGGCTTTTTTATGTCCGCCCCAGATGTACCGACCGGCGGTCAAGATTTTCTTGACATCAAAGACCCCGTTCCCTATACTCGGCGAGGCTAAAAAAGGCTTTTCCGCAGGAAAAGTCCAAATCATATTTCAACGGAGGTATCACTATGGCAAGATGGAAGTACAAAACCAGCATCATCGATCTGGACCGCCTCATCCCGCCGGAAGCCATTTCCTGCAACGAAACGGGAACCTGCGTCGTTGACGGCATACCGGGCAGTCAAGACTATTTCAAAGGGATTCTCGACAAAGAAGGTGAAAGCGAGTGGGAGCTGATTCAGTGCCAGCCCCACGGCCAGAAGCTTTTGTGCATCTGGAAGAAAAAAATCGCGGAAGCCTTCGCCAGTTAAGGAGCAAATCCGGCAACCTTCGCATCCACGCCGATTCCCAGTTCTACCCGGCCCTTCAGGCCCGGTCCCCGCGCGCTGGTGCGTTGATTTCAGCGAAACATCATCATGCGAAGCGGCCGTGAAGGGGACGGTCCTTGGACATGATAAATCAAGAATACAGGAGGTAACGTTTTATGGCTTTCAATCCCCCCGCAAAAATGGTCGCTCTCGTCGGTAACGCGGGAGTCGGCAAGGCTAAACTTTCAATCTTTAATCTGCTGCTTCGAGGATTCATGGCGGGCGCCTACATCGCCATAGGAGCGGCGCTGTGCACCGTCTGCTCAACCGGAGCAGCGCCGATTCTCGGAGCGGGCATGGCCAAGTTAATCAGCGGCGCGGTCTTCCCCGTCGGCCTGATTGCCATCGTCCTCACCGGCATGGAGCTATTTACCGGCGACTGCATGATCGTCCCCGTGGCCGCCATGATGAAGAAGGTCACCTGGGGCGCCGTGCTGAGAAACTGGGTATGGGTTTACATCGGAAACTTTGTCGGCTCGCTGGCCTACGCCTACGTCATGGTCATCGGCCCCTTTGTCACGGGACAACCGGACGGCACCATGGCCGTAAATGCCTTCGGGGAGAACGCGGTCGGAATCGCCGTGGCGAAAATTCTTGAATACAAGGCCGTCGGCGGTGCGGGCCTCTGGTCCTGCTTCATCAAGGCCATCGGCTGTAACTTCCTGGTCAACATCGCCATTCTGCTGGCCATTACGGCGGACGACATCATCGGCAAATTTTTCGGCATCTGGTTCCCGATCATGGCCTTCGTCGCAACCGGCTTCGAACACTGCGTGGCCAATATGTATTTTCTTCCGGCCGGGAAATTCCTTACCGACTGGTACCCGGCCGTCATCGCGAAGAAGGGCGGACTGCTTCTGGCCAACGGAGGGCTTTCGTGGGGCGATATCTGGTTCTGGAATCTGATCCCCGCGACGATCGGGAATATCTTCGGCGGATTTCTCTTCATCGGGGTTACCTACTTCCTCATGTTCAGAAATGATCTGCCCAAGGACTAGAGGGAATCAATGTCCGTATTTGCCTGGATCGTTTTTTTTATTTGCGCGGTAGCTGTGGCGCTGAATTACGCCGCAACGGGCAACGCAAGCTTTTTGTCGTATGCCATCCCCGGCCTGATTCTGCTTCTGGTCATCCCGATGACCCTGGCCTGGATGAGCCGCAGAAGTTTCACGCAGGCGCACCGGCAGTCTGAACATCAGGCGCGCTCCTGCAAGATCGGAAAAATTGTCCCGGCAATGATCGGCAATGTGGTGCGCATATCGGGTGAGGTTCAAAAAATCAGCTTCAAATGGCTCAACCGGCCTCACTTTCATATTAAAGACGCGACGGGATTGATTCGGGTCATCATGTTCACCGCGCCCGCCAACAAAGTGGCGGCGGGCGACAAAGTGGAGGCCATCGGCATTGTGATGAAATATCCGCTGTCGAAAGAACGGATCGCCATATCAGCCGTCAGCGTCAAACGGATCGAAAATTAAGGAGACGATTATGGACTCAAGAGAAGGAAGATGCATCTTCGGGTTTCTTTTGCTTGGATTGGCCCCTGTTCTGGCCACGGCAGCTGGAGCGGGCGCGGGAATGATTCTGTTTGCCGCGGGCTTGCTGGTCGCGATCACGGCCGTCGGTTAGAAAAGAACTTACGGGAGAAAGTAACGGCGCAATCCGCCGTTACTTTCTCCTGACGCATTTTAAACATTCAAGGAGTATTTTATGTCTGACAATCTTGCGAATCCGGCCCCGCTTGGTTTGATGGGTTTTGGAATGACCACGGTTCTTTTAAACATCCATAACGCGGGCTTGTTTGAGATGAGCGCTGTGATTCTGGCCATGGGTATTTTCTACGGAGGAATCGCACAGATCATCGCGGGCTGCATGGAATTCAAAAAAGGCAATACGTTCGGCACCACCGCTTTTACGTCCTACGGGCTCTTCTGGCTGACGCTGGTGTTCCTTATTTATTTCAATGGGAAATTCGGCATCCCCGCCAATACGATGGGATTTATGGCGTGTTATCTCTTTATGTGGGGTCTGTTCACATTTTTCATGTGGATCGGCACATGGAAGGCCAATCGAGGCCTTCAGGTGGTCTTTCTGTCCCTGACGATTCTGTTTTGGATGCTTGCGGCGCGCGACGCGTTCGGCTGGACCGGAACCTGGGCGGTTTTGACCGGCTATGAAGGCATCTTCTGCGGATTTTCGGCCATTTACTGTGCCATGGCGCAGGTGCTCAATGAAAATTTCAAGAGAGTGGTCTTGCCGCTGGGGCAGAAATAGTCGGAATTTAATTCCGATCCGTCGATTTTAAAGCAAAAAAGAGGCTCTCCCGTGCTCAAAGCGGGTGAGCCTCTTTTCACTGCATCGAAATTTACGACGCGGATCTGAACCAGGCGACGCCCATCACAACCGCCCCTGCAATGAACCGATACACCACAAACGGCAGGAAGGTTCGGGTCTGAACGTAGCGAAGCAGAAAGCCGATGGCGGCAAGGCCGGATAGGCAAGCGACAGCCATGCCGGCCAAAAACCCCGCATCCACCATGGATGGATTGGCGATAAGCTCCGGAACCTTCACCAGTGCAGCCCCCAAAATGATCGGCGCGGAAAGCAGAAAAGAAAAGCGCGCGGCGCCTTCGCGGGTCATGCCCAGCGCCAGCGCGGCCGTCATAGTCACACCGGAGCGCGAAACGCCGGGAATGATGGCCAGCGCCTGCGAAAGGCCGATCAGAAAACTGGTCTGAAGCGAAATGGTTTCCACCTCGATCTGTTTTTGGCCCCTGCGGTCCGCCGCGTAAAGGATGATACCCAGAACCATCAGCATGCAGGCGATCAAAACGGGGTGACGGAAAACCGTCTCGGCAACATCCTCCAGAACAAACCCGATCAGTGCACCGGGAATCGTCGCCAGCACCAGATACCAGAAAAGTTTCCCTTCCCTCTCTCTGGGATTCGCAAACCCCTGATGCAGCAGGCGGATCCAATCCTTCCAGAAATAGATGACCACGGCGAGGAGCGTGCCGACATGGAGGGCGATATCAAACGTCAGGCCGGAGTCTGTCCAACGCATGAACCAGGGAATCAGCACCAGGTGCGCCGAACTCGAAATGGGAAGAAATTCTCCCAGCCCCTGCACCAAACCCAGAATAACGGCCTTAACCATATCCATGATCGCTCCTTATGCGGCTTCGCCTCGACGCGTTCCATTACCTGATAAACCCCATTTTGTCCATCTTTACCCGGTTCTCAAAGCGGAAAGGGACCGGAGCGCATTCGCTGCTCATTTTTTTCAATGCATTGAACATTTCATTGAAAGAAAAGCGCTGCAAGGGGTGTTCTGTGCCGGGTGATA
>DAOTJI010000095.1:0-8247 GCA_035448625.1 Smithellaceae bacterium | reverse complement strand
AATCATATGGAAAATGGCCCCGCGTGTCAATCGAATATTCTCAAGTTGAATATTCTCAGTACTGGGAAAACGTTAAGAAAAAAACAGGAAATTCGGAAAGCCTGAAAGCGATCATGAACAAACCGGGCAGCGCTGTTGTGCTGATTCGATTTTATAGACTTTTATTGCCGAATCCCTCGCCGGGCAGCGTTTTTTACATGACGTCTTTCCAGGAAGCGATCGTCACCTTTTTGGAAAGAAATTTATTATTCAGTGCCTCGTCAAAGAAAAATTGACCGGAATTTTTTATATCGATCGAGCCCCCCCATATCAGGCCGAACGTGTCGGCGCTGTTTTTCATCTCGATGGGCGCGTAGGGCGCATATACAACGCCTTTGAAAGCGCTGCTATGCTTGAAAACAATACCCTGGGTGGAATTGGAAAAAATGGAAAAATCCAGCGTGGACCCGGTAACATTGATTGCGGATCCGTTTTTCGCCTCCAGGGCGCCGGTCAGGTAAATATTGACCGGGCCGTTGGTATTGTTAACGGTCAGAGTATCACCATTCTTCAGAGTGAGGCTGGATAGGTAATAGTTTGCCCCTCCCGGTTTGCCGACCAGCGTCGCGCTCCCGTTTATGACCGTACCGGACACGCCTGAGGTACCACTCAACGCATTATCGTTGGTTGCGCTGTAGGTGGTGAACTTGGTGGCCAGTTCCCCTCCCACTGCCCCCAATGGATCAGGATCCACTCTGCCCACGGTAGCATTGGTTCCCGTCACAGTCGGCGTTCCTGTTGCGGTATAAGATGCGTCCACCCCACCGGATGATGCGCCCAATCCGACATCACCGCTGATGTATGTGCCGTTATAAACCCGGACCTCTGTATTGGAACCCACATCCCCGTTTTCTGTTGAAGCACCGGGGTAGTCCGCGGGATTTGGAGCCGGCGTCACGGTGGAATTATAGCTGTACACCTGACCGTCTGCCTTCATATCAAGCGCGCCGTCGGCAAAAAGACCAAAATCGAACGCCGGTTTTCTCTTAAAGCGAATCTCGATGGTTTTGGCCGCATTGTTGTAGCCGTATCCCGTCACCTGAAACCGGTAATACGTTCCGTCCACATTCGTAACAGTGACGCTGGTGGTGCCGGATCCGGCGCAGCCATTGAATTTAAAATCCGCTGGACACGCTACCGTAACGACCTGCGAATTGCCTGTAGATGGCCATGTAAAAGTGCCCTCGTTGATCTTCGCAATCACGGCATTGACTCCGGCCTCAGCATCGTAAAGAGCCCTGGCGTTTTCCCGGAAGTTGCTGGAAATCTTCATATCCGTTGTCACGGTCAGAATACCGGTTGTTCCCAGAATCACCAGAACGGCCACTAGCATGAGGATGACCGCCATGACCATACCCTTATCATTGCCGAACGGCATCCGTCGGCTGTCTTTGGAAGGAATGCAAATCCTGGTTCTCATGGTGCCTCTCAATATTTAAGGTTCCTAGGTGTAGCATACCCTGTAAGAGTATAGCGACGGTAGTGGTCTCCATACGTCGGATCCGTATAATCCGGATCTTCCGTCGGGACACGGGTGGTAATGGTAATTTTCACTCTTCGGATCTGTGAAAGATCCGTTGTCGTATTTCCGGCGCCATCCTCATAAACAAAACTCAGTGATTCCACATATTCCACAGCCGGCTGTTTGCTGGCCGATGTTGAAGATTTACGTCCCAGTACCTTTACGCCGTCTGATGAGGTATACAGGTCATAGGTAATATTTTCATTGGCATCGTCACGATCTCCGTCCGAAACGCCCGTGCCGTAATCGTCGTCCACATCCATTGTTAAACTGATCGAGTTGGCGCTTGCCGCTGTAATTCCCGCGCAGGCTGTTCCGACGGTCACCAGAGTGTTCGTACAACGGGGCAGCGGCGTGGGAACCAAGGACCCCGTTCCCGTGTGATTATACCCGGCCATACTGATGTCCCGAATCATCATGTCCATCGCGATACGTGCATTTTGATAGCTGGACGCCATTTTTTCCTGTGTGGTCAGAGTCTTGTTCTGAATCGTGAAAACGCTGTAGGTGGCGGCCAGAACCACCAGACCCACAACCATGGCGATCAGCAATTCTATCAGTGTGAAGCCCTTGGACTCTTTCTTCATTTCAATCTCTCGCACGCATGGTTTTAAGCACCACGGACCGATTGGTCGGCCAGGTAACCGTAACGTTTATCGTAACCGGATCGGTTCCGGTCGCGCTCCAGGTACGGGTAAAGTAAGCGTTGGTCGATGTCGCGGCGTCAAGATTCGCCCCCCAGTAATCTGTTCCTGAATGACTGGCGGGTATCGTCGCTGCAGGCAGAGACAGGCTTCTCAGCTCCTCCAGCTTATCCTTCGCAAGCGTAGTCGCAATGGTCAATGTCTTGTTGGAAGCATTTCCCTTGATGATCATGGAGGTAAGCGAAGCCAGACCAAGCAGGGCAACGGTCAGGATGAGGATTGCGATCACGATTTCGAGAAGTGTAAATCCCCTTCCCTTTTTCAAATGATTCCATATTTTTTTATTCATACGCCGCCCGTTTTTGTGATCTCACTACAGAATGCATCCATACTCCGACGGATCAGGAGCAGTCTCCGATTCTTATCCGTCCCGCCGTGCTTATGTAAATGCATTTTGTTTTCCCCGTCGAGGAGCTGGTCAACGTAATCACAGGATTTTTCCCTGTTCCATTGGGACGAAAAGCGGGATTGAAATCAGCGGAAAACGTGATATCGGAATACTCAGGATGGATATCCCGCAAAAACAGTGTTTCATCGCCGGTGGTGACGTTTTCGCTGTTGTCATTGTCCCGCACAAACTGGTACTGATGGTTATTCACAAATTGCACGATGATTTTCTTATTTTCCGTCACGGACTGCTGCCTGGCATTCATCAGATCCGTATAGACCTGCCGCGCCGCTCCGCTCAACCTTTGATTCCTGGCGTATTCCAGGAAACTGGGAACGGCTATGGCTGATAATACACCGATAATGGCGATGACCACCATCATCTCGATCATAGTAAAACCGCCGAATCTTTTATTCATTCCCATTCCTGATTTCTTTTTCATTTTTCTGTCACAGCAAATGATATGCCAATTATCAAATCGATTCCCACGCAAGTTAAAAATATCGTTTTTGTAAATGCATATTACGTTCTTATATGTCCTTTGTCAACGTCTTCCGGTTTGAAGATTCGTGTGTTCACAGGTTTTTCACAGATACGGGCGGCGCTTTTCACCCTTTCCTTCAAGACCGGAAAATCAAAAATCTCATAAATGCGTCGCCCCAGAAAATATACGCCAGCGCCGCGGCAGACAGGAAAGGCCCGAAGGGAATGGCGTATTTCGTGTCTTGTTTATTGATGATCATAGCCGCAATGCCGATGAGCGCGCCGGCAAGAGAGCTGAACAGCAAAACGAAGATCAACGACTTCCAGCCCAGAAAGGCGCCGATCATCGCCAGCAGTTTGATGTCGCCGCCTCCCATGCCTTCCCGTTTGGTGATCAATTCATAAACAAAAGCAATCGTTAAAAGAACGCCGCCGCCAATCAGCAGTCCGATCAAAGCCTCCAGCCAGGGAACTCCGACGATAAAGACAGCCGCCAGAAAAAACACGGGAATGCCCGGCAGGGATAAAATATCAGGAATAATCTGATGATCCAGATCAATGAAGGTAATAACGATGAGGACGGCCGTGAAAATAAAAAAGACCAGAAAGGTTAGCGTCGGGCCGAATTTCATGAAGAGCAGCAGCGCCAGAAGACCCGTAATGAATTCGACCAGCGGATAGCGCCAGGAAATCTTTGCGCCGCAGTCCCGGCATCTGGCGCGCAGAATCAGGAAGCTGATAATCGGAATATTGTCGTAGAAGCGGATCGGATGGCGGCAGTTCGGACATTGAGACGCAGGCTTGACGATGGATTGCTCGGCCGGAATGCGAAAGATGCAGACATTGAGGAAGCTGCCGATCGCCGCGCCGAAGATGAAGGCAAAAACATCAAAAAAAATCATAAAATCCTTTTTGTCGTGCGGGCTTGACCCGGAATCCAGTATTATCGATGATTCTCTGGATACCGGCCTGCGCCGGTATGACGACTTTTATTCTGTTTCCCGCCATTGCGACACTGTCTGATCGCGGAAATGACAGCTTACTTTATTTTGATCGGCTTAACTTCGCGCCGACAAGACGGTTCAGGCTGATGCCTGATTCCGATGTCTCTATGTATAACGATCATTCTTCAGTGGCATGCTCAACCTCCAATCTCTCAAGATTGGTTGGTTCAGCAATTCGCTCTCTTGAATCCTTTATGGCCTGAAGAATATCTTTAGTGGTAGCTTTTGTTTTTATGCCAGGTATTGCAAAGGGAGAACGGGATGTTTTTTTGAAGGCAATTGTAAATACTTCACCGCCACGCCTTTGGATAATCACATCTTCCTCGCGGGCGATATTAAGAATCTCGGCAAAACGCTGCCTTGCTTCCGAATAGGTATATACTTTCATAAACTCACTCCATAATTTTAATGCCGATTTTTCTGGCAATCTCTCTCATCTGTCCATCGAGAGTTAATAAGGGGCAACGATGGCTTAAAGCGCATTCTAAAAAATAGGCATCGTATGCATAAGTATTGTGCTCTATGGCGATCTTCAATGCCGCCGCAATATTGATGCGTCGCAGGTCAACTGGAATATGCGCTATCGAATCCCATGCCAAAATAGCTTCATCGGCCAGTAACGTTCTTCTTTTTACCATTGCCGTCAAGGCATTGCCAATTTCAAAAGGCAACACTTCCGGCGCAACCAAATCATGTCCCTCCGTTAGACTGATTACTAATTTTTTTTCAGGCTCATTTAGCGCAACCGCAATAAAAGTATTTGTATCCGCAATGATTTTCATGAGTACAATTGTACGCCAATATTTTGTTTTGTCAAGCCGAACAAAGCTACATCAGAATTGCTTTGCATTGATTGTTTCCTTGAGGTAATAAAATTTTCATGACCGACGAACAATACATGAAGCTGGCGCTCACGCTGGCCGCAAAAGGACGGGGCTATGCAAGCCCCAATCCGATGGTGGGCGCCGTGATCGTCAAAAACGGCAAAATCATCGGCCGGGGGTATCATCAGTGCTGCGGCGAAAATCACGCGGAAGTCAACGCGATTGCGGACGCGAAGGAAAAAGTTGCCGGATCGACGCTTTATGTGACGCTGGAGCCCTGCTGCCATTCCGGTAAGACACCCCCCTGCACCGACCTCATCATCCGCCACAAAATCCGGCGCGTCGTGATCGCCGCCGCCGACTCCAATCCGCTGGTTTCCTGCCGGGGCATCGCCTGCCTGGAAAACGCGGGAATCAAAGTCACCCGTGGCGTGCTGGAGGCTGAAAGCCGCAGGCTCAATGAAGTCTTCTTTCACTTCATGGAAACGGAGCTGCCGTTTATTACGGTCAAATACGCCCAGACGCTGGACGGGCGCATCGCTACCGCCCTGGGGAACTCCCAGTGGATCAGCTCTCCCGCTTCCCTGAAATTCGCCCACCGCCTGCGTGCCGAGCACGACGCCATTTTAGTTGGAATCGGGACCGTGCTTCGGGACAACCCGACGCTGACGGTCCGGCTGGTCCGGGGGCGCAACCCCCTGAGGGTGATCGTGGATTCCGGCCTGGCCACCCCGGTTGATGCGAATGTGATGCGCAATCTTTCCGAAACCCCTACCCTGATCGCGACGACTCAAAAACCTTCCGACCCTCGCTATTGGAAGCTCTCAGAAGCCGGCGCCCGTCTAATGACGGTTGCGCCCGACCGGGAGAAGCATGTCGATTTGAAAAAATTGTTTCGAAAGCTGGCCGCCGAAAACATCTCGTCGGTGCTCATTGAAGGCGGCGCAAGGGTCATCACCTCCGCGCTGCGTCAGGGCCTGGTCAACCGCCTGGTTGTTGTGACCGCACCCAAAATTCTCGGCAAAGGCATTGAAGCCATAGGCGATCTGAGCATTCGGGATTTGAAAGACGCGAAGATCCTGTCCGTGCGCAGTCTGTCGAAAAAAGGCCCGGACGTCGTCATGGATGCCCGCATGGCGACGCGGCCAAGTTCTCGGCGGCTTTCAGGCCGTCCAGCGCCGAACTGATGATCCCTCCCGCATATCCTGAGCCTTCCCCGCAGGGATAAAGCCCCCGAATGTTTTCACTCTGACCGTCCCTGCCGCGTCGTATGCGCACGGGCGAAGAGGTGCGGGTTTCCACGCCGATCAGATGAGCCTCCCCGGAAATAAAACCGGGCATTTTTTTATGGATTCGCCTGAGGCCCTCCCGCAGGGCATCCGCGACAAAATCGGGGAGCACTCCGGAAAGCCGCGCGGCCCGGACCCCGGGAAGGAAACTGGTATTGCCCACCGAACCGGAAAACTTTCCTTCCACAAATTCGGTCAGTTTTTGCGCCGGAGCCCCGTAACGGCCGCCGCCCGCTTCAAAAGCCTTCTTCTCCCAGATGTCGCGAAAAGCGAGTCCCGAAAGAGGATCTTTCGCCCGGGCAAAATCGTCCGTGCGCACATTGACGACGACCGCGCTGTTGGCATAGGCTCCGCTTCGGGCGGCGTTGCTCATGCCGTTGGTGATCACACGCCCCGGAAATGCGCTGCAGCCGATCACCTGCCCGCCCGGGCACATGCAAAACGTGTAAACGGAGCGATTCAATTCTTGCACAGCGGCGGTTACAAAATATTCCGCCGGATGAAGCTGGGGATGACCGGCCCACCGGCCGTATTGAATGGAATTGATCAGGTCCTGCGGATGTTCCGCGCGAAGCCCCATCGCGAAAGGCTTGGGCTCCATGATCACGCCCCGCTCGTGCAAAATCCGGTAGGTGTCGTCCGCGCTCTGGCCGACGGCCAGAATCACACGGTCCGTTTCGATCTCCTGCCGGTCGTTGACCACCACCGCCGCAATTTTGTCCCCGCGAACCACAAAATCCGTCACCCGGTTTTCAAAGCGGACTTCACATCCCATCTCGATGAGTTTTTGCCTCAACCGCAGGATCACCCGGCGCAGCCGGTCCGTTCCGATATGCGGTTTGGCATCCGTCAAAACCGCTTCCGGCGCTCCCATTTCCACCAGCACTTTTTTGACCCGTCCCGCATCGGGATTTTTGGACCGGCTGGTCAGCTTTCCGTCAGAAAAGGTTCCCGCGCCTCCTTCGCCAAAGAGAACATTGCTTTCGGGACAAAGAATGCCCTGCTCCCAGAACAGTCGCACGTCCGCCGCCCTCTGTTCAATGGGCCGTCCCCTTTCCAGAAGGATTACGGGAACGGCGTCGAAGGAAAGCCTGTATGCGGCAAAAAGGCCGGCAGGACCGCTGCCGATAACGATGACGGGAGGCCTTTTCCCTTTTGACGCTTTCCGGCCAGTGACCGCGCGAGAGGACCAAGATGGGCTTTCCGGCTTCGCCCCGACTTCGGATGCCGGCTCTTTGCCGCAGGCCGGGCGATGATCATCCGGCTCCCCGTCCCATTTCGAACGCTGAAGGCCTTCCGGCAACTTATCCGGCAGAAGGATATTGTCCTTGAGAGAAATATGGAGCGTATACACGAAACGAGGAGGCTTGCTGCGCCTGGCATCCAGGGCTTTTTTGACAACGCTCCAGGAAATCATGTCGGATGCAGCCGCACCGAGCGCGCGGGCCGCCTTCTCCCCCAGGCTTTCTTCTTTTTCATCCAGCGCGAGCGTGATCCCGTTAAGACGTATCTCTTGCATCATTTCTCCGTTGCAAAAAATAAGCACATGCTATAGTCATTCACGGGTCCAAAGACCCGTAGCGCATTTTTATGTAGCGCGCACCTCGCGTGACCTTCAGGTTATCAGGTGCGCCTGAAAGCTTTGACATAACCGGATTCCCGCCCTCGTGACCTTTAGGTTATTCGCGGGACTGACCTTGAAGGGGTTGGACATGCCCTGGTATGCCGTTTCCACCAAAAGCCGCCATGAATATAAAGCCTACGCCGGATTGTCTCAAAAATCGCTCACGACATTTTTACCGGAGATGGAGGTCTGGAGCAAGCGAAAAGACCGCAGAAAGAAGATCATGGTGCCCCTTTTCCCCGGCTATCTGTTCGTCAATGCCGATCTGGACAACGAAACCAAACTGACCATTCTCAAGACATTCGGCGTCGTGCGAATTCTGGGCAAGAAATTGAACACCGAGCCCATTCCCGTGCCGGATGAAAAAATC
>DAOTJI010000094.1:0-8476 GCA_035448625.1 Smithellaceae bacterium | reverse complement strand
ATTTTCCGTCTATTATTTCGATGCGCCATATAAAAATTGACGGCGAAAGGGAAAAAACCAATGGGCGCGCTTGAAAAAACCGAAAAACAGAATCCGTCACCATGTTCTGCACCGGACAGGCGTTCCGCTGTCGTTCCGCGTCCGCCGGCAAGAAATACGATCTGCGGCAATCAGGCCATGAGGTTTTCATGAATCTGGATGTTAAGAAAGACTGTGTGGGCGTGGACTGGAGGACCGTGTCCGAAACGTTGAAGCGTGTGGGAATGGCATTTCACGAACCCGAGTTGCACCGGAAAGCATTTGAAGCAAGCCACGCCAAAGTCTTCATCTATCACGCCGGGCAATTAATCGGTTTCGGCCGGGCGCTCTCCGATGATGCCTATCAGGCCGCCGTCTATGACTGCGCGATTGTCCCCGAATTCCAGGGAAAGGGAATCGGGAAGATTTTAATGAACAACCTGCTGTCCCAACTCTCCCATTGCAATGTTATTTTGTATGCAGCCCCGGGGAAAGAGGGATTCTATCAGGCGCATGGATTCCGAAAGCTGAAGACGGGCATGGCGCTCTTTCAAAAAAGCGATTTGATGAAAAAGCATGGAATTACGGAATAAAGGATGGCTTCCACTGTTCATACACCGCAAAGGTCTTGACGAAAGACGGACAAAGAGGAGTGACGAATGATTCAGGTTACACTGACCCCCGCGGGGGGAAAACGATTGATCGCCCGGGCGGTTGCCCGGCACACCGCGGTTAGGGCCGCGATGGAATCCGGGACGGTCGTCATCATCGCCGGAACGACAAACGGCTATGTGGCGGAGGAAATTCTGGCAGTTTGCGGCAATGCGGAGGGCTTTTCCCGAAGGCGCTTCTTCCGTGGGATTACGCTGCCGCCCTATCAGGAGACAACCGCGGCGGGCCGCTTGCCGGACGAAAGCGCTTTTCCGGGAGATGTGGTAATTGAAAAAGGAAAATGGCTCACCGGCAAGACCGTGTTTGATGTGGTGGATGGTTTGAAAGAAGGCGACGTGATTCTGAAGGGCGCCAACGCCGTGGACCTTGCGCAGAGACAGGCCGGGATACTGATCGGGCATCCGAAAGGCGGAACGATCGGGGCGGCGCTGCAAGCCGTTGTCGGAAGACGTGTGCGCCTCATCCTGCCCGTCGGGCTGGAGAAGCGCGTTTTCGGCGATTTAAACGAGATCGCAACGCGCCTGACTGAACCGGGCGCCCGCGGATACCGGCTGCTTCCCGTTCCGGGTGAAGTCATAACGGAAATCGAAGCGCTGGCGATCCTCACCGGCGTTCAAGCGCATCTGGTTGCCGCGGGCGGTGTTTGCGGCGCGGAGGGTTCCGTTTGGCTTGCCGTTTCCGGCACACCGGAGCAGGAAGAAGCTGCCGGGGACGCCGTGGCGCGGGCCGGCGAGGAACGCCCTTTCATGTTGTGACCGATCAACGCCATCCCTTAATCCCGTTCAAAGGTGATGCCGTATTTCTCCAGCTTGCGTTCGAACGTGGGGCGGGAAATGCCGAGCGTTTCGCAGATTTCTCCCTTGTTCTTATTGGTTTCCTTGATGATCTTTCGAATGTAGCGTTCTTCCACCTGATCCAGCGTTAAAAACTTGCCCGGCTCTTCCGGCGTGAACACCTCCGCGGTGATGTCTTTATCCGGAAGGGCCTCATCATCCTTGCCCAGTTCGGGGAAATCTCCGACGCCCAGCACTTGCCCTTTTGCGATGACGCACGCCCGGACGAGCAAGTTTTCCAGCTCGCGAACGTTTCCCGGCCAGGGGTAGATCATAAATTTTTCCATCATTTCACCGGAGACGCCGACGATTTTTTTATGCAGATCCAGGTTGATTTTGGAAAGCAGATAATCAATTAACGGCGGAATGTCCTGGCGCCGGTTGCGCAACGGCGGCAAATGGATGGAAACAATGTTCAAACGGTAAAACAGGTCGTCCCGGAATTTTCCCTCCTTGACCATTGCCCGCAGGTCTTTATTCGTGGCGGCCATGATGCGGGCATTGACCTTTACCCTGTCCTTGCCTCCGACCCTCTCGAATTCCATCTCCTGCAAAACGCGCAATAGCTTCGCCTGGAGATTCACCGACATCTCGCTGATTTCGTCGAGGAACACGGTGCCGAACCGGGCCAGCTCGAACTTACCCAGCTTGCGCGCGATGGCGCCGGTAAAAGACCCCTTTTCATGGCCGAACAGTTCCGATTCCAGAAGCGTCTCCACAATGGCGGAGCAGTTCACGGCGATAAACGGTTCGTCCGGTGAAGTGTTGTTGTGAATCACTTTGGCGATCAATTCCTTGCCGGTGCCGCTTTCTCCATGAATCAGCACCGTCGTTCGGCTCTGGGAAACGGTTCCGATCGTTTTGAAAATTTCCCGCATCTCGTTGCCCGTGCCGATAATGTCCCCCACCCGGAAACTGCGCGACGGCTCCATCAGAAGCCCGTCGATTTTCTTCTCCATCTCCAGAGACTTCAGCGCCTTCTTGATCGCCAGATCCAGCTCATCCACGTTGACCGGCTTGTGAATGTAGTCGAAGGCGCCGCCCTTCATGGCGTTGATCGTCGTTTCCATGTCGTGGAAAGCGGTGATCATGATCACCTTGACGTTTTCATTTTCTTCCTTGAGGTCCTCCAGGACGGCAAACCCGTCCACGTCCGGCAAACGGATGTCCAGAATGACCACGTCCGAAGGCTCCTGAACGTATTTGTTCAGGCCGTCGGTGCCGGTCAGCGCAGTCCGGACGCTGTAGCCCTCTTCGGTTAAATACAAATCCAGCGTTTCCGCAATGGATGCATCATCATCAATCACCAGAATACTCGCCATCGTCATAACCTTCGCTGTCTGCCCCGCGGCGCGTTTTCTTCCCGGGTTTCAGCCCCTTTGAAAACGATCCGTCATTTGTTGCAGGGTAACGTCACGCAAACCTTCGTGCCCCTGCCTTTCTCGCTGATAATCTCCAGCTTCCCCTGGTGCACTTCCACAATCTTCAGAACCTGCGACAGGCCGAGGCCCGTCCCGTATTTCTTCTTTGTAAAAAACGGATTATACAGATGAGGCATGTCCGCATCGTCGATGCCGCACCCGTCGTCTTCCACGACCACCAGCACGGATGGCGGCCGGGACCCGATGCTGCGGGCGTAAATGTGAATGTGGCCGCCCTCTTCCATCGCTTCCACCGCGTTGCGGATGATATTGACAAAAGCGTCCGTAATCATCGCCACATCCACATTGACCGGGGGAACGTCCTGCGTATCGAAGGTGACATCGATTTTCTTGTCCTGAATGATCTGTTCGGAGAGGGCCGCCGCCTGTTCCAGAACTTTCGCGAGATCGACCGATTCGATTTTGGGTTCCATCGGCTTGGCGAACACCAGAACGTTGTTCACCAGCTCTTCCAAGTGCTCGACTTCCTTTTGCGCGATTTTAAACCGCTTCAGATCGTTGCCTTCCGGCTTGATGCGTTTCTCCAGGATCTGGAGGCTCATCTTGATGGATGAAAGCGGATTGCGGATTTCATGGGCAATGCCGGCGGAAAGCTGCCCCAGCGCCGCGAGCTTCTGGCTGTCGTAAAGCTTCTTTTCCAGATTTTTGAATTCGGTAATGTCTCTCTGCACCAGGATGTAATGGTCGCTTCCAATGACCGGAGACGTCGTCAACATCAAATTGACTTTTCGGCCGTCCTTGGCCACCGTTTCAATTTCATAGGGGGTGTAGATTCCCCGTTTGGCGTCTTCCCACTTGGAAACGACGAAGTCGGCATTTTCCGGCGCGACAAAATCGAGAAAATGCCTTCCGCGAAACTCGCTTTTGGGTTTTTTGAGCCCCCAGCTGATAAAGTTGATGACGCCGTCCTTGTCCAGTTCATAAATTTTATCCGGCAGGCTTTTGACGATGGACTGCATGTAATTCAGCAGGCCTTCGATCTCTCTTCTCAGTTCAATGTTTTCCGCCAGCTCATTCTGCAGCGTCTCGGCGTATTCCTGCAGGCTGCGCGTCAGCTCCTGCTCTCGGGAGATGTCCTGAAGGGTTTCGATCGCTGCGATGATGTTCCCTTCCTCGTCGTAAATCGGCGCCGCGAGGAAATACATGTGCCGGCTGCGGCCGCCGAGGTTTTCGTAATAATCGTAAGCCTCATAGGCGCCCAGCACCTTTTCGGATTTCTTGACTTTTTTGGTGCTGTAATATTTTTCCAGCGCGTCAATATCGCTGTCGATGATCAAGTCGGCCACCATGGGCCTTTTGACGGGATAAAACGCCCGATAGTGTCCATCCGTCCCCAGCGTCTCTTCCGCCGACTGCCCGGTCAGTTCAACGCAGGCCCGGTTCCATAGAATCACCTGATGCTGTTTGTTGATCACGAAGCTGGGAATGGGGGACCCCTCGATGATGCCTTCGATCGTTTTCTTTTCCCGAAGCAGCTTTTCCTGCCAGGTTTCCCGCTCCTTCAGCCGCTCCTGTACCTCCCGCATCCGCAGGCGCCTTCCCTCGCGGAACGCGTAGAAAATGCCGGCGACCACCAGGATCAGCATCAGCAGAAACGCGCTGAACATCGTGTAAAGGAAGGTCGTGCGCACGGGCGCGACGACCTCGGCATAGGGAGCGCTCACCATGACGAACCAGTTGTTCCCGGCAACCTGAAACGGATAGTAGGCAATCACACTTCTCTGCAGGTCGTCGCCCTGCCGTAAAATCCTCGTGTCGATTCGCCTGCCGCCTTCCGGCGAGAGGGTGATTCCGTTTCCCCGGTTGTCATGAACCAGATCGCCGGTGTTTCTGCCGATATAAGAAGAATAAGGATGCATGACGACCTGCCCCCGGTCATTGACCAGCCACAGATCCCCCAGACGGTTTTCCTGAATTTGCTTTTCTCCGGCATGGACCAGCGAGGCCAGGGAAAAGGACACCATCCACGCGCCGTCAAAAATGCCATGGTTGCGCCAGATGGGATACCCCCGGATCAAATACCAGTCCTGCTTTGAGACCGGAGAACCGCCGGAGCGAACATCGGACAGGGCCAGATTCAAATACTGCCTTTTGCGGCTTTTCAGGGTCCGGAAATGGGGGATCAGGTTGACGCGGGGCATCGCCTCCTGCGACAGGACGTGCCGCACGCGCTCCTGGGCGTCCACCACCAACACGGTGTCGATCGTTTTTCCCCAGACGGAATAAAGGATTTCGATTTCCCGGTGATCTTTCGGCGACAGAATTTTCCCGTTGGGATCAAAGTAGGAAAACAGGGCGACGTTTCTTTCGACCTGAGAAAGAATTTCCGTCATTCGGGCGGATGCGTTTTGAGCGGACGCCAGCTGCTGGCGGCTGAACAAATCCGCCATCTCCTTTTCCCGCGCGTTGTTCACGGTCAAAGCCAGCAGAAGAATCAGCAGGATCACAACGAGACTCGTCAACCAGATGCGCAGACTGAATGCTTGACGCAGAAATCGGTATGAGTTTCTCAGCAAGGCCACAGAATTTTAATTTTCCTTATGCTTTTCTTTTTGAGTCTGCCACAGGCCGTATAAAACATAAACCAGAACCGCCGCCGTGAGTGAGATCAGCAGTTTTGCCAGACCGCTTTCGATTTTTAAAAGATAAGAACAGACCAGCCAGATGATCGGGTATGTAACTACGGTTAGAAGCTCCTGCATAACGATCCTTTATCGTGAGAAATGATGACTTTTGGATGTCCCTCGATTCGGCAAATCCACGGCATCGTAACGACATTGGTCCAAAATTTCAACTGAAATATCAAAAGCGTTTTTCACGCGGATTTTCACACGGGAAACCGCATTGCGCTCCCGCCGTTTAATGTTTTATGGCAGTCCATTGAACAAAACATTAAACAAGTCTTTGAAACGATCGCTCCCCCACGGCCGGCGAAAAACCGAAATTCTCCCCCTTCTTGTTTTCACCCGTATGGGCGCAGGTCCCAAACGAACAGGAATTTCAATCAATTGAACCGCCTGACGAAATGCACTGCCGGCGCCGCTTTCGCGGCGAAAAAACAAAATGATCGGATTAAAACCATGGCACATCTCATGCATTAGCGTCGTGCCGATTGATGTTAATTCTTCTTTGCGCCGCTATGATTAATGTGTTATGCAGCGCAAAAAGAAACACAATAAACCATAGGTTATGAAAGGAGTCAGATAATGTCACACAAACATGGAAAATCAATTTTAACGGTCTTCACATCGGTAGCGGCTTTGCTGCTTTCCAGCCAATTTGCCTTTGCGGCGGATGCGATTCCGGTTGGCGGCGAATCCTACATTAAAGTGATCTTTGTGGTCGGCGCCATGATCGGCGCGGGTCTGGCCATCGGCCTGGGCGCCATCGGCGCGGGCGCGGGCATCGGCAACGCGGCAAACGGCGCCTGTCAGGCAGTGGGAAGAAACCCCGGCGTTCAGGGCAAAATCATGATGGTGATGCTCGTCGGCATGGCCATGGCCGAATCGATCGCCATTTACGCGCTGGTTATCGCCCTGATCTTGTTGTATGCCAACCCCTTCAAGCCTTTCTTTTTGGGTTAATGCTTTCGGGAAGTTAACTACAAAAATTAACCAAGGTTAGGGGGAAATTATAATGTCACAATCTAAAGATAAGAAGTCATTACCTGTTGCAGGCATATTCTTCCTGCTTATTGTAATCCCCTTATCACTGATGGCGTTTTTAATCGCTAACGGCATGTTTAAACTGGGGGTTACCATAAAAGAAAGGGCCGTTAACGTTCTGGATGTAAAGTCCCAGGAAGATATTAAAGCAAGGGCCATCAACACTGCAAATCAGGTTGCCAACTTACTCATGGAAAGCAAAAAAGATTTGCAGGTTTCAACCATTATTCCCTCGACAGAAGCCGTCTACAAGCAGTTCATTGCTGAAAACAAAGCACCGCTCTGGGTCAAGAAAGACGGCAAGATCCAGCAGGTGCTGACACCGCGGTACAAGGAAATTGCCCTGATCGACAAAAACGGCAACGAAAAGATTAAAATTGTCGACGGTCAGGCGGTGCCGGCGGGAAAACTGGTTGACGTAAGCAAGCCGGCCAACACGACCTATAAAAATGAAGATTATTTTGCCAGGACCAAAAGTCTGAGCCGGGGCGAAGTGTATGTTTCTCCGGTCACCGGCTGGTATGTGAACAAAGCGGCCTTCGATAAGGGAGCACGGTTCAACGGCGTAGTCCGTTTTGCGACGCCGGTTTTCAATCAGGAAGGCTTTTCGGGGATTATCGTTCTGTCCCTGGACTATCGTCATCTGGGCCAGATCACGGACCAGCTGATTCCCACGCAGGCCGAACGGGTGTTTGAAACGGATGCGGCATCCGGCAATTACGCCTACATGTTCGATTACCGCGGCAACGCGATCGCGCACCCGAGCGACTACCATATCGTAGGCCTGAATCCCGACGGAACGCCGGTTCCTACCATCACGCAGCAAAACGTGAAAGAACTGACGGACAAAGGCGCCGATGCGCTGAATATCTTTCAGGCCGGTTTCCTGGATCCCAATCTAACGGCTCTGGCGAAAGAGGCGGCCGAAGGCAAGACGGGAGTCAAAACGTACAAATTGTTCGGGATGACCAAATTCGTCGCGTATGCGCCGATCAAATTTTTCGCATCCAACATTCCTGAGCCCGCCGGTTTCGGATGGGTCTGTCTGGGGGTGGAGGTCGAGAAGTACAATGAAGCGGCCATGAAAGTCTCTCAGAATATCGAGAAGGAATCCAAGGCCTGGACGGCCACCGTCATTCTGGTGCTCATCGTGGCCATGGTGATCCTGTTCTTCATCATGCTGATCCTGGTGCGCGGAATTTCCCGCTCCATTCAGTCGGAGGTTCCGGAAGGTTCGGAAGGCGATTTTTCGGGATTGCATGACGACGATGATGATGACAAATAAGTAACGTTCCATCAATAAAAAAGGCCGAATTTCGATTCGGCCTTTTTTATTGACTTTAGGCCGGACGGTTTTTTTCCGAAGACGGTTGAAAAAATCTGATTTACAGGGAGTTCCGGATGGAAGCTTTTTTAAAGTTTTTTCCCTTTCTGCATCTGGTGGTACTGGCGGCCGGGGGCATTCTCCTGTTGGTCGTAAAAAGAAAATACCCCAAAATCCGCAACTCCGAACTGATTGCGGTCTTCGTCCTCTTCTTGATCCTGGTCGCTCTCTTTACGGAAACGGGTCTCGATTGGATCAAACGGTTGATGAGTCTCCTTCAGGTCTAGCCGCGGGAAACCCTTTCGCCTTCTTCGTTAAGGGTTGCCGCAGGTCCGAACAAGCAGGCACGGAGAAAATCATAAGCCGAGTTCTGTTCCGCGGTCCGGTTGCCCTCGCCGCGGCGATGATCATTCATCTGGGACGGCAGTTGCCTGCCGCCTCTAGCGACACTACCCGAGAACATCAGGCGGGCCGCCCTCAAGCGTTCTCCTATTTGGTCTTGCTCCGGATGGGGTTTACCAT
>DAOTJI010000093.1:0-8484 GCA_035448625.1 Smithellaceae bacterium | reverse complement strand
GCCGCTTTCCCTCCTGGCTCTATCTTGCCGCCGCCGCGGGGCAGAATCTTCCGCTGCTGACTGTAAAACTTGCCTGCGACATGGCCGTGCGGCCCTTGACCTCCTATCAAGTGGGCAAGCTGTTTGTCCGCACCGTTTCCGACGCCCTGCTGGACGTGAGGCAGTTTATGGAACTGACCGTTTCCGGGGAGGTGCGCCTGTGATTATCGCCGTGACGGGATTAAACACGGCCGGCGAACCCGAAGCGGGATTCGGCGTTCTTCAATGTTTGTCGGCCGTAAAAGCGAGCCATGATCAGTTGATCGGGCTGGCTTATCAGCCGCTGGACGCGGGATTGTTTCATGCAGGCCTGATGCACCGGGCGTATGTCATGCCGCCGCCCAAAACGGACCGGATGGCGTTTTTGAAAAGAATCACGCTTATTAAAAAGCAGAAAGGCCTGGATGCGCTGATTCCCGCCGTGGATGAGGAAATGGAGCTTTTCATCGATATGGAGCCGCAATTGCGCGCCGCGGGCATTGCCACGCTCCTTCCTTTCGGTAAATCACTGCGGGAGCTGCAAAGCGAGTTGTACCGTCAGTTGGGAAAGCAAAAGGACGCCGATGAAAAAGATGAACAGAATGATCCGCCCGTTCTGCCTCCGGCGCTTATCAAAAATCCTGTTTCCGAGCAGACGGCACCGAACGCCGCCATAGCTCCGGACTACTTCTCGGTTGCCGTCGTCGCCGATTGCCGTAGCCGAATCGTCGCCATCGCATCCGTCAGGAAACTGTTGATTTCCCGCTACGGCGGCACCTGGATGGCGTTGACGGTGGACAACCATGAATTTCTTGACATAGCCGAAGAAATGGTCCGGAGCACGGCCTGGCAGGGGGCCCTGACCATCGATATTGCAAGAAACCGGCAGGGAGAACAATTCCTCTCCGGTTTCCATTCAACTTTTCCCGATTGGATTGGCCTTGCGCGAGGGGCCGGGGCGAATCTGCCGGCGGTCCTGATCCATCTGATCCAAAAGAAAAAAATCAGGGGCGTTGCGCAGACCTTACCCGGCAAGGTATGGATTCGATCCTCCATAGACCTGGTTACCGATTTGAATCATTTTGGGGATATTTCCCTGAACGGAGAAATGACCTATGATCAAACATAAGGGCAAACAACCTTATATCCGGCCGGTCATCAAAAAGGTTTCTTTCGGCGACACCGTCAAGTTCAAAAGCGAACACATGAAAACGCCTTCCGTCAAAGCATTGGAGAGCCTGTCCGTCCGCGACCTGACCGATCGGTACGGGTCTCCCCTGTATGTCGTGTCCGAAAGCACGCTCAGGCGCAGTTATCGCGAAGTGGCGCAAGTCTTTACGAGGCGCTACCCCCGGACCGTCATCGCCTACTCTTACAAGACCAACTATCTCGGCGGCATCTGCGCCCTGTTTCATTCGGAAGGGGCATGGGCCGAGGTGGTCTCCGGGTTTGAATATGAAATCGCCCGAAGGCTGGGCATCGCCGGACCGATGATCCTTTTCAACGGCCCTTACAAGAAGCCGGAGGAAATGAAAAGAGCCTTTCTGGACGGCGCGTCGGTCCATCTGGATTCTTTCGATGAACTGAAGGTGGCCGCGGAAGTGGCGGCTTCCATCGGCCGCAAGGTCAACATCGGTGTTCGCGTCAACATGCAGCTCAACTATCCGGCGTGGGATAAATTCGGTTTCAGCTACGAACGGGGGGAGGCTTTGGAGGCTTGCCGGCAGATTCAGAAACACCGGTATTTGCAGCTTTCCGGCCTGCACTGCCACGCGGGAACCTATATCATCGATCTGGGCATCTACCGCCGCGTCATGGAGAACCTGACCGACCTGTCGCTCAATATTAAAAAAGAACTGGGAAGAGAAGTGGAGTATCTGGACATCGGCGGCGGATACCCTTCCGGCAACAGCCTGCACACGCAGCTCATGCCGGGCTACACCATCGCTCCGCCGATCGAGCAGTACGCCGAGACGGTCTGTTCCGTCCTCAACGGAAAATTGCGCTCCTTTAAAAATGCGCCGCGGCTGATTCTGGAACCCGGCCGCTCCGTGGTGGATGAAGGCATGCACCTGCTGACGAAAGTGGTTTCCGTTAAGGAAATGCAAAACGGCAACCGGGCGGTCATTGTGGACGCAGGCATTCATCTCCTGCCGGTTTCCGCGTATTATCGCTATGAAATATCCTCCGACCGGGACTCCGCCCAAACGACGGAAGAAGTCGATGTCTATGGCGCCCTTTGCATGCAAATCGACGTCCTCAGAAAATCGGTGCGCCTTCCGGCGGTGCAGGCCGGCGACATCCTCACCATCCACAAAGTGGGCGCCTACAATTTTACACAATCCATGCAGTTTATCTATCCCCGCCCGGCGGTTGTGATGCTTCATGACGGCCAGGCCGAGATCATCCGCCGCAGGGAAACCTATGAAGACATCAAGGGACCGGAGGCGATTCCAGCCAGATTGCTGACCTATGCTCCCAAAACTAAGAGATAAACTCAAGAGCGTTCGGGAGGAAGCGGCGGGCCGGATCAAGGCGTCGGACGGCGGACCGAAAGCGCTTCAGGGGGCGGTGGTTGTGCTGTGCTCTTACGGACAAGTCGTATTCGCCACCCGTGCGGCTTCCGGACTTTTTCTCCTGCTCGCGCTCGCGACCATTTCCCGCAGCACGGTATTCTTTTCGTTGATCGGCATTGTCGTCGCGTCTTTGTCCGCGTATGCCTTCAAGGCCGAGAGGCGTTTTATCCGGCAGGGCATCTTCGGCTTCAATGGAGCGCTGCTCGGCATTTTCTGGAGCTGGTATTTTACCGTTTCCATCGTGTCCGTCCTGCTGCTGGTCGTGATGGCCGTCATCGTTTACCTGGTGCAATCTTTCCTGATGAACAAGCTGTCCATGGGGCGGTTTAACCTGCCGGTCATGAGCCTGCCGTCCGTGATCGCGTTGATTACTTCGCTGTTGATCGTTTACTGGCTGGTGTACAATGCAAGGCTGATTCCGGCACCCGCTATGTACATGATGGGGGGTTACTCTCCCGAGCCTTTGATCCCCGTGGAAGGCGTTTTGAAAAACCTTTTGCCCGGGCTAGCGACGCCTCCGCACGTCATCGCCTGGTTGTTGATTTTCACCGGCATTTTGATCCATTCCCGCCTCAGCGCTTTTGCGGCTCTGCTGGGTGCTGCGGGCGGCTACGTCATCACCAAAATGCTGCCCGCCACAGCCGGGGTATTGTACACTTCCGACCTGTTTATCGGCTTCAACGCCATCCCCGTTTCCATCGGCCTGCTGGGGGTTTTCCTGGTTGCCAACGGGCAGGCTTTTCTCTTCACCTTTGCCGGCCTTGCCCTCTGTTGTGTTTTTTGGCTCTTCCTGGTTCAGCTTTTCGGTCTTCTCAATTTTCCTTTTCTGACGCTGCCGTTTAATTTGACCATTCTCGCGGTTTTAACCGTGCTGAAAAAAATGAATTCGCAGGCGGCCGGACTTTATCCGGTTCCCCTCGAGGTGATCACCACGCCCGAAAAAATCATTCACTGGCATAAAAATTATATATTGCCGCGCGCCGCCGTGAGGACGCCGGAAACGGTCGTACAACTGCTTCTGCATCCTTCCCGGTTTTTCAGGCCGAACCGGAAAGAAATTCTCAGGTTCAGAGAAATGGTGGATGGTGCGGAGAAAATTGTTATTCTGTCCGGCGCAGGCACCAGCACGGAATCCGGCATTCCGGACTTTCGCGGCCATTATGATTTCTGGAGGAAATTCGGAGCGGAAGATTTTACCTATCAAAACTTTCTCGCCCGGGAAGACGTCCGGGCGCGCTACTGGGCCATGGAGCGGCAATTTTATCACATGATTCTGCGTTCCAAAGTAAATCCCACTCACCGGGCCGCAAAATGGCTGGACGATCAAAAGCGCCTTTCCTGTATTGTCACGCAAAATGTGGACGGGCTTTTTCAAAAAGCGGGGTTGAGTCCGGAAAAAGTCATAGAAATTCACGGCACAGAGCATCAAGTCCGTTGCTTGAACTGCGGAGCTCTCGGCAACCGGCAGGATGTCGAAGCGATGTTCACCGCCGGAATTTACATTCCTTACTGCTACACCTGTTATGGTTTGCTGAAGCCGGCAACGGTGCTCATGGGTGAGGAGCTGGACAAAGCTCTGTTTGAGCACGCTCTGTCCAAAATTCTTTCCTCCGATTTGCTGATCATTATGGGGACCAGTCTGCAGGTGGAACCCGTGGCTTCCATTCCGGCCATGGCCTGGAAGAAGGGCATTCCCATCATGATCATCAATTCCACACCGACCTCCCAGAATCATCTGTCTAAATGGTTTGTCCAATGTTCAACGGGAAAATTCTTCAGGAAATTTCTCCGTCAGGTCAAAAAGGGAAACTGATTCAGATTCGCCGGGAGGTAAAGCGCTTTTCTGAACAGGGTGCAGAGATGTCTTTGCCGGAGGCTTCACGGTTCGGCAGCGAGGTTTTCCCGGGCCTGGAAAGAAGGTCGCTTTGGCTGCGGGCTTCTCTTTCGTTGGGCCAAAACAAACCGCAGGACCGGACAGAGATGGGACAACGCCGGGTCGGGCGCGATCGCACCGGTCCGGCACTTTGATCAGGACACCGTCTAAGAAGGGGACGATTTTCTTTCTTGTTCCCAGGCGTTTTTCATTTTCATTTGATGATCGAGCGTTTCTTCTTTGATCTGCCGGATCAGCGTTCTGGTTTCATCGTCCTGTCCGGAAAAAAAATTGTAAAATCCTTTTTCAAGAATGGCCTGTTCGAAATCATGACTGACCGACAGAGCGTTGATCAGGGTCATTTTACCCGATTTCGTCCTCGTCAGGGCTTCCTGAATGCTGGAGATGAACATTTTGACCGTGTAGGTTTTGGTCGTTTTTTCATCGAACAGAACGCGGTCTTCGCCGGCCAGAAGGCGCAATTTTTTTATTCCGTCCGCGTGGTTGTTTTCCTGGAGTGAGACGGACGACCAAAGGTCGCCATATTTGGGGAATCGTTCGGCGAAAAGCAGGTAGAGATCCCGCATGTTCAGTTCGAGCTGTGCCAGAAGCTCCAGTATGGTTTGCTGATAATCCTTCAGCATCGCCGTTTCCCTCCCTGACTTTGCCGTCTTCGGCCGTCGCCGGGCATCGCACCGAACGACTGCCGGATCATTTCACCGAGGCGGGGCCGCGGAAATTTCCACCTCCGCGGTGCCCGCTCGGCCGTCTTCAGGTTTACTCGATGCCTTCCCGATCCAGAATCAGACGCGCCGCCCGCCAGCCGTTGACCTGACCGGAGCCTACGCCGTGCCACGCCTGTGTCCAGTTGCTGGTGATGAATACATTTTCAACCGGCGTGCTGTTGGGGACCTTCTGCCACTGATCCGGCGACAAATAAAAGCCGTACACCACGCCGCCTTTGTTCATCGTGAAGCGTTCAATGGTTCTCGGCGTGTAGCCTTCCTTGACGATAATGTTTTTAGGGTCCTTGAGCTCGGGGATCACCCGGGCGGCCAGGGCAATGAGCTCGTCGATCTTTTGTTCCTTCAGCTTTTTATACTCCGCCCGGTCTTTCGGCCACACGGAGATGTCGGAATAGGCGTCCAGCTTGACCACGGATTTGCCTTGCGGTGCATAGACGGGATCGCCCAGATTCGTATAGATCGTAATGGCCACGGCTCCTTTTTCGAAGTCGCCCTTCATCATGGCCTCGTAGTTCTTCATGCTGTCCCGGTAGGAGTTATAGAAGATTTCCGTATCATTGTAGCCCAAGGCTTTCAGGTCGATATTCAGGCCCAGATACACGCCAAACAGGGAATTGGCGGGCTTCAACGAATCGATTTTCTCCAGATACTTGGCCGGAAGATTTTCCCTGCCGATCAGCTGGTCGGCCAGCTGATAGGGATCGGTATTGGCCACAATATATCGGGCGGTATAGGTTTTGCCGTCCGCCGTCCGGACGCCGGTTGCCCGGCCGTTTTCCAGCAGGATTTTCGTCACCAGAGCGTTGGTTTTGACCGTGCCGCCCAGCTCGCGGATGCGGGCCGCATAACCGTCGGCCAACGCCTGAGACGTGCCTTTGATATGCCAGGCGCCATCGGTCAGGTAGCTTTCGGTGGCCGCCATGAAAATGAGAGCAGATTCCTTGTCCACCGGCGCACCGTAGTAAACCCATAACTGTGAGACCACCGCCTTGAGATCTTCGTTTTTAAAGCATTGATCCATCAGATCTTTTACCGTGCGATCTTTCCAGCGAAAAAATGTCGGCTGCCGGAGGGGCACCAGAATCTGCGTGAATGCGCTGCTCACGCTGCCTTGGCGGAAGAGGTCCCGCAGTTCCATGATGTCCCCATACAGGCCGGCGCAGAGAACATGGAATTTTTCTATGCCTTCCGATTCCTCCGGCCATTTCTTTTTCAATTCACTTTTAAACCCCGGCCAGTTTGGAGGAAGCGTGATGTCCACACCGGGAAAAACAGATCGGTAAAAGTGCGGGACTTCATACAGCTGAGCTTTTTTATCGACGCCGGTGGCCTTGAGCAGTTGGTACAGGCCTCGGTCCATCTTGCCGGGGCCGCCGCCGGCCATTTCATGCAGTGCGGTGTCAAAAGTAAATTCGCCGCGGGTGAATTTGGATGTGCTGCCGCCCACCACAAAGTGCTTTTCCAGGACCAATACTTTTTGCCCTTTTACGGCCAGGTGCGCGGCGGCGGAAAGTCCGCCCATTCCGGCGCCGATGACAATCACATCATAGTCTGTTTTTTTCTCCGCCGGATTCTTTGCGAAGCAAACGCCGGCGGCCAGGAACAGGCAAGCCGGCAGAATCATCAACCAAAAAGTTTTTTGCATCAGATTTTTCAAATTCATCGCATTTCTCCTGAAAGGGTTTGCCGTAGATCCTTCCATGAAATATAGGGCTTGTCAAGTTTGTCTGAAAGAGATCCGATCGATCCGGCCGTCGCATTACCCCGGGGTCCTGTTACGGGGGGTCGATACCCACCCAGTCCTTCGCCCGACCCACTAGAACAAACGGGGCCGGATTGATTTTCCCGCCGCCCAGATCCATGTATCCCAGGCCGATCAACAGACGATCGTTTATTTTGCGAAGCTCATCGCGCATGGAATTTACGGTGCCGGAATTGTACGCGCGGTAATTGAGTTTGAAGGAAGGCTTTCCGTCATAATCCGACGGTCCGATGGAGGTATCCATTTTGCGGGTCCTGAACATTTTGCCGCCGGTGTCCTGAAACAGATTGTATCCATATCCCCTGTCTTTTTCCGCCGGATAAAAAGCCTTGCCTGTCCAGCGGCCCGGGCCGAAAAAATGATGGGTGTAAAAGGCCGCGCCGGACGCCATGATGCCGACATCCACGGTCAGGGCGTCATACTCGCCTTTAAGCTCCGCAAAGGCAGGTGCCGGTGCCGCGTAGAAAAGTTGGAATACCTCCGACTTGCTCAGTTTCCGGATATCGTCAACGGTCGCTTTTTCAGGCGCAACCCCCAGAATGATTTCCAGACTTCTTCCGTCATAGGGGCCGCCCTTCTGCAAAATGTTGATTCCCGTCAGCCCTACGCTCAGCGCGATCAAGACCCCGGCGATGATGAAAATCGTTTTCAACGCTTTCATGGCACTCTCCAAAATTGATTTATGAACAGCCTCGTCCTTTCCATGTGTCGTTGCATGTGTCCATGCCCATGATTCTGTTCAACCAATCCATTGCAGGAATGGGGAAAAGCAACTTGGTCAGGGGGGTCAGAATTTTTACGGGAAAATTCGGCACGGCGACCATCGCCTTATTGCTTTTGATGGCTTTGATGACTTTTTGGGTCACGTCGGAAGCGTTGAGCATCTTCGTGCCGGCCACCATTTTTGATCCCTCAAACATCCCGGTATTGACGGTGTTGGGGCAGACATAGGTGACGCCGATACGGTACCCGTGCTTTTTCATCTCCTGGCGCAGTGCGTCGGAAAAGCCCACCACGCCGAATTTGCTGGCGCAGTAGGCGGAGAGATTGGGGATGGCGAGGATTCCGCCGGCGGACGCGAAATTAACGATATGCCCCTCTCCTTTTTTGATCATATCGGGCAGAAATGCTTTGCAGGTCCAGAACTGGGCGGTCAGGTTGATGTTGATGGTTTTTTCAATGGCGTCATCGCTGAGATCGACCAGTTCCTGCGCCCTGACGATCCCGGCATTGTTGACCAGTATATCCACCGGGCCGAATTCGTTTTTGACCTGATCCGCAAGGCGATAGACGGCTTTGCGGTCGGAAACGTCGCAAGGATAGGAGATGCATTTTCCGATTGCGGACAGCTCTTTTTCCGTTTTCGCGAGCTCCGTCTTGTTGACGTCAACCAGAACGACCGCACATTCTTCCCTGAGCAGATCTTCCGATAAGCTTCTGCCCATGCCCATCGCCGCCCCTGTCACCAGGGCAATTTTTCTTTTTAAAGTCTTCATGACGCCTCCAGAA
>DAOTJI010000092.1:0-8615 GCA_035448625.1 Smithellaceae bacterium | reverse complement strand
ATGTCCCAAAGGATGACTTTTCTGTCATAAGTGGAAAAGAAAAGGGTTTTCCCGTCAGAGGTAAAATCCGGCTGGAAAAGCGGCTTGTCCCAAATCCGGAGCATCCGGCCGTCGGGAGTATGGTAGATGTATGTTCCATGATCATTGCCGACGATCAGGTATTTGCCGTCCGGACTTGCGGCGCTTGCGGTTATCATTTGGTTTGCCGCGTCTTTCAGAACGAGAGGCTTCTTCGGCGCTCCATTTGGTCTATCCCAGTTCAGCTGAATCCAGCTTCGGGACATGATTTCCCTTTCATTCGCCGCAAAAGAGGCTTCCGTCACCTGGTCGACATTCGCCGCGTAACGACGGATGGAATTTCCCGTTTTAAGGTCCATTAAATCCAGTCCGGTTTTGTGGACCCACTGGCCATAGTATGCCCACGTATTGTCATTGCCGTAAATCAGAGATTGTCCGTCCGGTGAAAAAGCCACAGGAACGTGTCCCCGGATTTTTCTGGCAACGCTCCAGCGGTCCGTTTCATAAAGGATAACTTCTCCGTAGTTGCCGATCGCCGCATGATGACCGTCGGGGGAATAGGCAACTTGAAAAAACGGCTCCGGAAAAGAAAACTCCTTGAGGATGACGCCGTTTTGGGCGTCAACGACCAAGACTTTCCCGGATTTGTCGAATAGGTCCTTTGATCGAGCAAGGGATGCGGAAACCAGAAAGCGCTTTTCGTCGGGAGAAACCGCAAGGGAATAAATTTCTGCATCCCCTTTTAACAGCTCAAAGTTTTTTACACGTTTCTTCCTTTGGATATCGTAAATCCCGATGCTGATGCCGTGACTTTTATAGTGGCCGTCGATGATTTTTATCCCCAGAACCAGGTAGCGCGAATCCTTTGTAAAGGCGGCAACGTTGACCTGAGCGGACAAATCTTTGGTCAACAGGTCCTGTCCTCTGTCCAGAGCAAACACTTCCTTTTTCGCCGTGACATCAAAGTAAGCAAGCTTGAAAAAGTCCGAGGTGACGGCATGCCTTCCGTCCGGCGAGAAAGATAGAGAAGAAATGCCTCCCAATCCTTTAGCCGCCAGTTTTCCCGGGGATTTTCCGGTGGCGACTTCCCAGACGGTTAGGTTTCCTTTCTGATCTCCTGCAAGAATCGTTTTATGGTCGGGAGAAAGAGCGATCGCCGTGACTTCCGCGTCATGGCGCAGCGTCCTGATTTCCTTTCCGGTTGCCGCTTCCCAGATTTTGACCGTCCGGTCATCACTGCCGGAAACAAGATAATTTCCGTCGGAGGTAAAGAAAACGGATTTGATGCTGTTGGAATGCCCCAACTGGACAAATATTTCCGGTTTCTCCGGACTTGTCGATGCTTTCGGCTGCCGGGCTAAACAGACGGTTGCTCCGGCGGCAAAAAATATTGCGGCCGCAAGAAATCCTGCACCGATGATTTTCAATGATTTTCTTTTCATGGGGCATCTCCTGATTTGCCGGCTGCCGTCTAAACAGCCTTAATGGAAAGCCGGCTTCCTGCTTCAGTCGGCTTTGCGCTGTTTGCAAAGCCGCTGCCGGCGCATACAAACGTTTCCGCGATCGCCCGCCTGCCCCTGCAGGGAAAGATCGCGTGACCGTTGGATCGCTCTGGCCGTTCCCTGCGGCTTTTCGCATTGCAATCATATCTTAAAAACATTTCAAAAACAACTTGACAGGATGATCCGGATGGGATTAAAGATTACCAAACTGGAATGATTCCGAGATGAGAACGAATACCAAAGAAGATCTGATCGGTCAGTTAAAGGAAAACGGGCTTAAAATTACGCCACAGCGCCTGGCGATTATCGACGCGCTGGTGGAGAATCGCTACGAGCACCCCGGCGCGACGCTGATTTTCAACGAAGCCAGAAAAAAAACCGGGCGCGTCAGTCTGTCGACCGTGTATGCGACGCTCAAGGAATTTTCCGAAAGCGGTCTGATCCGGCAAATGGAATTTGACCGGATGGAAAACCGGTATGACGTGGATCTCTCCGACCACGTGAATCTGATCTGCAAGCGGTGTGGAAAAATCGCGGACTGCCAGATTCCCGAGCCGCTTGAACCCAAAGATGTTGCCCGAAAATCGGGGTTTGTCGTTACCGATGCACGAATCGAATTTCACGGGTATTGCCGGGATTGCCTGAAGCGCCCCGATTGAATTTCCGATCCCGCAGTCTCGCAGTGCACCAAACCGAAAGTTCAAGAAGTAAAAGAAGGGATGTTGATTTTTATTGAGAATGATTCCGGATTGAGGAGACCCAAAGGGGGGAGACGACAAATGCCAGGAATCTTCCGTTTTGACCTGGCGTGATATCAACCATACAACCAATTGAAGGAGAACATTATGTCGAAAACAGAAGACGCATTAAAAGAAGCTTTTGCCGGAGAATCACAGGCGAACCGCAAATATCTGGCCTTTGCGGCCAAGGCAGACCAGGAGGGATTTGCCCAGGCCGCAAGACTGTTCCGAGCGGCCGCGGAAGCGGAAACCGTTCACGCCCATGCCCATTTAAGGGCGATGAAAGGCATCCGGTCCACAAAGGAAAACCTTCGGGAAGCCATTGCCGGAGAGACGCACGAATTCAAAAGCATGTATCCGGACATGATCGAAGCGGCAAAGGCGGAAGGGCACAAGGAGGCGGAGCGATCTTTCAACTTTGCCAATGAAGTGGAAAAGATTCATGCCGCCCTTTATCAGCATATGCTGGATGGTTTGGACGGCGCAAAAGAAGCCTACAGCTATTATGTCTGTCCGGTGTGCGGCTATACGGTGGAAAAAGAAGCGCCCGAAGCCTGTCCGATCTGCGGCGCCAAAGGCAAGATGTTTAAGAAGGTCGATTAATCATTCCAACGAAGGAGGTTTATGATGGCAAAAAGAAACGAAGTCTTTAAATGTGAGGTATGCGGCCATATCGTGGAAGTGCTTCATGAAGGCAAGGGCGAGCTGGTCTGCTGCAATCAGCCCATGAAGCTTTTGACGGAAAACACAACGGATGCCGCGAAAGAAAAGCATGTTCCGGTGATTGAAAAAGTGGCGGGCGGCGTCAAGGTAAAAGTGGGAAGCGCGGCTCATCCGATGGAAGAAAAGCATTACATCGAATGGATCGAGGTCATCGCGGACGGCAAGGCCTATCGCCAGTATCTGTCGCCCGGTCAGGCCCCGGAAGCGTTTTTCCCCATCGAAGCGGCCTCCGTTACGGCAAGGGAATACTGTAACCTTCACGGTTTGTGGAAAGCGTAAAAGTATAGCTGAAAGGAAAACACATGGTCAGGTTATACCGATGCACGATCTGCGGGGATGCCTATATCGGCGCAAATCCCCCGGCGAACTGCCCTTTCTGCGGAGCGCATGTAGCGTATATTGTAGAAGCCAAAGACGCGGTCGTAAACTTTGATGTGCCGTTGGGCGTGAAGGATCAGGCCAAGGCCGAACACGCGCTCCGGGTGGAAATCAGCAATTCCGCCTTTTACCTGTGCGCCGCCGGTCAAACCGATGACCCCGAGGGAAAGATTTTGTTCAAAGCGCTGGGCAAGATTGAGGCGGAGCATGCGTCCATTTGGAGAAAAATACTCAAGCTGGGTTCCGTGCCGCCGGGCAACGACGCCTGCCACACGAAGAATGCAGAAAACCTGAAAGAGTCCCACGAGCGGGAAACCCGGGCCGTCGATTTTTACCGAAAATCCGCCGCCGAAGCGGATCATCCGCGGCTCCGCCAGATCTTTGCGGCGCTGGTGGAAATCGAGACGGACCACCTGCATCTCTCCGAAGAAAGACTGAAGTAAATCAAAACCGTGAAACCGGGGGAGTTCTTCCCCCGGTTTCCCATGCCCACTTGAACAATGAACACGACTCCTCAAAATCCCTGACGTCTCCGCTTATGAAAATGCTGCCTGGAATTGCCGCAGTTGCTTTTCATCTCCGCGTCGTTTTGCAGGGTGCAGCAGAAACCTTCTGAGACGGATGATGTGAAAGGGCCAGCGTGAAGATTTGACCCCGATTCCTCGCCATTTCCTTTATTCGACGAGAGTGATCTCATCCATGATCTTTATTTTACCTCCCGCGATGACCTTGGCGAAGATCCCTTCCCGGGGCATCACGCAATCGCCGACCGTGTAAAAAATATTACAGCGGTTGTGACAAACCTTGCCGATCTGAGAGACTTCCAGCAGAACTTTGTCGCCGACTTTCAGCCGCGTACCGACGGGCAATGACGGCAGATCAATGCCTTCGGTGGTGAGATTTTCCGCGAAGTCGCCGTACTGGACATCAAGACCCTTGGCCCTTATTTTCTCAATGCTCTCTTTGGCCAGCAGGCTGACCTGCCGGATGCCGGGCTCCGCATGCGCGTCTTTTTCCAGCCCGAGGTTTTCCAGAAACAAACCGCAATCGATATTGCTTTTCTTTTCACCCTTCTTTTCAGAAATATTAACAGCCAGAATTTTTCCACTTACTTTTTTCATTTTAATATCCACCTTCAATAAAACGTGTTTCTCCCGCGTAAACAAATCCTGAATTTTTTCTCACATATCCCAGCAGCGTTACATGATATTCCCGGGCCAGATTGACCGCCGCGGCTGTCGGAAATTTATCATGCTTTAGAGGGTTGATGTAGGTAAAGCACTTGCCGCAGCCCGATGTGACGCTGCGCAGGCTTTCGCACCTTTCGACAGTCTTGCCTTCAACAAGATTAATCATCACTGCAAACATCCGCTCGTTATAGGAGATAGATGCAACATCCCCGATGGTATCAATGACTCCTTCACTGAAAAGAAAGCCCAGCGCCAGTTCTTCCGTCAGCTGATTGAGACATAAGAGCGAAGCGTATTCCGTTCCGTTGATATAAATTTTGAGCGATATTTCGCCGATGACATCTTTTTCGCAATCCCTCAACCGGATGGTGCCGTTATCGGATGCAATTTCTTTTATATTGAAAGTTGAAAACACTCTTTCGTCCATGTTTTGCCATCCTTCATTTAACGCAGCTTCTGCCTGGCCGCCTGTTTTTTATACTGCTTCGCGCCGAAAATCAGATCCTGCTTCTTGATGAACACTTCCGTGTCCGGCGGGACGGAATGCGTGAGCCAGACGTTGCCGCCGATAACGGAACGGGCGCCGACAATCGTATCTCCACCCAGAATCGTGGCATTGGCGTAGATAATCACATCATCTTCTATGGACGGATGACGTTTTTTTGATCGTAATTTCCGGACTTCCGATTTGGACAGGGAAATCGCGCCCAGCGTAACGCCCTGATAAATGCGCACGCGATCGCCGATCACACACGTTTCTCCGATCACCACGCCGGTCCCGTGATCCATAAAGAAGCTCTCGCCGATGTGCGCGCCGGGATGAATATCAATACCGGTTTGGCTGTGCGCGTATTCCGTCATAATCCGGGGGATCAGCGGAATATTCAGATGATAAAGCTCATGCGCAATGCGATAAATCGTAATGGCGCGAATGCCGGGGTAGCTGAAGATAATATCATCATAACCCTTTGCGGCCGGATCTCCTTCCAGGGCGGCGCGGATATCTTTGGCCAGTGTCGTACGCAATAAGGGAAGCTTGCGGAGAAACTCCACCGTCAACTCATGCCCCAGGGGCTCACAGTGCACGCACGACTGGTTATGACGGATGCAGTCATGCCGGTTGGCCCGGACGATCTGTTCGGAAAGCGTTTCATACAAAGAGGCCACCTGCTCGCCGAGATAATATTCCAGATTGACGGAGTCCAAGCGTGTGCGGACAAAAAATCCAGGATACAAAATCAGGGCCAGGCGGTGCAGAATATCGATGATGGCCTCCCGATGCGGAATCGGTTCGGCGCTGACATGATCAAAACATCCGGCGCTGCCGCATGAGGCCACCAGTTTGTCCACAACGGCAGGCACTTCATCGCGAAAGCTTTTTTCTATTTTGATTTCATTTTTGCATTTATCGCCATTTCTTAAACGTTTCATGCATAAACTCCTACTGATTCGTGCAGGCCTGTGCCACCTGATTCCAGAAGGGCGATATGCCCCGCAGCCGTTCAATGATGGCGGGCATTTTCTCGATGACGAAATCCACTTCCTCTTCGGTATTGTAAACGCTCAGGCTGAACCGGATGGAGCCGTGCGCCATCGTAAACGGGACACCCATCGCCCGTAAAACATGGGAAGGCTGCAGCGACCCGGATGTGCAGGCCGAACCGGACGAGGCGCAAATGCCCAGTTCATTCATCAAAAGCAGGATGGCCTCACCTTCCACATATTCAAAACTGATATTGGTCGTGTTGGGCAGGCGTTCCTGGATATCGCCGTTGACGCGGCTCTGCGGAATCTTCTTCAGTAATTCCCGCTCCAGTTTGTCGCGCAGTTGCTTGACGCGGATATTTTCCGTATTAATGTTTTTTACAGCCAGTTCGCAGGCCTTACCCAGGCCGACGATGCCCGCCGTATTTTCCGTCCCGCCGCGCCGGCTCTTTTCCTGGTGGCCGCCGATCAGAAAAGGTGAAAACTTGGTGCCGCGCCGGATATATAGAACGCCGATGCCCTTCGGAGCGTGCAGTTTGTGGCCGGAGATGGACAGCATATCGATGACGTTATTCTTCAGGTTGATGGGTATCTTCCCGACGGCCTGAACCGCGTCGGTGTGAAAGAGAATGCCCTTGTCATGCGCCATTTTTGCCGCTGCTTCGACCGGAAAGATAACGCCGGTTTCATTATTGGCCCACATGAGGCTGACAATCGCCGTATCGGGCGTCAGACTTATTTCCAGATTTTCCAGATCCAAAAGGCCGTTTTTGTCCACCGGCAGTTCCGTGATTTTATATCCCTGCGTGCCGAGGTGCGAACAGAGCGCGCGGACGGCGGGATGTTCGACGCGGCTGATCACGATATGCTTTTTGTCGGGTCTGGTCATCAGCGCGGAGTGAATGGCGGCATTATCGCTTTCCGTCCCGCAGCTGGTAAAAACGATTTCCTCCGGCAGGGCTCCCAGCAGCGCCGCCACCTGTTCGCGCGCGTCGCGGATCCGCTGTCCGACCTGACCGCCGAAGGTGTGCATGCTGGATGGATTTCCGTAAAGCCGGTTAAAATAAGGAAGCATGGCTTCCATCACTTCATCGGCGACTTTGGTCGTCGCGTTGTTGTCCAGATAAATCGTTTTCATTTGGAAGCCTCCTCAACATTGATATCCGGTGAAACCAGTTCCCTGAGCCGGTGTTCGACAAAATCCTTCAGGGTGATATTCGAAGCCCTGCAGGTTGCGCAGGCGCCCCGCAGGGCCACAATCACGCGGTTGCCGATGATATCGATGACTTCGATATCGCCGCCGTCGTGCTTCAGCGAGGGCCGGATTTCCCGCTCGATGGTTTCTTCGATCAAACGGATTTTCTGAATATTCGTGAGTTTCGGTTTTGTCTCGGCCTTCGGTTCCGCCTTTACCCGCTCCAGAATCTGCGCGATGGCGTCCTGACAGTTGCCGCAGCCGCCGCCGGCCTTGGTGTAATGGGTGACATCTTCCAACGTGGCCAGATTGTTTTCGCGGATCGCCCGTTCAATTTCCTTGTCGGTCACGCCGAAACATTCGCAGATGATTTTTGCCCCAGGCTCCAGCGCCGGAGCGCCGCGGTAATTTTCAATCGCTTTTTCCAGGGCCTGTTTGCCCATCACGGAGCAGTGCATTTTTTCATCGGGCAGACCGCCCAGGTACTGTGCAATATCCTGATTGCTGACCTTGAGCGCTTCATCGAGCGTCATCCCCTTGATCATTTCCGTCAGCGCCGACGACGAGGCAATCGCGCTGGCACAGCCGAATGTTTTGAACATGGCCTCCTTGATGCGTTTGTTTTCATCCAGCTTGAAAGTCAGTTTCAACGCGTCGCCGCAGGCGAGCGATCCGACCTCGGCCGCGCCGTCCGGATTTTCGATTTCGCCCACATTGCGCGGATTAAGAAAGTGCTCTTTCACTTTATCGGTATATTCCCACATAAACACTCCTTAAATCTGACCGGTTTTATTGTTAAATCACTCTGTCCGGTTTCAGTAAATGATGAAGGTAAGGTATACCCTGTTATACATGATTTCAACCGTGACTCATCATTTTTTCTTCGTTACAACAAAGACGGCGTTCAATGCGAAAAGATTCGGCAGAAACCGCACAATTGTTTTTTCCCCCAGATAATGCACTTCCACAATGCGTATTTTTTTCTCTGCGCAAAAATCTTTAAAATCCGTAATGCTTAAAAAGCGCACATTAGGCGTATCATACCAGAGATAAGGCAATGATTCCGTAACCGGAGATCTACCCTGAAAAAAAAGCATAAAGCGCGATTTAAAATAGGCAAAATTAGGGAAACCGACGATGACCTTTGTGCCGATGCGCAGTGCCTCACCGATCACGCAATCGACCTTTTTCACTTCCTGCATACTTTGATTTAAAATGACGTAATCGAATGAATCATCGGGATATTCCCGCAAGCTGTTCTCAATGTCATCCTGAAAAACACTTAAGCCCTTTTTGACGCACTCCTGAATGGCCTTATCGTTGAGTTCGATTCCCTGCGCCCGGACTTGCTTATCCCGGACGAGAGGATATAAGAGGTCTCCCT
>DAOTJI010000091.1:0-8905 GCA_035448625.1 Smithellaceae bacterium | reverse complement strand
GAAAATCCCGCAGGAACCTGGGGCATAATCGGCCGGATGGCCGGCGAAGTTTTTTTGTTTCGGTCGCTCTTCAGAAATTCGCAAACGGAAATCTTGGACGGAAGGCCGGTTTACGGCAGCGCCAAATGGCTCTGGTTTTTCGGGCTGATGTTCCATGTTTCCCTGCTGATCGTGGGGCTCCGGCACCTGCGCTTTTTCACCGAGCCGGTTCTTCCCGCCGTGACGGGGCTTTCCGCGCTGGACGGCTTTTTCGAAATCGGCGTTCCCGCGCTATATATCAGCGACATGACGCTGCTTGCGGGGCTGGCGTTTCTCTTCCTGCGCAGAGCGATCCTGACGCGGGTGCGCTACATTTCGCTGTTCACGGATTATTTCGCACTTATTTTGATTGCGGCCGTTGCGGCAACCGGTCTTTTGATGCGCCACTTCTTTCCCGTCGATCTCAACGCCGTCAAAACCCTGGCCATGGGTTGGGTGACGTTTGCGCCGGTTGCGCCTGCGGAAGCGAATGTTTTGTTTTATCTACATCTTTGCTTTGTATTTGTCCTCGTCGCCTGGCTCCCCTGGAGCAAGCTCATGCACATGGCCGGAATATTTATGAGCCCCACGCGCAATCTCATCAACAATAACCGCAGTCAAAGACATCTCAATCCCTGGAACGCTCCCGTGAAAGTGCACTCCTACGAAGAATACGAAGACGAATTCCGGGATAAAATGAAAGCGGCCGGTCTGCCGGTGGAGAAGGAGTAGCCATGTCACTTGCGAAAATCCCCCCCCCGGAAGAACTGATGAAGATCGGATACAAACCGCCGGCCACCGCCTGGATGGAAACGCCTGTCGATTTCCGTCCGGGAACGTGGAGCTATTCGGCCGCCGCAAAGAATCTGGCGGCCCTGGATATGCCCAATCCCCGGGCCTGGCAGCCGGGCGACGCCGACTGGAAGCTGCCCGAAAACTGGAAGAGAATCATTCTCGACGGCATGAAGGAGCGCCTGGAAAAATACCGCTCCTTTCGCCTCTTCATGGACATCTGCGTGCGCTGCGGCGCGTGCGCCGACAAATGCCATTTCTACATCGGTTCGGGCGACCCGAAAAACATGCCGGTTCTGCGCGCCGAGCTGATTCGGTCAGTTTACCGGCGCTACTTTACGGCGTCGGGGCGCTGCTTCGGCAAGCTCGCGGGCGCGCGGGACCTGACCGAAGATGTCCTCAAGGAATGGTTTTACTACTTTTACCAATGCACGGAGTGCCGCCGCTGCTCGGTGTTCTGCCCCTACGGCATCGACCAGGCGGAAATCACCATGATCGGCCGCGAACTGCTCAACCTGGTCGGCTGCAACATCAACTGGGTTTTAGAGCCTGCCGCCAACTGCTTGCGCACCGGAAACCACCTGGGCATTCAACCGGGCGGCATCAAAGACATGCTGGAGTTTCTGGCGGACGATATCGAGGACCGCACCGGCGTCCGCGTGGAAGTGCCGATCAACAAAAAAGGCGCCGACATCCTGTTTGTCACGCCGTCGGCCGACTACTTCGCCGATCCAGGCACATACACCTGTATGGGTTACCTGATGCTCTTCCACGAAATCGGCCTCAACTACACGTTCAGCACGTATGCCTCGGAGGGCGGCAACTTCGGCCTGTTCACCTCCCACGAGATGATCAAGCGCCTCAACGCCAAGATTTATGCGGAGGCCAGGCGCCTGGGCGTCAAATGGATTCTGGGCGGCGAATGCGGCCACATGTGGCGGGTGATTCATCAATACATGGATACGATGAACGGCCCGGCGGACTTTCTCGAAGAGCCGGTTTCCCCGATCACGGGCACGCGCTTTGAAAATGCACGCTCGACCAGGATGGTGCATATCGCCGAGTTCACGGCGGACCTGATCAAAAACGGCAAATTGAAGCTCGAACCGTCGCGCAACGACCACATTCGGCTAACGTTTCACGATTCGTGCAACCCCGCCCGGGCCATGGGTCTTTTTGAAGAGCCGCGCTACATTATTCAAAAGTCCTGCAACCATTTTTACGAAATGGCCGAAGACACGATCCGGGAAAAGACCTTCTGCTGCGGCGCGGGCGCGGGGCTGGGCAACGACGAAAACATGGAGATGCGGATGCGCGGCGGCATGCCGAGGGCGATGGCCGTGCGGGACGTCGTGCAAAAGCACGGCGTAAACCGCCTGGGCTGTATCTGCGCCATCGACCGGGCGACGCTGACGACGCTCATGGACTACTGGACGCCGGGCGTGGCCGTCATGGGCGTTCATGAACTGCTGGGAAACGCCTTGGTGATGAAAGGGGAGAAGGAAAGAACGACGGATTTGCGAGGCGAGGAAATCGGCGGTTAGTGGATGGTGAATGGCAGGCGAGAGGCAAGAGACTATGGGCAATAGGGGAAAAGGAAATGATTGTAGCTCATAGCGGAATGTGGAAAGATGAATAAAAACAAATGGGGTTTGATCCTTCTGGGACTGGCGATCTTTGCCGTCACGGTCACGTTTCCCTTCTGGTACGGCAAGGGAAAGTCGACGCCGCCCGAGCTCAGTCTGGAGACGCCTGAAATCGCCGCGCTGGACCAAAAGAAGTGCGTTGAAGACAAAACCTTCATGCGCGCCGACCACATGAAGCTTTTAAACGTCTGGCGCGACGAAGCCGTCCGCGAGGGAAAGCGCACGTACACGGCAAAAGACGGGCGGAGGTTCGAGAAGAGCCTCACGGGCGGCTGTCTGCGCTGCCACAGCAACAAGGATAAGTTCTGCGACCTCTGCCACACTTACGCGGGTGCGGCTCCCTCCTGCTTTGACTGCCACATCGTTCCCGGGGAGGTGAAAAAATGACGTCGAGCCGCAGAGACTTTTTGAAGATCGCGGGAGCCTCCGCCCTGACGCTGGTAACGCCGACGATCTTTCTGCCGGCCTGGGCCAAAGATGTCATCGTGATTCCTCCGGGGCAGAGCCTTGCGCCTGTAAAGTCGCCGGCGGCCCGACGCTGGGCCATGGCGGTGGATCTGACGAAATGTGCGGCGGACTGCAACGACTGCATCGCCGCCTGCCACGCGATTCACAACGTACCGGCCTTCGGCAATTCCAAGGACGAAATCAAATGGATCTGGAAGGAGTCTTTTGCCTCGGTCTTCCCCGGCGAAACCCACGCCTATTCCGGCGAGAAGCTGCAGAAGCTCCGTCCGCCCGTTTTCTGCAACCACTGCGAAAATCCGCCCTGCGTCCGTGTGTGCCCGACCCGGGCCACGTTCCGGCGGAGCGACGGGATCGTGATGATGGACTACCACCGCTGCATCGGTTGCCGGCTGTGCATGGCCGCCTGCCCCTACGGCGCGCGGAGCATGAACTACCGGGATCCCCGGCCGTTTATTTCCAATATTCATTCGGATTTTCCGACGCGCACCAAAGGCGTCGTGGAAAAGTGCAATTTCTGCGAGGAGCGGCTCGCCAAAGGAATGCTGCCCGCCTGCGTGGAGGCGTGCCGGCAAAAAGCGCTCGTCTTCGGCGACGCGGACGACCCCCGTTCGGAAATCCGGCGTCTTTTGAAGACGCGCTTCAGCCTGCAAAGGCGTGCGCACCTGGGCACCGGCCCGCAGATTTACTATTGGTTATGAGGACGATATGCTGGAAAAAGCTTTACACGGCAGCCTAAGGTACTGGATCTGGATCGCCGGTCTGATCCTTGTCTTCTGCGCCGGATTTTTCTTCTACCTGCGCCAGCTCGATTACGGCCTGGGCATCACGGGGATGAGCCGCGACGTTTCCTGGGGGCTTTACATCGCCCAGTTCACCTTTCTGGTCGGCGTCGCCGCCTCGGCGGTCATGCTGGTGCTGCCTTACTATCTGCACGACTACAAGGCGTTCGGCAAAATCACCGTCCTGGGCGAATTTCTGGCCGTGGCGGCCGTCGCCATGTGCATCCTTTTCGTTTTCGTCGATCTGGGCCGTCCCGCCCGCGTGATGAACGTGCTTCTGCATCCGCAGCCCGCGTCCATTCTCTTCTGGGACATGGTCGTCCTTTCCGGCTACCTGCTCATCAACCTCTTGACCGGCTGGGTGATTTTGTCCTGCACGAAAAAAGAAATTCCGCCGCCGTCCTGGATCAAACCGGTCATCTACCTGTCGATCCCCTGGGCGATCAGCATTCATACCGTCACCGCTTTCATTTACGCCGGCCTGCCCGGCCGCAGCTTCTGGCTGACCGCCATCCTGGCGCCCCGGTTTCTGGCGTCCGCTTTCGCATCCGGTCCGGCGCTCCTGATTCTCGTCTGCCTGATTCTCAAGCGCTGGGGTCGATTCGACGCAGGAGAAAAAGCGATCCAGGCGCTGGCGAAGATCGTCGCCTACGCGCTCGCCGTGAGCCTCTTCTTTGTCGGCGTGGAACTGTTTACGGTGTTTTACAGCCAGATTCCGGAGCATATGCATCATTTTCAGTACCTCTTCGCGGGCCTGGAAGGTCGTCACAACCTTGTTGCCTGGATGTGGACGTTTGCCGTTTTATCGATTGCCGCATTCGTCATGCTGATCCTTCCCGGGGTCCGTCGGAAAGCCGGCTGGCTGGCCCTGGCCTGCGCGGCCGTGTTTGTTTCACTCTGGATCGAAAAGGGGCTGGGCCTGGTGATCACCGGCTTTATTCCGTCTCCGCTGGGAACGATCACCGAATACCACCCGACGGGACCGGAAATCATGATCACCCTTGGCGTCTGGGCGGCGGGATTTCTTCTCCTCACGGTCTTTTACAAAATTTTTGTCCATGTGCGCGGCGGCAGGGAAGGCTCCCCCTGCGAACCGGCCGTTGACGAAACGATCCATTAAAAATGAAAATTCCGGCAGGAGTCAAAATAGAACTTTGGAGGTAAAAAGATGAAAAAAATGAAAATGACACCCAGCGAAGCAATCGTCGAAACCCTTCTGGCCGAAGGCGTGGACCACGTCTGCGGCATCGTGGGTTCGGCTTTTATGGACATGCTGGACCTTTTCCCGACGGCGGGCATTAAATTCATTCCCGTGCGCCACGAACAAAGTGCGGCTCACATGGAAGACGCCTACTGCCGCATATCGGGACGCTGCGGCGTCGTGACCGGCCAGAACGGCCCCGGCATCACCAACATGGTGACGTCCGTGGCGGCGGCCAATATGGGCCACACTCCCCTGGTGATCATCTCGCCTTCGGCGGGAACGCCGACCATCGGCTGGGACGGTTTCCAGGAATGCGATCAGATGTCCGTATTTCGCTCGGTCACCAAAGCCGTCGTTCGCGTCCCGCATCCGAAACGGGCGGCCGATTGTCTGCGCACCGCCTTCCGCATTGCCTACGCCGACCGGGGCGCCGTCCTTTATGACATTCCCCGAGACTACTTCTACGGCGAACTCGAGGAGAAAATCCTCAAACCTTCACAGTACCGTGTGGACGCACGGGGCTGCGGCTCCATCGAACAGCTCGACCGGGCAGCCGAACTTCTGTCGAAGGCGAAGAATCCCGTCATTGTCTCCGGCCGAGGCGTGGTCGATGCCGATGCGCTCAAGATCGTCAAAGCCATCGCCGAACATCTGACGGCGCCGGTGGCCGTAACGTACTTGCACAACGACGCGTTTTACGGGAACCATCCTCTGTTTGTCGGACCCATCGGCTACATGGGCTCCAAGGCGGCCATGAAGACGCTTGCCAAAGCGGATGTCATGCTGGCCGTCGGCACGCGGCTCTCCGTCTTCGGAACGCTTCCGCAGTATGACATCCAGTACTTCCCGGAAAACGCGAAGATCATCCAGGTGGACATCAATCCCAAGCACATCGCCCGGACGCATCCCATCGAAGTCGGCATCATCGGCGACGCCAGGGAAGCCTCCGTGGAAATCCTGAAGCGCCTGAAAGCGGCGGACGGCAAGCGCAAAGCCGATGACAAACGCCTGGCGGCGGTTGCCAGGGAAAAGAAAAAATGGGAAAAAGAAATTGTTGATCTGGCAATGGTGGACGGCAACCCCATCAATCCCCGCCGCGTCCTTCTGGAAATATCGCGGGCGCTGCCGGACGACGCCATAGTGACCACCGACATCGGAAACGTCTCTTCAACGGCAAACAGCTATCTGAAATTCAACCATCCGCGCCGGCATATCGCGGCGCTGACCTTCGGCAACACGGGCTTTGCCTACCCCGCGGCGCTGGGCGCGCAGATTGCCCTTCCCAAAGCACCGGTGATCGCCATCATCGGCGACGGCGCGTGGGGCATGAGCCTTCATGAAGTGAGCACCGCCGTAGAGCATCATCTGCCCGTGATCGCCTGCGTCTTCCGCAACATGTGGTGGGGCGCGGAGGCCAAAAATCAGGTGGACTTCTACAATAACCGTTTTATCGGCGTCGATATTCCCAACCCGGAAAGCTTTGTTCCGGCGGCGAAAGCGCTGGGTGCCCATGCGATGCAGGTCAGCCGTCCGCAGGATATCCGGGACGCCTTCCAGTCCTGCCTGAAGAACCGCAAACCCACCGTGCTTGAATTCCTGGTGGACGGCAAGCAGCTCGCGCCGCCCTTCCGCAAGGACGCACTGGCCCTGCCCACACGCTTTTTGTCCAAGTATGCCCATCTGGACCATCGCCGCTGGGTTGATGAAGGAGGAAGCGATGACTTATAACGATTTGAAAGGCAAGACGGCCCTGGTCACCGGGGCCGGCAAAAAGACCGGCATCGGCTACGCCATTTCCGAAAAGCTGGCCTCCTGCGGCTGCAATGTGATTATTGCCGACCTGGGTGTGCCGCCCTCGCCGGATGGCCCCCTGCAACCGGTCGTCAGCGAAGAAATGGAAGTCATCGCTTCCGAACTGGCGAAGGCATACGCTGTTCGCACCCTGGCCGTCGCAGTCGACGTGGCCGACAACCGGTCCATCGGCGCCTTGGTGGAGGCGATCCGAAAGAGCTTTGATCGCATCGACATTCTCTGCAACAACGCGGGAGCTTCCTTCGGCGTTCCCAACACGGTGCTCGGTTACGACGAGGCGGCCTGGATGAAAACGATCGATGTGAATCTCTTTTCCGTCTTCCGCGTCTCAAGGGCCGTTCTTCCTTTGATGGCCGGCAAACCGGCTTCGATTGTCAACACGGCCTCACGGGCCGGCAAGGTGCCTCCCGTTTTCAACAGCGCGTACGCCGTGGCCAAGGCGGGGGTCATCATGCTCACCAAAGTCATGGCCAAAGAACTGGGCGGGGGCGGGATTCGGGTCAATGCCATCTGTCCGGGGCAGATCGCCACGGACCTGGAAAAGTGGCGATTCGGTCTGGAGGCCTCCTTTTTCGGCTCCACCATCGAAGAGCGGGAAAAGGAAATGTGCAAGACCATTCCGCTGGGATATATCGGCCTGCCGCGCGACGCGGGCGACCTGGTCGCTTTTCTGGCATCCGACGCGTCGCGCTACATTACCGGACAGGCCGTCAACATCGACGGAGGCCAGTGCATGGAATTGTAGGACCAATTCCTAAATCGGTATCCGAACAACTTATGGGTTAAGGAGGATTTATCATGGATCATATTATCGGCGGCAAGCTCGTTGCGGATGCCCTGATCGAACGGGGCGTGGATTATATTTTTTCGTTGAGCGGCGGGCACATTACGCCCATTTATCAGTTTCTGGAAAACTCGCCCGTCACCATCTTTGACGTACGCCACGAACAGGCGGCGGTCTTCATGGCCGAAGCCTGGGCCCGAATGAACCGCAAACCGGCGGTGGCGATGGTCACGGCCGGCCCGGGATTCACCAACGCGCTCACCGGCATCGCCAGCACAAGGCTGTCCAATGCGCCGGTGATTTTGATTTCCGGATGCGTGGGGCTCGACAGCGTCGAAAAGCTGGACCTTCAGGACATGACCCAGCTTCCCGTCATCGAACCGATGGTGAAAAAAGCGCTGGTCTGCTACATGCCGGAACGCATTCCCGAATACGTGGACATGGCTTTCCGAGCCGCCATGAGCGGAAGGCCCGGACCGGTTTATTTGGAATTCCCCTGCAACATTCTCAACGCCAAAGCGGATATGGCCGCGGTCAAGAAGCCCAGCACAACCCTTTCATCCAAGCCGGTTGACCGCGAAAGCACCCGAAAGGTTGTCGATTTGCTTAAAGCGGCCAAAAATCCGATCGTCATCGGAGGCAGCGGCCTTTGGTATTCGGACGCGGAAAAGGAAATCCTCGAATTTGTGGAAAAAACCGGCATTCCGATTTACACGGGCGGCGCGGGGCGAGGTGTGGTGCCGGACACCCATCCGCTTTGCTTTGAAGGCTCTCTGGCCATCCGGCCGGGTTCGGCCATGATCACGCTCATGACCACCGATCTGGTGCTTTTCCTGGGGGGTCGGTTGAGTCTTTTCTACATCTTCGGCGAAATTTTCCCGTCCACGGCCAAATTTATTCAGGTCGATATCGCCGCCGACGAAATCGGGCGCAACCGCACGGTCGATCTCGGCATCGTCAGCGACATCAAGGCGTTCTTGAAAGAACTCAACGCCGTTCTGGATGAACAGAAAATCGGCGACACGCTGAAAAAACAGTATTCGCCCTGGGTGGATACCGTCCGTGCGGCGCATGATGCCGGCAAGAAAGACGCCAAGGCGATGTGGGAAAGCGACACCCTGCCCATGCACCCCATGCGCCTGGCCAAAGAGGTCAACGAATTCATGAACCGGGAGGACGACATCGTCGTCGCGGACGGCGGGGACACGTCCACCTGGATGGGCATGACGAGAACCGTCAAAAAGGGCGGCACCTATCTGGACTACGGCCTTTACGGCTGTCTGGCCGTCGGCATTCCCTACGCCAACGCGGCCAAGCTCAAAAATCCGGACAAGCGCGTCCTGCTGATCATGGGCGACGGATCGGTCGGCTTCAACTTCATGGAATTTCACACGGCGATCCG
>DAOTJI010000090.1:0-9183 GCA_035448625.1 Smithellaceae bacterium | reverse complement strand
ACCATGAAAATCGCCATACCGTTAGCGGAAGGAAAACTGTCGATGCATTTCGGCCATTGCGCGAGCTTTGCGCTGGTGGACGTGGACCTGCAGACCAAAAAAATTGTCAAACAGGAAGAAATCGCCGCTCCGCCTCATCAACCCGGGCTTTTGCCCCCGTGGCTAGCCGAACGAGGCGCGACCATGATTATTGCCGGAGGCATGGGACAGCGCGCCCAGCAGCTATTCGCCCAACAGGGCATTCAGGTGGTCGTGGGCGCGCCGGCCGAGACGCCGGAAAGAATCATTACGGATTATTTCGCGGGCACGCTGCAGGTCGGAGAAAACGTCTGCGACCACTGAGTGACACCGGCATAGGCGGAAGGGAATCGACGATGTCAAATCAGGGGCGCCGGAGAACGACAAAAAATAACGCGGAGCGCGGGATGGAAATTTTTCATCCGGTGCACCGGGACGAATCCGGTTTGCCTCAAATAAAAGGAGGGGTAAAGTTATGGCGGATGCAGCATTGAAGGTTGTGGAAAAAGTCGAAATCCTAACCCTGCAGGACAACTACATCGAGATGACGGCGATGGACAACAATGCCGTCGTCACCCGGGCCGCTCCTTTAAAGGACGGCGAAATCAAAGCCTCCGTCGGGGCGGAGCACGGCTTCTCCGCGCTGGTCAAAGTCACGTCGGAAGGCAAAACAAGAACGATGCTTTTTGATTTCGGCTTCTCTGAAAACGGCGCGGCGCAAAACGCGCAAACCCTGGGCGTCGATCTCAAAGACGTGGAAGTTGCTGCGCTTTCACACGGCCACAGCGATCATACCGGCGGCATGGCCGAACTGACCAAAAGGATCGGCTGGCCCGGCCTTCCGCTGGTCGTACACCCGGCCGCTTTCCAGTCGCCGCGGTATCTTAAATTCAGCGAAGAATTTAAGATCTACTTTCCGCAATTTACGCGCGACATGGTCCGGCAGGCGGGGCTCACCGTCATTGAAGCGGAGGGGCCGTATCCGATGCTGGACGGAACCGTTCTCTTTCTGGGCGGCATTCCGCACACCACGGATTTCGAAAAAGGCTGGCCGCTTCCACACAGCATGAAAGACGGCAAAGAAAGCTGGGACGCCATCGAAGACGATTCCTCCATCGTCATGCATCTGAAAGACAAGGGACTGGTCATTTTATCCGGCTGCGCGCATGCGGGAATCGTCAACACCGTTCACTACGCCGTGAAGGCCACCGGCATCGACCGGATTCACGCCGTCATGGGAGGATTCCATCTCTCCGGCCCGTTTTTCGAACCCCTGATCGACCGGACGGCCCGGGAACTTCAGAAGATGAATCCGGCGTACATCATTCCCACCCACTGCACCGGAAGAAAAGCGATTATGGAGATGGAAAAACAGATGCCGCAGCAGTTCATTTTGAACATGGCGGGAACAAAGTTGACGTTTGTTTAAAAAGGAGCTTTCATGACGCAAAAAGCATTTCAGGACTATTACCCGGACGATCTGAGTCACTGCTACGGGTGCGGCAGCCGCAATGAAAAGGGACTGCAAATCAAAAGCTACTGGGATGGAGAGGAATCCGTCTGCGTTTATACGCCCCGGGACTACCACACCGCCATTCCCGGATTTGTTTACGGCGGACTCATTGCCTCGCTCATCGACTGCCACTCCACCGGCACCGCGTCGGCGGCAAAATACCGCGAGGAAAACCGGGAAATGGGCTCCGATCCGCCGATTCGTTTTGTGACCGCTTCCCTGCATGTGGACTATCTGCTGCCCACGCCGATAGGAATTCCTCTTGAAGTCCGGGGAAAAATCAAAATGATCAAAGGCCGCCGGGTTGTTGTTGAGGCGCGTCTGCTGGCCGAAGGAAAGGTCTGCGCGCAGGGAGAAGTCGTCGTCGTCCAAATGCCGGAAAACATGAGGCCGGCCAAGTAAAAACATGAACAACCCGACCATGGTAATGCGATGATGAATTATTCCGTTAAAACTTTTTATTTCAGCGCGACGGAAACGACAAAGAAAATTGCGACCGGCATTGCCGGAAAGCTCGCGGAAAGTTTCGTCGACGGCCGAGTTGTGAACGTTGATTTTACATTGCCGGATGCCAGAAAAGAGCCCGCGTCTTTCGCTGAAAACGACATTGTCATAGCGGGCCTGCCCGTTTATGCGGGCAGGGTTCCCAATGTGTTGTTAAAATATCTCAATGCCGTGGAAGGGAACGGGGCCATGGCCGTTGCCGTGGTGGTTTACGGAAACCGCCATTATGACGATGCACTGATGGAGTGGCGGGATATTCTGGAATCAAGAGGCTTCAACGTGATTGCCGCAGGCGCTTTTATCGGCGAGCATTCCTTCTCCAGAATTCTGGGGGGGAACAGACCGGATGCGCAGGATATGTTGCGCGTCATGGAGTTTGCCAAGATGATTCATCAAAAGCTTACGGCTTCTCAAAACGCTATGGAAACCGTATCCGTTCCGGGGAAAAAACCTTACCGGCCCTATTATCGGCCCAAAGACAAGGACGGCAATCCCGCCTCCATCCTCAAGGTGGTCCCCAAAACCAGCGACGACTGCATTCATTGCGGACTCTGCGCCAGTCTTTGTCCCATGGGTTCCGTTGATGTAAATGATGAATCCATCATCACAGGGATCTGCATCAAATGCTGCGCCTGCATTAAAAACTGTCCGGTGGAGGCAAAGTATTTTGATGACGAAAATTACCTGTGGCACAAACAGGAATTAGAGGTTGCCTTTGCTTCCCCACGCCGGGAACCGGAATGGTTTTTATAAACGTCCGGATCATTGTCTAGATCAATGCGGCGGCTTCCTCTATCTGTTAACTGATTTTCAAGAAATTTGAATCATTCACCAAAATCATTTGAAAAAAGTTTATTGATTTCCAACCACAGGAGGACTCCATGGCAAACCGAAAGAGAATCATCGTTATCGGCGGATCGGCCGCCGGCCCTAAAGCGGCGGCCAAAGCACGCCGGATCGACAACGACGCCGAAATCATTATTCTGCAAAAAGACGCGGATCTTTCGATGGCTTCCTGCGGCTACCCGTATTATGTGGGCGGCTTTTTCAATGACCGCAACCAGCTTTTGTGCACGCCGGCAGGCGTAGTGCGAAACCCCATGTTTTATCTCAACGCCAAGGACATCGAGGCGCGGGTCAATACCGAAGTCACGGCAATCGACCGCAAAAACAAAACCGTATCGTTCAAAAATCTGGTCAGCGGTGAAGGCGGCGTATTGCCTTATGACAAGGCCATCATCGCGACCGGATCCGTTCCGCGGATGCCGCCGGTTCCGGGAGTGGATCTTCAGGGAATCACCACGCTGCAATCGATGAAAGACGCGGATTTTCTGCGCAAGATTCGCGACGAGGGCAAAATCAAGAAAGCGGTTGTCATCGGCGGAGGCCTGATCGGCATCGAGACCTGTGAAGCGCTGCAGCTCGCGGGCATTGAAATCAACGTGATTGAGCTTCTGCCGCAGCTTCTGACCTTTCTGGACTGGGAGCTGGCCAAGCTGGTGGAAAACCATGTGAAAAGCAAGGGTGCCAATGTGATCACGGACAACGGCATCGCCGCATTTCTGGGCGAAGACGGCAGACTCGCGGGCGTCAAGCTGCAAAACGGCACCGAACTGCCGTGCGAACTGGCGGTCGTGGCTATCGGTGTGCGCCCCAATGTCAAGCTGGCCAAAGAGGCGGGCCTGAAAATCGGCGAATTGGGCGGAATTCACGTCAATGAGTACATGCAGACCTCCGATCCGGACATTTACGCCGTGGGCGACTGCGTGGAAACCGTCAACCGCATTACGGGTAAAAAAGTGCATGCACCCTACGGCGATCTAGCCAACCTTCAGGGCCGCGTGGCAGGAGAAAATGCCGCTTCGACCAACTGCGTGACGTTTCCGGGTACCATCCAGACCGGCATCTGCAAAGTTTTCGACTATGCGGCAGGCTCCACGGGGCTTTCGGCAACGGCGGCCAAACGCATGGGAATGACCGATATCGTCACCGTCATCAACGCCAGCCCCGATAAGCCGGGCTTCATGGAGGGAAAGCTTCTGGTGACAAAATTAATGGCCGACAAAAATACCGGCCGGATTCTGGGTGCTCAGTGCATCGGTCCCGGAAATGTTGCCAAGCAGATCGCGCAGTGGGCGATGGCCATCCAAGGAAAGCTGACTGTCGAAGATCTCATAAACGCGGATTTGCCTTACGCTCCACCCTTCTCGCTGGCGATCGATCACTGCATCGCCACGGCACACCTGATGCAGAACAAAATGAAAGGACGTCTCAAAGGCATTAGCTGCAAGGAAGTTCATGACAAGCTCAAAGCGGGTGAAAAGCCGTTCATCATTGATACACGAGGTCCGGAGGAATTCGAGGAAATGCGCCTGGGCATCGGCGAGACGCTGATCCCGCTGGGTGCGATCCGCAAGCGCCTCAAGGAACTGCCCGAAGACAAAAACCGGGAAATCGTATGCTACTGTAAAATATCCCTGCGCGGCTACGAAGCGGCTCTGGCACTGGAAGGCAACGGCTGGAAAAATGTCAAGGTCATGGAAGGCGGCATCATGGCCTGGCCGTATCCAAGAGAAAAATAGATGACAAAGAATTCCGAAGCTGAAATCATCATCGCCCCCGGCACAATTATACTCGATATTGTGTCTCGCTGGCCGACGACAGAGGCGGTGTTCCACCGTTATGATGAAAAGGCGGGTGTATGTCTGTGCTGCACCTGCCTTTTTGACACGCTCGAAGACATTGCGTCCAGATTTTCTCTGGATTTGAAGGTTTTGTTGCACGATGTTGAAGAAGCGGCCCTGGGTAAAAAGCCCGCAGGGAAGAAGGATCGATAATGTTTATGAACGCCTGTAGTTATTTGTAAGAGGAGTTGTTTAATGGATGATGAACAAATCAAAAAAGAAATGATCGATCTGCTCATGGAAAAGATCACGGGTGGTCTTTCCGAAAAGGTTGTCGATTACGGAACCCATCCGAGAAATTATGGATGCCTGGACAAACCCGACGGGTACGCCAAAATCAAAGGCCCCTGCGGGGACACGATGGAAATGTTCCTGAAAGTGAAAAATGATAAAATCGATGATGTTACTTACACGACGGACGGCTGCATAACCTCCCATGCCGCAGGAACGGCCGCCACCGTCATGGCCAAGGGCAGGCCGGTTCGAGAGTGCATTAAAATCAACCAGAGCGCCATTTTAGAACATCTGGGTGGGATGCCTGAAGATTCGCGACACTGCGCGCTTTTGGCCGCCAACACATTTCACAAAGCCCTGCGAAACTATGCGATAGGAAAGAAAAGATAAGGAGGAACAAATGTATGGCTGAGGAAATCAAGGCCGGATGCGCCCGTCCCACGGGCGGACCGGTCGGAGAAAAACCCGAAGCGAAAAAAGAAACATCTCAACAGCCAACCGTCAAGGAGGTGAAAAGCATGGTTACCGTCGGCAAGAAAGCGCCGGACTTCACGGCACCCGCGTATTTAAAGGGCAAATTCATGAATGTTCAGCTTTCCGAGTATCTTGGCAAGTGGGTGGTGTTGTGCTTTTATCCCGGAGATTTTACGTTTGTTTGAGCCACTGAAATCTCGGCGGTCGCCGAGAAATATCCCGAATTCAAAAAACTGGGCGTCGAAGTTCTTTCCATGAGCGTGGACAGCGTCTTTGTCCACAAGATGTGGGATGACCATGAACTGTCCAAAATGGTGAAAGGCGGTATCCCCTTCCCCATGCTCTCCGATGGCGGAGGCAAAGTGGGCAGCCTCTTCGGCGTCTATCTGGAAGATGCGGGTGTGGAAGCCCGCGGCCGGTTTATCATTGATCCCGACGGAATCATTCAGGGGGTTGAAGTGCTCACCCCGCCGGTGGGAAGAAACGTGATGGAAAGTATCCGGCAGATTCAGGCCTTCCAGCATGTCCGCAAAACCAAGGGCGCCGAGGCCACGCCTTCCGGATGGAAGCCCGGCAAACCCACCCTCAAGCCCGGTCCCGATCTGGTGGGAAAGGTCTGGGAAGTCTGGAAAACAAAAATGGCGTTTGATGATTAACCTACCCTAACAAATAACCGGCGGGTGGTTCGATCGCGCCGCCCGCCGGTTGCATCCAACACATTGCCGGGAGGATCTTATGCGATTCAGAAAGATTATTTTCGTTTTACTCATGATTTTCACTTTGTGGTCCTGCGCATCGGCGGACGTGAAAGACGCGTCTTCCATGTCCGATCAAACCGCTGCCGATTTTACGCTGCCTGATCAGGACGGCAAACTCTGGAAACTGAGCGACGCGCTCCAGGATCATCGCGCCGTCGTGCTCGCCTTTTACCCCAAAGACGATACAAAAGAGTGAATTCGCCAATTTGTTGAGTTTCAACAAAACATAAACCAATACGAATCGCGAAAAATCAAAATCCTCGGCTTGTCCCGGGATTCAGCCGAATCGCACCGGAAATTCATCGCCAAACACGGGCTGCACAATATGACCCTGCTTGTCGATGAAAAAGGCAAAATCGCCAGAATGTTCGATGCGGACCACGCGCTACTGCCACTGTCGCGCAGGGTTTATCTGGTGGTTGATAAACAAATGAACATCCTTTACAGAAAAGACATGGGTTTCGCGCTGCTCCCGAATCAGACTCAAACGCTGATCGGGGAAATCGACCGCATGATCAAGTAAAAAGACATTTCGGAACCGGACAACGGAGCGGATCAAAAGAGGCACTAAATGCCGTTTCCCGCTCCGGCCGACCTAAACGACTGGAGCAAGTCCGCGATGACGTCTTTGACATTTATCGGGTACTGCCGGTTCAACGGCCGGTAAGCTTTTGGATGGCGATTTTAACTTTTTCGAAGATGTTTCCCGGGAAACGGACCGTTTCCCCGCTGATCGAGGCACTTCAGCCGCCGCCCAGCGGCTTGTCGGGGAAATCCGAGAAGGAATCATCCAGGCAGACTTCAGTAGGCTTTTCGCCGCCAAATGGTTGTTTTTCGAATTTTTTTTGCATCGTCCGCCCCGGGATTTGAAAAAACATACCGAATTTTTTTAGCATTGTACCAAGTTGCCTCTGCAAATGCAAACGGACTGCTTTTTCCATGTGCCTGAATCGATTTACCGGATATCCATCTTCGATGGTCACTCCAACATCATTGCGGCAAATCATGACTTGCTTTTGTTCAAATCAGTGCTATGAAAACAAGCGTTTCCGTTAATCGACGAAGCACCGTAAAACAATGCTGGAGGATATTGCCATGGTAAAAGTAACAGAGGAAATCAAGGAAAGCCTGAAAGGAACAAAAATCGCTTTTCTCGCAACATCGTCACAGGATGGAGCGCCCAATGTCGTCCCCATCGGCGCCTTCAAGTTCCTGGATGATGAAACGCTCCTTATCTCCGACCAGTTCTTCAAAAAGACACTCGCCAATCTGCGAGAGAACCCTAAAATCGCGCTGGTCTGGTGGGGAGAGAAAGGCGGCTTTCAGATCAAGGCGGATATTACTATCCATACGGACGACGAAATTTTCCGGCAGGATGTCGAATGGGTCCGCGGCATCAAAGAGACGCTCCGTCCCAAGTCCGCTGTCGTGGGAAAGATAACCGACGTCTATCTTCTCAAAAGCGGCCCTGACGCAGGGAAAAAGATACTGTAAGCGCCGACGCCGGAGAAAATTTCAAGCCCCGTTTCCGGATAGAGAAAAAGATGATGAAGGAGTTGTAAAATGGCAGAGGAACAAAAGAGCGATGAGCATATCAAACAGGAAATGATCAACCTGCTCATGGAAAAAATCACGGGCGGTCTTTCCGAAAAGGTTGTGGATTACGGGAACAACCCCAGAAATTACGGCAGCCTCGACAAGCCCTACGGCTACGCCAAAATCAAGGGCCCCTGCGGCGACACAATGGAAATGTTTCTCAGGATTCGAAACGATAAAATTGATGACATTTCCTATACAACGGACGGCTGCATGACGTCCCATGCGGCGGGCACGGCCGCCGCGGTCATGGCCAAAGGGAAAACGGTTCGGGAGTGTCTGAAAATCAATCAGAGTTCCATCCTGGAACACCTGGGCGGCATGCCCGAAGATTCGGAACATTGCGCCCTGCTGGCCGCCAATACGTTTCACAAAGCCCTGCGGGACTACGCCGTTGGAAAGGAAAAATGATCTTTTCCTCCTTTCGGAACACAGGAGAGATATGACTCCCAACGCCCGGCATTTGATCGAATGGTTCGAGCGATATACTGCGCAATACCGCGACGCGGAAGGGTTGCTGACCCCCGCGCTGGAGCTCAAGTATCGCCACAGCCGGCGAGTCGCGGAGAACGCCCGCCTGATCGCCCTCGGCTTAAAACTCGACGAGCCGGAAATTCAGCTCGCGGAAATCTGCGGACTGGTTCACGATATCGGACGGTTTCCGCAATACAGCCGCTTCGGCTCTTTCCGGGACGCGGATACGCTGGACCACGGCCTGGCTGGACGGATGACGCTGAAAGCCGAAGGCGTGCCGTCCCGGATGAACGAAGATGAGTGGGAGCGTGTTTCCTGCGCCGTCGAATATCACAACCGGAAAACGGACGACCTGCCCGCGGACCTTCCCGAAAAAGCCCGGCAGCTGCTGAATATCATTCGGGACGCGGACAAACTGGATATCATGGATCTGGTTTTGCAATCCGTCGCCCGCGACGGATTTCGTGATCTCCCCGGCATGCTGCCCCATATCCGGACAGACCGGGAACTGACGCCCTCCGTCGTGGAGGAATTTCAAAAACACAGGTCCATCTCTACAAGCCGTCTGGAAACGGTTGCGGACTTTTTGCTGATGCTCGCTTTCTGGTTTTACGATTTCAATTTCTTTTCATCCCGGCAGATCGCGGTTTCCCGCAACCTGATCGGCCGACTGCAAAAAGAACTGCCGGACACCCCGTTCATCCTGGATCTTTTTGCCGGCATCAGGAAGATGACGGATTCCGAGGAGACGGAAATTTCGCTCCCTGACATGAAATAGTGTCCGACTGCTTTGCACATGAACGCTACTGATGAATGGATGGCGTTGCATTGGAGAGACACGATCAACGGTTTTTTTATCTCCCCTCCTCCGATGAAAGCTGGAAGAACGCCTTCAGTTCGGTCTTGATGGGCTTGCCCATCGCGTTTC
>DAOTJI010000089.1:6045-9491 GCA_035448625.1 Smithellaceae bacterium | reverse complement strand
TCCCGATAGCTGCCGTCGGTGACGGAGGCGATCCAGGGTTTGTGGTCCAGATACCATTCGACGGTCTTGCGCATGCCGTCGGCAAAGTTTACTGACGGCGTCCAGCCCAGCTCGTTGCGGATTTTGGTGGCGTCGATGGCGTAGCGGCGGTCGTGGCCGGCCCGGTCTTTGACGTACGTGATAAGCGATCTCCTGCTTTTTCCATCCGGCAGCAGGCCGACTTTTTCATCCAGGATGTCGCAGATGAGGTTGACGATTTCGATATTCTGCTTCTCGCTGTTGCCGCCGATGTTATAGGTCTCTCCGATTCTGCCTTTCTGCAAAACGGTAAGGATGGCTTCGCAGTGATCGACAACATAAAGCCAGTCGCGGACGTTTTTGCCGTCGCCGTAAACCGGGAGGGACTTCCCCTGCAGGGCGTTGTTGATGACCAGCGGAATGAGCTTTTCGGGAAACTGGTATGGGCCATAGTTGTTGGAGCAGTTGGTGATCAGCGTGGGCAGGCCGTAGGTGTGGAAGTAGGCGCTGACCAGATGGTCGGAGGACGCTTTGCTGGCGGAATAGGGCGATCGGGGATCGTAGGGCGTGGTCTCCTGAAACGCGCCGGTTTCGCCCAGCGAGCCGTAAACCTCGTCCGTGCTGACGTGCAGAAAGCGGCAGGCGTCTTTGGGTGCGCCGGTTTTGCCATTGTTAAGCCAGGCTTCCCGCGCCGCCTCCAGCAGGTTGAAAGTTCCCACGATGTTGGTCTGGACAAATTCCGCGGGGCCCGTGATGCTGCGGTCCACATGAGATTCGGCGGCAAAGTGGACGACGGTTTCGATTTGCTCTTCGGCAAAGATTTTCCCGACCAGCGCTGCATCGACGATGTCGCCTTTGACGAAGCGGTAATTGGGATTTTTTTCAATGTCGGTCAGGTTGCCGGGATTGCCTGCATAGGTGAGCTTATCCAGATTGACGATTCTGTAATCGGGAAAGTTTTCCAGCGTGTGTCGGACAAAATTGGATCCGATAAACCCGCATCCGCCGGTGATCAGTAAATGTTTCAAATTAACCTCCTTTGTTAGCTCGTAGCTCATAGCTGATGGCTCATAGTTCATGGCTCATGGCCTTTAGCTCGGAGCTGATAGTTTTGAGCATTTGATGGAGTTTATTAAACTGTTTAACATCTTAGCAATTTCCATTGCATCAGTCTTCAGTTTTTTGAATACGGCTGATTCTATCCACGCCTGCCTGTGGAATATTTCTAATAGAGTGATCGTTTCATAAAGTGACCCGCGCGCGATAAAGAGGAACTGCACGAATTCCTTCTTTGAGTATCTGCCTTTGCCTTCTGCAATGTTCATGGCAACGGATGTACTTGCCGACTCAAGTTGCTCAATTAATCTGTAATGCTTACGGTCTGTCTTTAATTCCTCTGAGATATTAATAATTTTACATGACCATTCAATAGCCCGTTGCCAAATCACAAGTTTCTCATATCCCAAATTAGAATCACCTTCCATTTTTTCTCCTATCAGCTATGAGCCATGAGCTATGAGCCTTTTTTCTCGTTGCTCATTGCTGCTTTATACTCCGGGACGATTTCCTGAAGTTTCCTCTTGATGCCGGAGGCGTCGTGACGCGCCGCGATTGCCACCAGTTCGTCAATTTCACGATACAGGTTTTCTCTGGCGTCCTGAGGATTTTTTGCGCCCCTGAAATAACTGTCGGAGCGCAGCACCATGACTTTTTTATGGCCGGTGGGCAGAATGTCTTCTCCCTCCGTGATCAGCTCCTCATAAAGCTTTTCGCCTTCGCGCAATCCGGTAAAAACAATTTTGATATCCACATCCGGCTCTTTTCCCGAAAGGCGGATCAGGTCGCGCGCCATGTCCAAAATTTTAACGGGCGTGCCCATTTTCAAGATAAAGATTTCGCCGCCTTCGCCCATGGCGCCCGCCTGCAAAATCATCTGTGATGCTTCGGGGATGGTCATGAAAAACCGGTTGACTTCCGGGTGAGTAACGGTCACCGGGCCGCCCTTCTCGATCTGGCGCCGGAAAAAAGGAATGACGGAGCCGGACGAGCCCACCACGTTGCCGAAGCGCACGGCCATGAACCGCGTGGCGCCGCCCTGGAGGCATTGCATGATCAGTTCCGTCACGCGTTTGCTGGCGCCCATGACGTTGGTCGGGCGGACGGCCTTGTCCGTGGAAACCAGGACAAACCGCTCGACCAAATACCGGACGGCGGTTTCCATCACTACGCGGCTGCCGATGATATTGTTTTCCACGGCCTGCCAGGGGTTGGTTTCCATCATCGGCACATGCTTGTAAGCCGCCGCATGAAAAACGACTTCCGGCCGGTATCGCTCGAAAACCGTGTTCATCAAAAGCTGATCCTGCACCTGTCCCAGAACGGTTTCGCAGGAATGAAAGTTTTTTTCGTTGAGCATTTCCATCTGGATCATGAAGAGATTGGATTCACTCGAATCAAGCAGGATCAGGCGGCGGGGCTGGTATTTGATGACCTGGCGGCAAAGCTCGGATCCGATGGAACCGCCGCAACCGGTGACGAGAACGGTTTTCCCCTCAAGAAAGTGTCGAATGTTTTCCGTATCGAGCTGTACGGGCGAACGGCCCAGCAGGTCTTCATAGCTGATGTCGCGCAGAAGTTTGACGCTGACGCGCCCGTCAATCAGATCACCGATGCCGGGCAGAATTTTGTAGGAGGTGTTGCTGTGCCCGCAGGCTTCGACAATCCGCCGGATTTCTTCTCCCCTGGCGGACGGAACGGCAATGAGGATCTGCTGGATGTTCTCCCGCTCAACAATTTCAGGCAGGCGCTCCAGCGTTCCCATCACCTTGATACCGTGGATGGTTCGTCCCTGCTTGGCCGCGTCGTCGTCGATGAAGCCCGCCACGTCGTAGTGCAGGGCGTTGTTTTCCATAATTTCCCGCAGGATTTTTTCGCCCGCCTGCCCCGCGCCGACAATCAGGACACGCGTCAGCCGCACGGGAGCGGTCCGGCCTGAATCCCCCGCTAGACCGGTTCGCGAAGTGAAGAAGGAACGAATCGCCATGCGAAGGCCTCCGGTCAGCAGAAAAGTGATGAGGCCGTCGGCGACGAAAACACTGCGGGGATAGCCCATAAATCTTGTGGCAAACAGGATGATCAGCATGATCATCATGGTTGACAAAAGACAGGCTTTGGCCAGAAGCCAGAAATCACGCACGCTGGTGTAGCGCCACATGCCTCTGTAGAGGCCGCCCGCAAAGAAAACGGCCAGCTTCAGGGGGATGATCCAGAGGAGCAGGCCGGGAATTTGAGCGACGTAGATGTTGTCCAGGGTAAATTCAAAGCGGATCAGATAGGAAAGGCAAAGCGCAGCCGCAAAGAGGCAGGCGTCCGAAAAGATCATCAGATAAAATTTTGGATTTTTAAGCTGCGGATTCATGGGTAGTATA
>DAOTJI010000089.1:0-5945 GCA_035448625.1 Smithellaceae bacterium | reverse complement strand
TCACTGCTTGATCCTGTACCAGAGGCGGCCGACGAACTCCCTCAAGATAAGCGTGTTGTCGAAAAGCCTTGCGGACTGCGGAACATAGCGGATCGCGGCCGTGCCTGCCGGAGACGAGTAAAGATATCCTGCCGGCAAGGTCGTCACATTTTTGAAATACTTCCGGAATTCCGCTTCGCTGCGCTTCATGTGATAGGCCGAGGTCACCAGGCCGATCCGGATGTTTTTGTCGGAAAACATTTTGTCAAACTCCAAAGCGTGCCGGTAGGTGTTTTCCGATTTTTCATCGAGCCGGATTTTCTCCTTCGGAACGCCGAGGTCTTCAGCCATTTTCGCCATCACAAACGCTTCGGTAACTGGCCTGCCGCCTTTTCCGGAACAGACAAGCTGCCTGGCCCTGTAGGTCTTGAACACCTGCACGGCATGAGCCACCCGGACGGCGGTTTCCCGGCCGGGAAAGGTTTCACCCAGCGTCCGGAGGTCATAGACGCCGCCTCCCAGCACAACGACTACATCCAGGGTGGTCTTTTCCGGGTTCGGCCTTGCCTGAATGTAATCCTTTTCCAGGTTCCAGCTCAGGTAATTGGATACGGGCTCGATGCCGAAGCCGTAAAACAAAACAATGGCGAGAAGCAGAATCAAAGCTCCGCTTTTTTTCTTGGCGGATCGCCAAACGACGAAAAAGGAAACGACAAGGAGAATAAAAATGACGCAAATGGGGTCAATTAAGGATCTTAAGACATCATAAGTTTCATTCATGGGTTATCTGCCCCTTCTAAAAAAGTTAAAAGCGATGAGTGGAAAACTCATCACTCTTTGCTCCCCTTGATACAGCTCCGCCCTGTCGGTTACAGGCCCATCGCCGACGGGAACCGATGCATACCTAAAATCTTTCGCACTGTCAATGACTTACGCTATAATGAAGCAGGCCTGAAGGCCCGCCCTACATTTCGCCATCCACCATCCACTATCTACTATCCACCATTTTCACTCGTTACTTTTTCTTCGAAGTGCCGGCGGATAAGCCGGATATAAACGGCCAGTTTCCGGCGGAAGGCTTTGGACAAGCCCAAGGTAAACACGACGCCTGTGGTGTTGAGAAGTGCATCCGCGAGCAGCCTCAAAAAAATAATGGCCGCGGCGGCCCGGTAATAGGTGCTTCCGTACCACTTGCGCAGGAACTGGTAGCGCGACCGGTAAAATTCGATGCGCGATTGTGCGTTGTGGCCGATGCTCTGGCCCTGAAAATGGTAGATGTACGCGTCGGGCACTTGGTAAACCTTCCACCCGGCTCGCTTCATCGCGAAGGCCAAATCCGTTTCCTCAAAGAAGAAAAAATAGCGCTCGTCAAAAAAGGAAACTTCATCCAGCGCCTGTTTGCGAATCATCATGCAGGCGCCGACGGCGGATTCGATTTCCAGCGGCTCTCTGTGGTCGTAGCGTTTGCTGGGATAGCGGCCGGGAAAAAGATATTCCAGAAGTGACGTGTTCAGGCAAAGCGTGAGCAGGGTGGGAAAGGCGGCGACGGAATTCTGCCTGCTGCCGTCGGCATTGAGGAGCTGGCCGCAGACTATCGCCGCGCGGGGGTTGGCTTCGGCAAATCTCCACAGCTTGTCCACCGCGCCTTCGATGAGGACTGCGTCCGTATTGATCAGCAGGGCATATTTGCCCTTCATGACGGCAAAGGCCTGGTTGTTGGCGGCGCCGAATCCGCGGTTTTCCGAATTGGAGATCAACCGAATGGAAGGATATTCCCGCTTCAGCATGTCCGCCGAGCCGTCCGAAGAGGCGTTGTCCACGACGATGATTTCATACGCAAGCGAGCCTACGGTTTTGGCGATGGAATCCAGGCAGCCGCGCAGAAGGTCCTTTGTGTTCCAGTTGACGATGATGAAAGAAATTTCCATTGTCGAATTTCACGCATCCGGGCGGTACGGCGATTGATTGCGAGCATCGCCGCGGCCTGCCTTTTCCAGCTCGCTCAGTTTGGCGTACTTGAAATATTTGTTGACCGAATCTGTGACGGCCAGCATGAGGCCCTGGGGGCCGTCCAGAAATCCGAGGCGGAAGATGTACCCCTGCACGAAGGTCAGAAAAGCCCGAAAAAAAGCACCCGCGAATGAAGATCGCTTCCCGGCGGCGAAGGCCTCGTGGGCTCCCAGTGTCGAATATTTGTCGATTTTCTGCAAAATCCTGCTGAGGCTGCTCTCGGTGTAATGCTCGATGGGAACGTCCAGCTCGACGATCCGGCCATCCACTTCGACGGCTTCATGGACGACGGCTTGTGTCATCCTGCCTGCCTGCCTGCGGAACAGGCGAACGACGCGGTCAGGCCACCAGCCTGCATGCCGAATCCAGCGGCCGGCGAAATAATTTTTGCGCGGAAAGCTGAAGCCGTTGATATTTGAGGAAACATCGGTCGTAATCTTCCGGATCACTTCCGCCGTTTCCGATGGAATCCGCTCATCCGCGTCCAGCACAAGAACCCAGGGCCTGCTGCACCGGTCGATGGCGATCTGCTTTTGCGGGCCGAAACCGTGCCAGGATTCGGTGTAAAAATCGCATCCGAATTCCGCTGCAATCGCCGGCGTCGCGTCGCTGCTTGCGGAATCAACCACAACGATCTGTGCGGCAAAGGCAACGCTTTGCAGGCAACCGCGAAGATTCTCTTCTTCGTTTTTCGTGATGATCGCCACGGAAAGGGGAATTTTTTCCATCCAATACCTGAATATTTCGAAGAAATTTGTTTGTTCGCCCTTATAAAGCACAATTCCGGTGCCGACGCAAACCCTATATTAGGCCATGATTTTTTGTTTTATCTGTGTTAGTCCTCACCTCATAAAGATAACGGATGAAATGAATTTATTTTATGAGAAAAATCGCGGTGGTGATCCCCAAATACGGACTGGCTGGCGGCGCGGAACAGTTTGCCTCGGAACTGACCGGCAAGCTTTGCGACAAAACGCAGGACAAATTTCATGTGCTGGCCAACCGCTGGACACCGGGACCCGGCGCCGTCCGGTTCGAGAAGGTTCCCATTGTTTCATTCCCCAAATGGCTGACAACCATCAGCTTCGCGTGGTTTGCTCAAAACCGGATCCAACGCGGTTGTTTTGACCTGGTGCACAGCCATGAACGGATTTTTGCGGCCGATTTGTTCACGCTGCACGGCGTGCCGCACCGCTACTGGGTTGATCAGGTCCGCCGCAAAAGGATGAGCCTTCATGACCGGGCGACGGCCTGGGCGGAAAGAAAACTGGTGCTTGAGGGCGGTTGCCGGAAATTCATCGCCGTCTCTCATTTGACTCGGGATATTTTTTTGCAGGAATACCCGATCGATCCCACTAAAGTGGCCGTCATTCATCCCGGCGTGGAGCTGTCCGTTTACCGGCGGGAAAACAAAGACGACTTGCGTCATGCCTTGCGAAGCTCTCTGGGCATTAGAGAGCACGAACTGGTCATTGTGTTTGCGTCGATGAACTTCGAGATCAAGGGGCTCGACGACGTCATCGCCTCTCTCGGACGGCTTCAAAAGCAGATTCCCCGTTTCAGGCTGGTGGTGGCAGGCAAAGGCAACGCCAAAAAGTACCGGAAAATAGCCGGAGAAGCGGGCGTTGCCGAAAATCTTGTTTTTACCGGCGTGCTCAACCGGGATAAGCTGACGGATCTGTATCTGGCGGGCGACCTGTATGTGATGCTTTCCAGATTTGACACGTTCGGCATGGTCGTCCTGGAAGCGATGGCGGCCGGTCTCCCGGTGATGGTGAGCGGCCATGTCGGCGCGAAGGATCTGGTCGTTCAAAATGAAAACGGCTTCGTGGTCGATGATCCGTCCGACCATGTCGGAGTGGCCTCCCGGCTGCAGGCGCTCATGAATGAAAACACCCGCCGCCGCATGTCCGCCGCCGCGCTTACGACCGCGGCCGAAAACTCCTGGGACGCGGCGGCCGAAAAATACCAGGCGCTCTACGCGGAAATTCTGGCTGCCAAAAAGAAAAAGGATTGAGGGCATGCGGATCATCGATCCATCATCAAAGTTCAAACTTCCCGACTCCGTCCGCAAGGTTCTTCTGATTCAACTGGGAGACATCGGCGATGTGGTCTGGACGACGCCCAGCATCCGCGCGGCCAAAAACGCCGTGCCGCACGGCAAAGTATCCGTGATGGTGCGTGAAGGGTTCGGCGGGCTTCTGGAGGCGGATCCTTCTGTTGACAGGGTATTCGAAGTCAAGCAGTATCGGGGCAATTTATTTCATCGGGTAGTTGGACAATTATCATTTTTGAAGAGCATCCGATCCCAGCATTTTGATCTGGCCGTCGATCTTCGCCTGGGAGACCGCGGCGCGTTTGCTGCCTGGATCACAGGCGCACCGATCCGGGTCACCTTTTACCACGCGGAGGTCATGCCCTTCTGGAGGCCATTTTGCTTCACGCACGGCGTTTTGCCCGTCAACGACGGCGCGCGTCACCGGGGCGGAACCGAACACATTTTGCGCATCATCCGGCCGCTGGGCATGAATACGGACGATCCGATTCCACGCTTATGGATCTCAGACGAGGCGCGAATGCGAGCCGGGAAAATCCTGCCCGGTGAAAAGGTAAAAGGCGAAAAGCAATACATCACGATCAATCCCTGTTCGCGATGGTCCTACAAGGAATGGGATAACCGCAAATGGGCCCAGTTGCTGGAGCGGGTTTGGACGGATTTCGGTCTGATTTCCCTTGTGATCGGTTCAGCGGAAGAAAGACCGCAGGTGGAAGAACTGATCCGGCAATGCCGGGTTCCAGCAGTCAATCTGGCGGGCCAAACAACGCTCGCCGAGCTGGCCGCCGTGCTGAGTCAAAGCCGGCTCCACATCGGCGTGGACAGCGCCGCGCCGCACATCGCGGCGGCCGTCGGCGTCCCGACGGTCACGATCTACGGGCCGTCCTCGTGGTTCGACTGGGCGCCCGTCGGGGAAAGCCACCGGGTGGTCCTGCCGGAAATGGATTGTGTCCCGTGCCATCAGAAAGGCTGCGTCGGAAGCGGACGCAGCCGGTGCCTGGAGGAACTGACCGTTGAACAGGTCGTAAAGACGGTGCGCGAAACGCTGGAGAGCAAAGAAACAGCGAAGAGTGATTCATCAAACGCTAAAACAAAAACCGGGAATTCATGAAAATGAACGAAAAGTTAAAAACAACGCTCAAAAATCTTCGGCACTCCGTTTTCCCCGAAGGCGCGAGCGCGCAGGAGAAAATTTTTTCGCTTCTCAACGCCGCCATTCCTTTTTTGATCGGATGTTACATCTTTGTCAACCCCCTCTCCATGGCCGTGGTCATGGAGTTCTGCTATTACCTGTCTGTCCTTGCGTTGATCATCCTGCTCGTTTTCCGAAAAACAAATTTTACCCTGCGCTCGCCTCTGACGGCGGCGCTGGGTTTATTTTCTCTGTGGGCGGTGCTTGGGCTTTTTACCACGCTGGATGTTTCCAATACCCTCCATGACCTGCGCGGTTATCTGCTGGAGTATCTGCTGATTCTATATCTGCTGATCAATTTTTACCATTCCCGAACCCGGCTGGAGCTGCTTTCGGTCCTGCTGGTGGTTTCCGCAACCGTCTTTTCCATCGGCGGCATGATTTTGTTTTACGGCATTGAAGGTCACCCTATTCAAACGCGGTTCGGCCTCACCTTCAAGGAAATGTACATCGGGTTTATGTGCTTCACGACCCTGTTCGCGGCCTTGCTCAGTCTGCGCGCCATGTATGAAGCCCCTTCAATGCGAGGCCGTCTGTTTTTTTTCTTCTGTTTTCTGATTTTGTCCACGGCAACGATGCTCAACCAGGCGCGGGGCGCGATTATCGCCCTTGGAGCGGCGCTGGTGATCATGTGCGCGCACCGAAAGAAAAATCTTATTTTTATCGCCGTCGCAATCGCTTTCACGATGCTGTTCATTGCGCCGATTC
>DAOTJI010000088.1:0-9825 GCA_035448625.1 Smithellaceae bacterium | reverse complement strand
CCGGTGGTGGTCTGGAACATGACGCGCCGCTGCAACCTCAAATGCATCCACTGCTATTCCAGCTCGGCTGACATCGACTATCCCGATGAGCTGACGACGGAAGAAGGCAAGGCCATGATCGATGACCTGGCGGCTTTCGGATCGCCGGTGCTGCTGTTTTCCGGCGGCGAACCGCTGATGCGGAAGGATTTGCTCGAACTGACCAGGTATGCGACGGACATGGGCATGCGCGCGGTCATCTCCACCAACGGCACGCTCATTACCAAAGAAATCGCAGCCGAACTTAAAAAAATCGGCCTTTCGTACGTCGGCGTCAGCCTCGACGGTTTGCAGCCGACGCACGACCGGTTCCGGGGCAGAAAAGGCTCGTTTGGAAAAGCCATGGAAGGCATCCGCAACTGCCGGGAAGCGGGAATCAAGGTGGGCCTGCGCTTCACCGTCAACCGCCACAACGTGGCCGATGTGCCGGCCATGTTCGACCTGCTCAGAAAAGAAAAGATCGAGCGGATGTGCTTTTACCATCTGGTGTATTCCGGCCGCGGCTCGAAGCTCCGCGAGGAGGACCTGACGCACGGGGAGGCCCGCCGCCTGCTGGATCTCATCGCCGATAAGACGAAGGCCATGTTTGACGACGGCCTGGCGCCGGAAATCCTCACGGTGGACAATCACGCCGACGGGCCTTACCTGTATCTGAAAATGAGGGAGAAGGACCCGGCGCGCGCGGCGGAAATCCTGGAGCTCCTGGAAATGAACGAGGGTAATTCCACCGGCGTCGGCATCGGCTGTATCAGCTGGGACGGCGAAGTGTATCCCGATCAGTTCTGGCGCAACCGGCCGCTGGGCAATGTCCGGAAGCGGCCCTTCAGCGAAATCTGGACGGACGAAAAAAACGAGTTTCTCATGAAACTGAAGGATAAGAAAAAATACGTTACCGGACGCTGCGCGGCATGTGTTTGGCTTTCCGTGTGCGGCGGGAACTTCCGGGCGCGGGCCGAAGCGGAGGGGGACGAGTGGGGGCCGGATCCGGCCTGCTATCTGACCGACGAGGAAATATCATCACCAAAGGAGTAAAATATGCAATTTCCTGAATACCGGGGACGCCGGTTGAGAAAGAATGAAAACTTTCGCAGACTGGTTCGTGAAACGCGCCTGAGCGCGGACGAGCTCGTTTATCCGCTTTTCGCCGTGCCGGGCAGGGATGTGAAAAAACCCATTGCCTCGATGCCGGGGCAGTTTCAGATGTCGGTGGACCACCTTGCGAAGGAAGCGCGCGAGGCGCATGCGCTGGGCATCCCCGCGCTGCTGCTTTTCGGCATTCCGGCCAGGAAGGATGAGCAGGGAACCGGCGCGTTTGCCAAAGACGGGATCGTCCAGCAGGCCGTGAAGCGCGTCAAGAACGAAGTGCCGGACATGCTGGTGATCACGGACGTCTGCCTGTGCGAATACACGAGCCACGGCCACTGCGGCATCATCGAAAAGGGCGAAGTTTTGAACGACGCCACGCTCGAGGTGCTGGCGGAAACGGCCCTGTCGCAGGTGAAAGCCGGCGCGGACATGGTGGCGCCGTCGGCCATGATGGACGGACAAATCGCGGCCATCCGCGAGATTCTCGATGAAAACGCGTTGGAAAACATTCCGATCATGGCCTATTCCGCGAAATACGCCTCCTCGTTTTACGGGCCGTTCCGCGAGGCGGCTGAGAGCGCGCCGCAGTTCGGCGACCGAAAGGCCTATCAGATGGACCCGGCCAATTCCGACGAGGCTATCCGGGAAATTTCGCTCGACGTCAATGAAGGCGCGGACATCATCATGGTGAAGCCGGCGCTGCCGTATCTGGACATCATTTGCCGGGCCAGGCAGGAATTCGATCTGCCGCTTGCCGCCTATAATGTGAGCGGGGAATATTCAATGATCAAGGCCGCGGCGAAGCTGGGCTGGCTCGATGAAGAAAAAGCCATGCTGGAAAGCGTCACGGCCATCAAGCGCGCCGGCGCGGATATTCTGATTACCTACTGGGCAAAAGATCTGGCGAAGGTGCTCGCGACGTGAAAATCGGAAAGCGAAAAGACATGAGTGGAGATTCCCCCTCCCCCTGCCCCTCCCACAAGGGGAGGAGGGATTCCGATCGTGCAACGGTCGTGGATGTGGGCGCCTCATCCCGTCCTTACCCTGAAGGGCACACATCCCGCAAGGAAAGGCGGGATCAGGTTAGGATGATTGCGTGGGAAGTGACGCGAAGCTGCAATCTGAACTGCGTGCACTGCCGTGCCGCCTCGCATCTCGGGCCTTATCCGGGGGAGCTTTCCACCGGCGAATGTCTCCGTCTGATCGACGACATCGCCCGTTTTTCGCAGCCGGTCATCATTCTCACCGGCGGCGAACCGCTATTGAGGCAGGATATCTTTGATCTGGCCGCCTACGGCACACAAAAAAGCCTGCGCATGGTCATGGCGACCAACGGTACGCTGGTCGATGAAGCCAAGGTTCGAAAGATGATCGATTCCGGCATTCAGCGGGTGAGCATCAGCATCGACGGGCCCGACGCGCAAAGCCACGACGCGTTGCGCCAGCAGCCGGGCGCGTTTGCCGGCGCGCTTGCCGGCATCGCGGCGATGAAAGCCGCCGGAATGGAATTTCAGATCAACACGACGATCACGACCGCCAATCTTCATCAGATCAAAGCCATTCACGATCTGGCGCTTCGCATCGGAGCGGCGGCGCACCACATCTTTTTGCTGGTGCCGACCGGAAGGGGAAGGGATTTGGCCGAGCAGGCGATCACCGCGGCGGATTACGAAGAGACGCTCCGCTGGTTTTACCGGGAAAGTCTGACGTGCGCAATCCAGCTCAAAGCGACCTGCGCACCGCACTATTTCCGGGTTATGCACCAGAATAAACGGAAAGGGGAAAACCCCGCAAAAAAAGTCGGCGGTCATTTTCATGAATCGACACGGGGCTGCCTGGGCGGCATCTCCTTTTGTTTTATATCCCATGTCGGTCAGGTGCAGCCCTGCGGCTATCTGGAGCTTGACTGCGGCAATATTAGGAAGCAAAGCTTCGGCGAAATCTGGGAAACCTCCGAAGTGTTCCGCAATCTTCGGGATTACGAAAGCTACAAGGGCAAGTGCGGGCGCTGCGAGTTTATCAAAGTTTGCGGCGGCTGCCGGGCACGGGCCTATGAAGCGACGGGTGATTATCGGGCGGAGGAGCCTTTGTGTTTGTATCAACCGCGGCAATGAATGAAGGCACACGAAAGCGTTCTCCGGATAGTTTCCATCCCCTTAATTCCCTCCTGCCGGGGGAGGAAGAGGCCGTATGGACGCCATTGATAAAAAACTGCTTAATCTTCTGCAAAAGGAATTTCCACTGGAAGAGGAGCCTTTCCGTTTGATCGGCGAGCGCTGCGGAATCAGTGAAGAGGAAACGCTGGCCCGCGTTCAAAAGCTGAAGGACCGGGGCATTATCCGCCGGATCGGCGCCGTGTTCGACGGAAAAAAACTCGGACGCGCGAGCACGCTGTGTGCGGCGCGTGTGCCCGAAGGCCAAATCCGGTCCTTTGTTCGGATCGTCAGCGCCGAGAAAGGCGTGACGCATAATTACCGCCGCGCGCACGAATACAATATCTGGTTCACGGCGACCGCGGCGAGTGCCGAAGAACTGGAAGCCCTTCTGTCGGATGTGAAAAAAAAGACCGGTGTTACGGACATTCTGGACCTGCGCGCGGTCAGGACCTTCAAGATCGACGCGTCCTTTGACCTGTAGAGACAATGAACGATGACTGAAAAGAATCCAAATTCCCTCCTGGCCGTTGTGGACGGCAGCAATTATTTGTACCGCGCTTTCTACGGCATTCCCGCGCTGTCCAATTCCAGGGGCTTTCCCACCAACGCGATTTACGGCTTCACCACCATGCTGATGAAGCTGCTCAAGGACATCCATCCGGACTATATCGTTGTGACCTTTGATCTCAAGGGACCGACCGCCCGGCATGAGGCGTATGAAGATTACAAAGCAACGCGCAAGCCGATGCCGGAGGATTTGATCGCGCAGGTTCCCCTCATCAAGGAAGTGATCCGCGGATTTTCCATCCCGATTCTGGAGAAGCAGGGAACGGAGGCCGACGATCTGATCGGTACGCTCGTGGTCCGGGCGCGGAAAAAGGGATGGCGCGCCGTGATAATCTCCGGCGACAAGGATTTGATGCAGCTCATCGGCGACGGGGTGACCCTGGTCGATACGATGAAGGACAAAACCTATGACAGCGCGGCGGTCAGGGAAAAATTCGGCGTGGGTCCGGACAAAGTGGTGGAGATCCTGGGGTTGATGGGCGACGCATCCGACAACATTCCCGGCGTCCCCGGCATCGGCCCCAAAACGGCCCGGAGGCTGATTGAAGAATACGGATCCGTGGAAGCGGTTCTGGAAAACGCGGAAAAGCTCCACAACGTCAAGCTGCGCGAAAGCTTCCGCAAATACGCCGATCAGGCCCGGCTCAGCCGCCGGTTGGCGGTGATTTCCACGGACGTGGATTTGGATTTTGATCTGAAGGATGCGGCGCGCCGGGAACCCGACAGGGAGGCGCTTTCCCGGCTCTTCAGGGATTTTGAATTTTCATCGCTTTTGCAGCAAATTTCAGCCGGCCCGGCAAAACCGGAGGTTCCCTGCAAAATCGTGGCGGACACGAAGGCCCTTGCGGAGCTGGTCGGAGCACTTCGAGGCGTGAGAACCTTCGCGTGTGAAATGTTCCCGGAAAAAAATACGCCGCAGGCGCTGATCGGAATGGCGATCGGGGCCGGTCGGGAAAGATTTTATATTCCGCTGGGGCATGACGGCGCCGGACAGCAGCTCAAGACGGAAGAGGTCTGGCCCGCGCTTATGCCTTTCTGGGCCAATCCGAAAATCACCAAATACGCATACGATTTGAAAACAGCGCTGGTCCTGCTGCCGGACCTGCCGGTTTCGGCGGGTATGGATTTGCAATTGGCCGCTTATCTGCTCAACCCCGCGCGGCATTCCTATACGCTCGACGAAGTGGCGTGGGAATACCTGCAGGAGCGCGTCCCTTCCATGGCGGAAGCGGCGGGTGGCAGGGGGAAAAACCAGTCGCTTGCGCCTGCGCCTGTTGACCAGGCGGCCCTATCCGCCGGTCAGCGTGTCGCGGCCCTGCTTTCACTGGCGGAAAAACTGCTGGCCGGGCTGGATCAGGCCGGGGCTTCCTCACTGTATCGAGACGTGGAGATGCCGCTTCTGTTTACGCTGGCCGGGATGGAAAAAAAGGGCGTTCTGGTGGATGCCGCGCTTTTAAAGCAAATGTCCGGAGAGCTGTCGCAACTGCTGGCCCTCTCGGAGGAGAAAATATACCGTCTGGCCGGGGAAACATTCAATATCAATTCCCCCAAACAATTGCAGATGATTCTTTTTGAAAAGATGCAGCTTCCGAAGGGCAAAAAGACAAAAGAAGGTTATTCGACGGATGTGGATGTCCTCTCCGACCTGGCCCGGAGCCACGAGCTGCCCGCCGAAATTCTGGCCTACCGGTCTTTAGCCAAGCTCAAATCCACGTATGTGGACGCGCTTCCGGCGCTGATTTCTCCGCAAACCGGAAGGATCCATACGTCATACAACCAGACCGTGGCGGCGACCGGCCGGCTTTCGAGCAGCAACCCCAACCTTCAGAACATTCCCGTCCGGACCGTCGAGGGCAAAAGAATCCGTCAGGCCTTTATCGCTCCCCCCGGCTGTGTTTTGATTTCCGCCGACTACTCGCAGATCGAACTTCGCGTGCTGGCGCACCTGTCCGAAGACGAGGCTTTGCTGGACGCTTTCGCGGCCGATGCCGATATTCACACCCGGACGGCTTCCGACGTGTTTGGTGTTTTTCCCGAAATGGTCAGCCCCGATATGCGCAGGCAGGCCAAAGTCATCAACTTCGGCATTCTCTACGGCATGAGCGCGTTCGGCCTGGCCCGGGAGCTGGGCGTTTCCCAGAAAACCGCTCAAATCTATATTGACGGCTACTTTGCCCGTTACAAAAAAGTGCGCGCCTATCTGGACGGTGTCCTGGAAGGGGCAAGGCGCGACGGCTTTGTCTGCACGATTCTGAATCGTCGCCGCTGGCTGCCCGATCTGCAAAGCAAGATTCCGTCCGTTCGCCAGTTTGCCGAACGGATGGCCATTAACGCGCCCATCCAGGGGTCTGCCGCGGATTTGATCAAGGTGGCCATGGTGAACATTGACCGTTTGCTGAAGGAGAAAAACCTTGACGCCCGCCTGATCATGCAGGTGCACGACGAACTGGTCCTGGAAGCTCCGGTTCAGGAACAAGAGGACGTCAAAAAGCTTGTCCGGGAGGAAATGGAAAACGTGATTCGCCTGAAAGTGCCCCTGAAAGTGGAGATCGCTTCGGGGGTGAACTGGGACGAGGCGCATTGAAAAAAGGCTGAAGATCTTGGGATCGAAAAGAAAAGACGCAAAGACCGGCCTTTGCCGTTGATTGCTCCCGGCGAAAAAGGCGGCTATTCCAGCCGCAATTATTATTGATATGCTTTTGGTAAATATGCTATAGAAACAGCGGTTTTTCAGCAGTTGAGATAAACGATGCATCCCCTGGCTCGGGAATCTTCGTTGTCGAGGCAGGAAAACATCGTCTGAGAGCTTTGAATAACGGCCATTTTTGTCATTTCGACCGAAGGGAGAAATCTTGAACAAACGGCCATCCTTAAGATTTCTCGTCGCTCACGCTCCTCGAAATGACATTTTTCAAAGCTCTCCGTCTGTTGCAACGGAAGCGGGGGTTGGTTTTTTGCACAGTGTCTCTTCCACAGGAGCATCCATCAAAGGTAAAACTCTATGAAGAAATCGCCAGCGGGCATGCCGGTTCGCTCCAAAAAGAAAAAACTGAATTTAGCCCTGCAGGGCGGCGGCGCCCACGGCGCCTTTACCTGGGGGGTTCTGGACCGATTGCTGGATGAAGAGCGTCTGGATATTGAAGGGATTGTCGGAACAAGCGCAGGCGCCGTAAACGCGACCATTTTGGCCTATGGCCTGGCGTCCGGCGGCCGCAAAAAAGCGCAGGAGCTGCTCAACCATTTCTGGATCACAAATTCGAAAAACAGCCAGTGCTCGCCGTTTCAGCCGACCGTCTTCGACAAGCTCCTGGGCAGTCGAGGGTCGATTGAATTTTCTCCATACTGGCAGATGTTCGATGTTCTTTCGCGCATGTTTTCCCCCTACCAGTGGAACCCCAACAACAAGAACGCGCTCAAAGAGATGCTCGAAGAGCTGATCGATTTTTCCGTGCTGCAGAAGTCGCGCAGCATCAGGCTTTTTATCTGCGCCACCAATGTGCTGACCGGCCGCCTGAAGGTTTTTGAAAATCGCGAAATCACGCCGGACATGATTATGGCCTCCGCCTGCCTGCCTTACCTGACGCAGGCGCCTGAAATCGAAGGCCAGTACTACTGGGACGGCGGCTATATGGGGAATCCGCCGATTTTCCCCGTGATCTATGACACCGACTGCCGCGACGTCCTGATCGTCCAGATCAACCCGATCAACATCCCCGAAGTTCCCCGCACCACTAACGAGATCTTCGACCGGATCAACACGCTCAGCTTCAATTCCAGCCTGATGCGGGAAATGCGGGCTATTTATTTTATTACGTCTTTAATCGAAAAAGGCGAGCTGGATTCGTCCAAGCACAAGCACACGTTTATCCACACCATCGACGCCGAGGAAGTCATGGCGAAGCTCTCCGCGTCGAGCAAAATGAATCTGGATATGGAATTTCTGCAATACCTGTTTAATATCGGCCGGGAAAAGGCCGGGGAATTCCTCACAAACCATTTCGACAAAATCGGACGTCAATCTTCCACCGATCTGGTCGCCAAATTCTTTTGACCCGCCGTGGAAGCTCTTCGCAGCCGGCGCGCAATCTTCCGGATTTAAAAAATCATGACACCGGCGCTGCGGCTTTTTTCCCCAGATCAAACGCCTCCGAGAGGGCGGCCTCGTTGCCGGCGATTTCCCCCTTGTCGGTAGCGGAAGCCATCACGCAGCCCAGCCAGTTCAGTCTGGTCATTTCCGCGGTCATTCGGAAACTGTGGACGATGGGGTCGGCTGTGTGCGGATCCGGATCTCCGCAGACCGTGATGAGGCCGATGCGCTTGCCCTTCATTTTGGGATAGTAGGCTTTCTGCCATTTCCATTCCGCGTCGAAAAAGACGCACCAGCGTTCCAGGTAGGCTTTCATCTGCGAGGTCATCGTCCAGAAATAAACGGGAACGCTGTGGATGACGGCGCCGGCTTCCAGAATTTGCTCCTGAATTTCGGCCATATCATCCTTCAGGGCGCAGATTCCCGTTTTGTTGCACTTCTTGCAGTCTCTGCATCCGGCAATCTCTTTCCGGGCCAGGATGATTTTTTTCACATCGGCTCCGGCTGCTTTGGCGCCTTCCAGGGCCTGGCCGAGGAGAATATCGCTGTTCCCTCCGACACGTGGACTTCCCATGATGCCAAGTACTTTCATATTTTCCTCCCTGTCCGTCAGAAATGAAAACCAATCGATATCCTGATGCGGTACGTACCTTTTTCCCCGTTTTTTGTAAACGATAAAATAGTTGAAGAACTCTGCAGGCAAATATGTTAAAAAACCGGACACCGAAAAGCAAAGCGGGGCTGCCTATGGCCATACCCTATCATGCATTGATCTATCCTGAAGACCGGCAAAGCAACCGGGCATCCCGGGAAGCGAGGGGAAGAGCCGCGTTTGCCGTTATTGCCCATCGCGGGGCGTCGGCCTATTATCCGGAAAATACCATGCCCGCCTTCAGGGCAGCGATCGACATGAGGGCCGATATGGTGGAGCTGGATGTCCAGCTTACGGCGGATGGGGAAGTGGTGGTCTTTCATGATGAAAACATCTCGCGCTGCACGGACGGCCGGGGAAGGATCGCCGATTACCCGTTCATCCGGTTGCGAAAACTCGATGCCGGCGGCTGGTTTCACAAAAAATTTACGGGGGAGCGCATTCCGGCGCTTACGGAAGTTCTGGCGCTCTGCAAGGACAGAATTGCCGTCAACATCGAGGTGAAAACGGAGGCGGTAACGGATGCCGTTTCCGGCGGGATCGAGGAGCGATGCCTCAAAATTGTCGATGAAACCGGCATGCGGGAGCACGTTGTGTATTCCAGCTTTGATTCCCGCGCCATTTTGCATTTCAAACAGATCGATGCGCTGACGCCCGTGGCCGTGCTCTATGAAAAGAAGCAGCACGGCTTGCGCCTGCCCTCGGAGATTGTTCAATGCCTTGGCGCCGACGCCTTCAACTGTTCGCTCCGCGAGCTCGGCGAAAAGTGGCTTTCCGATTTGAAACTTCACGGCATTCCCGTGCATATCTACACAGTCAATGACGAAAAAAATATGCGGCGGTTGCTGGACCTCGGGATTGACGGGATTTTTACAAACCGGCCGGACGTCCTGAGAAGCGTATGGGAAGAATATAAAGGGTCATGCGTAATGATTGATGGGCAATAGGGAAAAGAAATGTAGGGAACGGTTTTAAACCGTTCCCTACGGGGCATGGGCGATGGGCAGTGTAGTGCGGGGCTTTAGCCCCGCTGATAGGGCAATTGTCTTGGTGGGCCCTTCGATAAACTCAGGGCAGGCCCTGTCGCCCTTCGGCCGGCTCAGGGTGACAAAAAGTTGTGTCATGGTGAGCCTGTCGAGTGGTGAGCCTGTCGAGTGGTGAGCCTGTCGAACCATGAGTAATGGTTGGAAGTATTGATGGACGAGAATACCGCCTTAAAAGAAAAGATGACTTCCGCT
>DAOTJI010000087.1:0-10061 GCA_035448625.1 Smithellaceae bacterium | reverse complement strand
CATCGTTGACAGGGTTCTTCAAAGGACCTGAACTGTATGAACTGTTACCGATGACCAAAGCGGTGCGCAGTTCCGTAGCTGCATGTAGCGGGGAAGAGCAGAAAATAACAAATGCGATCAGGCCAAGGAAGATTTTCATCAACATGAGGTGCATTATAATGCCTCCTTAATGTATTTGATTATGGAAAGAGAGCGCCAGCTAGGTCTATAGGAGACGCTGACAGCTTTTAAAAATGGAAGTATATTTCTTTATTCAGGTTAAATGATTTCCTTTGGTCGCCATCATGAAACCAGCGTGTTTCACGCTTTTGATGGATTTTAATTTCTGATAAAGTTCTTCGATTTCCTTCGATTTACCCTTGGTCACAATGATTTCAAAACAATTGTGATGATCCAGATGAATATGCTGGCTGGACAGAATGCAGGTATGATAGTCATGTTGAACATCAAGCACTTTTGTAACCAGTTTTCTTGTGTGATGATCATAAACCAGCGTAATCGCTCCGGTCACTTCCTTGTTTTCCGTCCATTCTTTCTTGATCAGTTCTTCCCGGATCATATCGCGGAGAGCTTCAGAGCGGTTGGTGTACTTTCTCTGCTTGATTAGCCGGTCGAATTGAGTAAGCAATTCCTCTTCCAGCGACACGCCAAATCGTACCAGTTTAGAAGTCATCATCACCATCCCCGAATAAAAGATTTACTTTTTTATATAAAACATAACATCAATGGGTCAAGTAATATATTTTAATTAACTTTTCCCGTTATTGAACAACATTATTTATTGACATCCGCAACACTCTATGGCACGAAAAGCTTATTCGTAGCACAATGATTGCTTTCACTCTTTCAGTAATCATCATGAATCAAGCGAATAATTCATTTCCGTTCGGAAGGAGTATCATCGTGAAGCGTCATCTATTTTGGTTACTGTGTGCATTCGTTTTATTCTTCCTTCAATATCCGGTGTCTGCCGCCGATCAAAAGCCGGAAGAATCCATTCGGATGGATGAAGTGGTTGTTGTGGCATCGCCGATTATCGAAGGAAACCGGGTAACGGATGCGGGGAATCAAGTCACAACCGTCAGTAAGAAACAAATTGATGACTTAAACGCGCAGGATCTGCCGTCGGCATTGAGGCACACGCCGGGCGTCGTCATCTCCCGCCATAATTTTGTGGGAAGCTTTGGCGGCGGCGACGGCGGAGCCATTTACATCCGGGGTATGGGCAGTTCTCGCCCCGGCGCGGAAATTCAGATGCTGGTGGATGGCGTGCCTAAATTCGCCGGGATCTGGACGCATCCCTTGATGGATACCATGAGTGTGGATATTGCGGATAAAATCGAAGTTTATAAAGGCGCCCAGCCTGTCCTTTTTGGCAACATGACCGCCGGCGCCGTAAACATGATCACGAAAAGTCAAAAGGAAGAAGGTTTTTTCACGCGCTTGAATTTCGCCGGCGGATCCTATAAGACACTTATCGAAACCGTTGAGCATGGCGGCAAAATAAAAAATACGGATTATTATCTACTGCAAAGCTTCAAACAGTCCAGCGGACACAGGGAAAACGCGGGAGGTGAACTTCAGGATTACTTTGGACACATAGGCCATCAACTTTCCGATAAATGGAAGGTTTCTTTTACAGTCAATGCAACCCATAACTCCGCTGATGATCCGGGTCCGGAAAATCGTCCTCAGGAAAGGCAAGGAACTTTCAAAACCCAGGACAATCTGGCCATTGCAACCCTGACGCATGCCTATGATATTGTCAAAGGCGATTGGAAGGTTTACTGGAACAACGGCGAAGCAAACTGGAAGGATCAATACGATCTTGCCGGTCTTTTCCATTATGATACGATTACCAAGTTCGATAATTACGGCATTCGGGCCCGGGAGGTATTCAAGCCCTGGACCGGCGGCACACTGACAACGGGAGCCGATTGGGATTGCACATCCGGAACCGTCACCATCGACCGGGAACTGTCCCGGCCGGACAGCAACTTCTCCCGTGATACATTTCGCATCCTGTCACCCTATTTGTCACTCAGTCACCAATTTCGGCTAATTAAAGAATGGGCATTGATCCCCTCTGCAGGTGTTCGTTATTACAATCACAGCGATTTCGACGCCCAATGGGCTCCGCAGGCAGGTCTTGTCCTAAGAGATCCGTTGACGGATATTCATCTGTTCTACGGCAGAGGCATTAATTATCCGGGACTTTACGTAGTCGCCCAATCCAACATGTTCTGGGGTAACAATGTGCGTTGGAAAGACCTTGATCCTGAAACTGTCGATCATCTGGAAGCAGGTATCAGTCGCTTTTTGGGCCAGAAAGTTCACGCCGATCTGACATGGTTCCATGATAAAGGCAGCCATCGTCTGATTATGATTACCAGCCCCGCTCCACCTCACTATGAAAATATCGCGAACTTTGAAACGCAAGGCATAGAGGCAACTCTGACAGTCGAACCGATTAAAGACCTTTCGTGGTTTACAGGCGGCACCTGGATTTATGAACGATCTCCGGACAACCTGCCTTACGCCCCCCAATGGACAGCATCGGCCGGTGGCAATCTGCGCCTTTTTCAACATTTAAAAATAAGCCTGGATACAACCTATCAGGATTCCCAGTATGTCGCCAATAATCGCAGTCTGAATTATGGGGGAGCCAGCATCACCAAAATAGACGGATTCTGGATTTTAAACGGCAAAATCAGCTGGGACTTTAAACTACAATCACCCAAGGTGCGAGGAGATGTGTTTCTGGCCGGAGAAAATCTGACCAATGTCAATTATGCTTATAAAAAAGATTATCCCATGCCCGGTATTAACTGTCTTTTGGGAGTTCATATCATATTTTAAAAATGATAAGGTAGATTGAATGCAAAAAGTAAAAGTTGATTTAGCGCGGGCAAAATTCTTCGATGAATTATCAGACAGCTGGGATGCAAAAGGCCCGTCTCCCAAGCCGGAAGTGGTGCTGACCTTTCTTCGTAAACTGAACATTGATTCGGAAAAAACCGTGCTGGATGTAGGAACGGGGACCGGTTTGCTCATCCCGCACATTTTTTCTTATAATCCAGACAGAGTGATTGCCATGGATTTATCGGCTCGGATGCTGTCAATAGTGCAGGAAAAATATTCTTCCCGATTCGGCGCCGGATTGGAGATTTTGCATGGAGATGTCCATTTGCTGAATCTGCAAGATGCCTCGGTGGATATTGCGGTCTGCAACGGTGTTTATCCGCATTTTCAAGACAAACCGTTGGCGTTGTCTCAACTGCATCGCGTACTGAAAAAAGGAGGCATACTGGCCGTCAATCATTTTGCCAGCAGAGAGTTCATCAACAGCATCCATGGATCATCTTCTCACGATCTGATCCGGCAGGATCTCTTGGGTCCCGCGATGATTTTATCCAAAACCATCACCCGTTGTGGATTCCATGTCAAAGAATGGCGCGACGACGCCACGGAATATTATCTGATCGCGGAGAAGATATGACGCAGGAGGCAGTCGTCGAAATTCGTGGTCTTGTTGCCGGATATGGCCGTCATCCGGTATTACATAAACTCGATTTAATGGTATGGCATGGCGAGGCTTTAGGCATTGCAGGAAAAAACGGAGCGGGCAAAACAACCTTGTTCAAGGTTATTCTGGGGTTAATTGCGCCGCTTGCGGGCTCTGTGAGTGTGCAGGGACAAATGCTGGATACGCCCCGCGTGCGCAGGTTGGTGAGATGTCAGATTGGATATGTGCCCCAATTGCATACGCCGGGGAAAATGCCGGTTTCCGTTCATGATGCTGTCCTTATGGGGAGATGGAGCAAAGGTCTTGGCTTTTTTAAGCGCCCGACCATGCAGGACCGTCAAAAAGTAAGTGAGATTCTGCAGGAAATAGGGATGTCACACAAGGAATGGCAGGAGGTGCATCTCCTCTCCGGCGGAGAACAGCAGAAGGTATCCATTGGCCGAGCGCTGGTTCGTGAAGCGCCAATCCTGCTTCTGGACGAGCCCAGCACCTATCTGGATCACGGATCACAGGCGGAAATTATCGAACTGATCCGAACCATCCAGTTGAAACATCACCTGACGCTGATCATGATCAGTCACGATCCGGAGCACCTGGAAGGGATGAGTGACCGCATCCTTCTACTAAAGAATGGTCGCTTGGAAGAACGATAAATGTCTTTATTTGATTTTCTGACTATTCCTCTATTTCAAAAGGCCTTGATTGGCGCTTTTCTTTCCGGAGCAGGGCTCTCCCTGTTGGGCGTGGTCATTTTAAACCTGAACCTGACCACGATCCGCTTTGCCCTGATGCATATCGGTCTGCTGGGCGCCGCCATTGCGATGGTTCTTGGATTTTCACCCCTTGTCGGCGCCATGGTGGGTATTCTCCTGGCCTCATTACTCCTCGGCCCCGCAGGTGATTTCTTAAATATGGACACCGGCGTGAGCGGCGTGCTTTTCATGACGGGATCTCTGGGACTGGCTTTCCTGATATTTTACAAAGCCGGTGTTCCGGCGATGGACGCCTTTGCACTTTTTTCAGGCAGCATACTGGCACTGAGTACGATTGAGATCTGGGTGATCGGGGGGCTCGGTGTTTTGATGATTCTCGTATTCTTCCTCTTTTATCGCGAGATCCAGATGGTGTTGTTCAACCAGGAATTGGCCGAAAGCCTCGGTGTCCCAGCCAAAGGAATTCGCAACGCGCTTTTGCTGCTGACCGGTCTGGCCATCGGCGTCAATATACGCATGGTTGGAGTTTTGCTGGTTGATGCGGCGGTCCTGCTTCCCGCCATTGCGGCGCTTTCCATTGCCAAAAGCCTTCGTGGCGCGTTGATCCTTTCCGCCTTCTTCGGCATTTTATCGCAGGTGGGAGGAGTCGCCTTTTCAATGGCTTATGATTGCCCAAGCGGCGCCAGCATCACGCTCGCCGCCGTGCTGATGGTTTGCCTGGCCGCGATTTATGGTCATATCGTAAAGTCCATCAGGAGGTGAAATCACGCATGAACGCATTCAAAAAACGCGCTTTCTCTATCTGCCACCTATTCACGGCCGTCTTCTGTATTTTGCTGTCAACCGGTGCGACATGTGCGGATGATAAAATCATCGTTACGGCTTCAACCAGCTGGACAGGCGCCATCGCGGAAGCTGCCGGAGCAGATGAAGTGCGCGTCCTGGCGCCGTTTGAACTGAAGCATCCCGCGGAATATGACTACCGGCCGTCGGATATCGCCAGGCTTCATTCCGCGTGTCTGCTTGTTTATGGCGGTTATGAGCCGTTTGTCAGAAAACTCGCCGTTGCCGCCGGATTGCCCCGGGAGAAAATGATGGTTATTGTTACCAGCAATGACCCGGACAACCTGAAAAAACAGGCAAGACTTCTGGCCGAAAAAATGGGGACGCAAAAAAAGGAAGCCTCCTGGGAAAAAACGCTGGACAAGGTATTGGCCGATATTCAACGGCAGGCCCAAAATAATAATATCAGCCAAAAAAGAGTCCTGGTTCAGAAATACCAGGTCCCTTTTGTGAAGTGGCTGGGATTCGACATCATCGGTGTCTTCAGCGCGGATGAGTTAAGTCCAAACAAAGTGATGGAATACGCCCGGATGAAACCGGACATGATCATCGACAATTTTCATAATCCCCAAGGGAGGGCGATTGCCGAAATCACCGGATGTGATTACGTGGCCTTAATCAATTTCCCTTCGGCCAATGCGCGCACCCTGATTGAATTGCTGAAGGACAACGCAACTAAGCTGGGTGTGAAAAAATAATTTAACAAATAATTCATCGTATAAGCTAAAAATACTGTCAGCAATGTATGGGGTATCATGCCAGTGTCCGTTTAGACGCAAATTGTGCTTATTATCAATTGAAGTCAAGCATTTTCAATAAACATGGCAGTCTGTTTGTTTCAGCTTACCATAAGGAATAGATAATTAGGCGATGGGCTATAGGACAGATGCACCTCTTGCCTATCGCCCATAACCTATTCTTTTACCGCTACTTTCAAGGCTTTGAGCTTTTTGTGCAGATTGCTGCGTTCCAGGCCGATGGCTTCGGCGGTTCTGGAGATATTGCCGTCGTACTCTTCCAGTTTTTTCAAAATAAACTGCCGCTCGAAATCCAGCCGGGCGTCCCGGAGCGAATCACCGGCCGTTGCGGCAGCTTCCTGAGAAGGCTCTTCCGTTTCGGTTTTGATGCTGAGTTCGGGAATGTCCTCCGCCCGGATTTCGTTGGACGGCGTCAGAATAATCAGCCGTTCGATGATATTTTTCAACTCGCGGACATTGCCGGGCCAGTCATGCGCCATTAATTTTTCCAGGGCTTTGTCGGTCAGGGTCTTTGGCGGCTGTCCTTCCTTGGCGGCGAAGTCCAGCAGAAACCGCTCCGTCAGGTGAACGATGTCCTCTTTTCGGTCGCGCAGCGGCGGAACCCGCAGGGGAATAACGTGCAGCCGGTAGTACAGATCCTGCCGGAAGCGTCCCGCTTCCATTTCCTTCTCCAGGTCCTTGTTCGTCGCAGCCAGAACCCTTACGTCCATGTCGATCAGTTTGTTCCCGCCGACCCTTTCAAATTTTTTCTCCTGGAGAATCCGCAGAATCTTGGCCTGGGCCTTCAGGCTCATATCCGCCACCTCATCCAGAAATATCGTCCCCTCGTGGGCCAGATCAAACTTGCCGCGTTTCTTCTCCGTCGCCCCGGTGAAGGCGCCCTTTTCGTGCCCGAACAGTTCGCTCTCGATCAATTCCTCGGGGATGGCCGCACAGTTGACTTCCACGATCGGTTTGTGGGAGCGCCGGCTCAGGTGATGAATGGAACGCGCCACCAGCTCTTTTCCCGTCCCGTTTTCGCCCATGATCAGAATCCAGGCGTTGGTCGGCGCGACGATGCCGATCATTTCCTTGAGTTCGGTAATGACCGGGCTGGTCCCGGTCAGTTCGTACTGGTGGGACACTTTCTGCTTGAGCAGGATGTTTTCTTCTTCCAGGCGAACCAGATTCAACGCGTTGTTCACCAGGATCATTACCTTATCCAGCGACAGCGGTTTTTCGATAAAGTCAAAAGCGCCCAGTTTGGTCGCTTTCACGGCCGTCTCGATGGTGCCGTGGCCGGACATCATAATGACGAGCATGTTCGGGTGGGCGGCGCGGACGGCTTTGAGGGTTTCCAGGCCGTCCATGCCGGGCAGCCAGATATCCAGCAGGACAAGATGGGGCATTTCTTCGGTCACAATCCGAAGAGCCTCCTCGCCGCTGCCGGCCACCAGCACCTGATAGCCTTCGTCTTCCAGGATGGCTTTCAGCGATTGACCAATGCTGACTTCGTCATCCACGACCAGTATGGTTTCGTTCATCATCTTCACCCAACGCCGCGTCTCTTATAAATTAAACTTCGTGGACGGGCAACTGAAAAGATACGATCGTTCCCGTCGGGTGGTTGTCGCTGACGGTAACCGTGCCTTTGTGGTCCGAGATAATCGAGCTCACAATGGCCAGTCCCAGGCCCGTTCCCGACTTTTTGGTTGAAAAATACGGGTCAAACACTTTTCGCTTGTAGCCGGCCGGAACGCCCACGCCGTCGTCGGCCACGGCGACCACCACTTTCTTGTGCGCCTCGTCATACCGGATCAGAATGCCGATATGTCCCGTCTGCTTGTTCAGGGACGCCACGGCGTTGTCCAGCAGATTCACCATGACCCGGTTGATCTGTTCGGCATCCAGGTTGAACTTCGGCAACCCCTCCGCCGGACGGAATTCGAAGTGGATGTCTTTGTGCGCATCCACAAAAAGCATCACGGCTTCGGAGACCACCGCGTTGAGATCATTAGGGGCCGGCGTCGTCACCGGCATGCGCGCATAGCGGGAAAATTCATTCACCAGATTCTTCAGCACGTCCACCTGATCGATGATGGTCTGTGTGCACTCCTTAAAGACCGATCCCTCCTCGCCCAGCTTATCGCCGTATTTCCGCTGCAGCCGCTGGGCGGAGAGCTGCACGGGCGTAAGCGGGTTCTTGATTTCATGCGCCATGCGCCGGGCCACTTCCCGCCAGGCCGCGGCACGCTCCGCCATCTGCAGCTTCGTCAAATCCTCGAACACCACGACGATGCCGGAGTCGTTGCCTTCCTCGTCCTCGATGGTCGTCAGGGTCAGCAGAATCGTCAACACCTTATCCCGCAGCGTCAGCTCCAGATGCTTTTCCAGAATTCGCATGCGGTTTTCCTTCATTTCCTGCAAAAAGGAATCCACCAGGGCGAGATGATCCTCATGCAACAGCTCCCGGTAATTCCGGAACAGATACGGGGAGGCGTCAATCCCGAACATGGCCTCCGCGGCGCGGTTGATGGTGGTGATGGTTCCGTTGCGGTCAAGGGAGATGATTCCCGCCGAGACATTGCGCAGAATGGCGGCCATGTACTTGCGCCGCTCTTCCAGCGACGTATTGGCCTCGATCAGGCCCGCCTTGCTCTTTTGCAGATCGTCCGTCATGGAATTGAAGGACTTGACCAAAAGGCCGACCTCGTCGTCGGCCTCGATGTCGATGCGGCTGGTCAGATCTCCCCGGGTAATTCGATTGGTCGCCGTAACGAGATCCTGAATGGGGTTCGTAATGCTCTGGGCCAGCGACAGGCCGAACCACGTCGCGAGGAAAATGATCGCGAGCGTCACGATCGACAGGGTGACGATGTAATTGAACTTGATCGGATTTTTCAGCAGCTTGATCTGTCCGTACTGCTCCGACGCGTCGGCGATGCTCCTGAGTTTGTCCACCAACCCCTGGGGAACCGTATTGCTGACGCAAACCCGTCCGATGACCTCCGTCGCAACGGCATAGGAAAAAACCGGCGCCACGCCGACCACGGCCTCTCCGCTCCGGGTGGTCGTCACCAGGGATATTTCCTTCCCGGAGTAGATGTCTTCCAGCATTTTCGGAGAAAGGGTTACGGCGTTGGCTGCCGTTTCCTCTCCATCGGCAAATACGATGCTCTTGTTGTTGAAATCAAAATACGCCTCCACGCGCGCCACCTTGTAGTTCTTTTGGCGCTGGGAAAGAAAATGGTTCAGGTAATCGGTCCGGTCCACCTCGTAGAGGCGGTTTCGGGTGATTTCCGTGCTGATTTGGCGGGCGTTGAACTTGGCCAGGTCCTCGGCCTGCGCGTAGTACACCTGCGCGACTTCCAAAGATCGCGCCAGGGCATCGCCGATTTTGATGTTGAACCAAAATTCGATCGAATAGGAAAGAAAGTTGATGGCAAATAAAAAAAGCAAAATCGTCGGAACCAGGGACAGGCCCACGAACGCGGCAACCAGCTTGGTGCGCAGCTTCGAGCCGATCACCCCCTTGCGCCGCTCGGAAAACAGCTTGAAAACATTGCGGACGATCAGAAACAGCAGAAGCAAAATCAGGATGACGTTGATGCTGGTCAGACCGTAAACGAGAATGTTCGCCGAGATCGGCAGCTCTTTCCGGGCGGACAGCTGGCTGGCCAGAATCGTAAAGACAATCGCCAGGCAGCCGACCACCAGCATGATGATGCGCTCGCGACGGCGCTTTCTCAACTCCCGTTCATCGAGATAGATTTTTCCGGCGTTTTTTTTCAAGCTCATGAGCTCGCGGCATCACCCTTCCCCGCCCCCGTGATTACTCGTAGGCAAAACGGATCTTGTACAGGGGGGTTTCAAAGTCCCAGAGGGAGACAAAGAACAACACGTATTCCATCCTGAACGGCAGACGCACCCGGTCGATTTTGACCCGGACCTGCGCATAGTAGCGTTCGCCGCGGGTCAGATTGGAAAAGGCAACCACGGGAATTCCGTTCAACTCCGCCATCGCTTTCTGCGCGCTTTCAAAACTCGGCAGAATCGCCGGTTGTTCCAGGCCGTTTGTGGTAACCAGGAAATTCTTTTTCAGATTGTCGTATTTGATGGTACGGCGGATTTCCTTGCGGAGGATATGCCGGTCCCGCCAATAGGGCCTTTCTTCATAGACATCCAGTTCTATCGTGAAAACGGCGGGGACGCCCGCCAGGATCGCGTCCTCCATTTCCTTCT